>JBQTIF010000177.1:0-41682 GCA_052388395.1 Gemmatimonadaceae bacterium | reverse complement strand
GGGACTCGGGGACCTCACAGCTCGCCTCAGGTTTTGAGTGGCTTCTTCTTGGCGGCCGGGAAAAGAACGTTATTCAGGATCAAACGATAACCAGGTGACGCCGGGTGCAGGGAGAGATCGGTCGGCGCGGCACCGATGTTGTGCTGCGGGTCTTCAGGGTCGTGCCCGCCGAGGAACGTGTATGAGCCCTTGCCGTAGTCACCGTGGATGTACTTCACCCAGGGAGCTCCCTCCTCGTAGGCAAGGACCGTGACCCCGGGTTTCAAGGTGGTTTTGTTAAAGCTGGTGGTGACTCCATAGAAATCCGGGATCACCGTGCGGTGATCTTGCACCAGCATCGTCGCGACCGGATCCAGCTTCGCCGAGAATGCAAAGAGAGTGAATTGGCCTAACGGCTGGCGCCGCGCGGGAACGTTGACCTGATGTCCGTCGATGTCACTCATCGCATTGACGAATGGCGATGGCTCCACGTGCGCCCGCGTGAACGCAAATGCTCGCTCCCAATCCATCTTGGCGTCCACGTCGTCGGCGATTGGCGTCCCATCGGCGAAGCTTCCGGCGATATCGGTCTGATGTGCCGCAATCGCCAAACCTAACGTCTCCGTCGCACCACACATCGCGAAGAGAAAGCCGCCACGCTCCACGAACTGGCGGATCTTCTCCGCCACGGATCCCTTGAGCATCGGAATCGTGCCAAACCCGAGCTGCTTGGCTGTTAACAGCAAGCGATCGCGCTGTGCCACAAACCACGGCGTGTCGCGGAAGCCGAGGTACAGTTTGTTCAGTTGTCCCGTGAAATCTTCGTGATGCAGGTGAACCCAGTCGTATTTGGTGAGCTCTCCTTTGACGACCTCTTCGTCCCACACCTTCTCGTACGGGATCCCGGCATATTGCAGGGCGAGCGTCACTGCATCATCCCACGGCGGCGCCTCTTTGGGTGTGTACACAGCAATCTTTGGCGCCTTCTCGAGGGGCACCGCATCCATGTTGGAACCCGATAGCTCGGCACGAATCGACGCGACTTTCGCCCCGTCGAGCGGCTCGAAGACGACGCCGTCGATCGTCGCTCGGCGCCTAACGTCTTGCGCGTCAGGAAGCAGGAAAGCGCCGCCACGATAGTTAAGCAGCCATTCGGCGCGCATCCCCTCTTTGAGCGCGTTGAATGTGAGGCCGTACGCCTTCAGGTGTTGGCGCTGAGCATCGTCCATCGGAATCAACAGGTGCTGAGCGCTGCCGAGTCGCGGAACGAACGCCAGCAGGGCGAGAGGAACGAGATGGCTAAGGCTTCGCATTGACGGGAAACTATTGCGCGCGCGGAATTGCGTTGCGCGCCAGGTCCAACTCCCGGCGAGCCTGTGGTGCGAGCGCACTTTGGGGATACGTGAGGAGCAAATGTTCGAGACGCACGACCGCACCGGAGTTGTCACCCGTGCGCCGCAGCGCTCGCGCCCATTCGAGATCGGCTTCGGCAGCTTCAGGGGCACTCGCGTGCTCCCGAACGATGCGTTCCCAGAGCACGAGGGCGTGTGGTGCGACACCGGTAGAGTCAGGGCGCTTGCTGGCAAGTCGAGCAGCGGCGGCGAGCATGAGCGGCGCCCCTTCAGCGACCTCCACGGCAGCGCCGATGAACAATTCGATCGCGCGCGCCGAGTCGCGTTGTGCAAGCGCGAGAAAGGCGCCGCCTGCTTTTGGCGCTCGCGTCACGCGCGTACGTGAAAGCAAGGCCTGCGCGAGCACGGCGTCCGCAGTAGTCTCGCCAAGCTGTCGCAGCTTGTTACGCGCCCCCTGCATATCACCTTCGTAGAGAGCGATCCACGCGCGTGCCCGGGGATCATCCCCCGTTTCTGCTATCGCCGCCTTGGCACTATCAAGCTGACCAGCACGCACGTATGCCCAAGCGATTTCGCGCGAAATGTCGTCGCGGATGTCGAAGCTCACGACCTCGCCTACTCGACTGAGAATGCCGCGCACCGCCGCAGGATCGCCTAACGAGGAATAGGCACGCGCTCGCAACAAGGAGACCTCTTCCAGCGTGCTCGAGTCGGGCCGCTCGCCGTAGGGACGCAGCAGCTCGATCGTCGCCGCCGGATCACGCCCCTGGAGTGCGACAGCGGCCGCGCGCAGCCGCACGCTCGGCGCGGTGCCGTGGCGAAGGGCCGCCTCGTACGCATCCCGCGCGACCGCCCATGCTTCCATTGCTTCAACCTCTCCGGCAAACTGCACCCACGCCGCTGCAGTGCTGTCGTTAGGTGGCACCTCACGCAAGGCGGACCACGCCTCGGCTGGTGCATTCCAGCGTAGCTCGAGCGCGGCGAGTAGTCGTCGCGCCCCTAGCTCGACAGGCGCCTCGCGCAGAACGCTGCGCAACGAGTCGCGTTTCTCGGGCGGCGCGCTGAGCAAAGCGTACGCCGCTGCCTGGTCCAACCACGCTTGGGTCTTGAGGGCTTCACGCCAAGCGATGGCCGAGGGGACCCACAGCCCCATTGTCGCACGCAGCTGCGCCAGCTCGGCAGCCAGTTCGTGCATGCTACTCAGCTGCCTGGCCGCTAGCTGGAGAATGGAGTCCGCTGCGGCGATCCGGTTCTGCTCCAGCAGCAAGCGCGCGTATTCACGGTACGGCGTCGATTCCCGCGGCGACGAGTTCGCCCAATCGATGAACGTCCCGTAGGCGTCCATGTCGCGATGCAGCATAACGAGCGTGCGCAGCTGCACGACTCGCAGTGTCGGGTCGCGCGGGCGCCCCGCAAGCAGCGTCTTGAGCAGCGGTAGCAGCGAGTCGCTTTGGCCGAGTTGGTAATAGACGCGCTCGAGGCCCAGAACCACCGAGGTGAGCGGCGCATCAGCGAGCGCTTCGCGAAATGCCGTGACGGCCTCGCGGTATTTGCCTGCCGTTTCTAACTCGAACGCGCGATTCAGCGCGCTTGACGTGGACTGCTGCGCTGGCCCGCGCTCAGTGCAGAGCGTGAGGGCCAGCGCGATGGCGATCAGGGCCGCGCCATTACGGTTGCTTCTCGGCATTGAGGCGCTTGAAGTACTCCAGAACGAGCCGGCGTTCTTCCGGCGTTAGGCCTCGGAGGTCGTTCCATGTTGGTGACTGGAACTTCGATGCCGCCTTTCCACTCACCGCCGCGCTGCCCGGATTATACACCTCAGTGCCCGTCCAGGGCTTCGCCTCACGTTTTCCCTGGTCCTCACGCTCATCGTCCTTCTCCAGCGACAAGCCAGCGTCCAGCATCTTTCTAAAGAGCCGCTGCTGCCGCTCCAGGACCGAGGCATCGACTGCCGCGGACTCCAGTGCCTGCGCGAGTTGCCGCGCCTCACGCGCCATCGCTTCCGCACGACCAGTGTTGTCGCGATCGGACGCTTCGTCGAGGCCGGCTGCCACTTCGCGCTGTTGCCGCGCGAGCGAGCGGGCCTGCTGCTTACCCTGCGCATCGCCCATGCGTGGCAGGAGGTCCATCATCGACTGATTCAACGACTGCTGCTGCCGCGCGAGCTGCTGCAACTGTTCGAGCATCTCCTGGAAGCCAGACGCCGATTTGGCTTCGCCGGCACGTTCGCGATCGCGCACGAGCGACGCGGCGGCCTGGTTTAGCGCGTCGCCGGCATCGCGCATCGCCGTGGCCATCTGCTGCCCTGATTGCGCGGCTTGGGTCCGCTTGGTGGCGTCCTCAACTTTTTTGGAGGCGTCTTGAACGGCACGCACGGAACGCTGCGAAAGCAGCGACGACTTGCGTCCTGCTTCCTCGAGGCGTTCGCTCGCCTTGGCCACGCCTTGCTGCAGCGCGCGCTGTTCCGAGCGCAGTTCGTTAGGCGCCTTGCCGTCGCGCGCCTGCTGCTCAAGGGTGCGCTGTTCGCGCGCCAGCTGCAGCATCTCCTGGATGGCGCGGTCAAGCTCTGTCGTCAGCTCCGACTTCCATTCCCCGATTTGTTGCTCGCGCGCCTTCGCCAGCTGGTCGGCAGCCTGCGCCATGGCTTCCGCTGCTTCGCGCGCGGCTTCCTGACCCCCTTGCTGGGCGTTGCCTCCCTGTTGTTTCCCCTGCTCGCCCTTTGCTTGACTGGACGACTGCTGTCCCTGCTGCCCGGCCTGACCAGCGGCGTTAGGCGGTGCCTGTCCCTGACGCTGCTGCCCTTGCTGCCCTTGCTGGCCTTGCTGCCCTGGCTGGCCCTGCTGCTGTTGGCCTGGCTGCTGCTGTCCCTGTTGTTCTTTTCCCTGCTGCTGGTTCGCGGCGCGCTCCATCGCACGCGCGGCTTCGTTGATCTTCTCCGTCGCTTCGGAGACGCGCTCCTTCCCAGCCTCGGCCTTCGCTTGCGCGAGGCGCTGCTCGAGGTTCTTCACGTCTTCCGCCAGCTCGCGCGATTGCTTGGCGAGATCGCGTGCCTGTTTCTCTGCCGCCGATTGCGGCTGCTTGCCTAACTGCTCCGCCATCTGGCGCTGCCGCTCCGCCAATTCCTTGGCTTCTTCGCGCAGCGTGGACATCTGCCCTTCGATGGCCGCGCGCTTGAGCATTTCAGCGCTCTTTTCCAGCTGCTCGCGCAGCTTGCGCTGTTGTTCGGCCAGATCCTGCAACGACTTCTGCGCCTGTTCACCCGAAAGTTGCTGCGCGGATTCCTCCAACTTGCGCAACTGCTCCGCGAGCTCCGGCGTTAGGGCCTGTTTCAGCAATTCCTGCGTCTCGCGCAAGCGCGCTGCAAGACCGCTGTCGAGTGCCCCGGCTTGCTTTAGCTGTCGCTCCAATTCGCGCGCGGTGCGCTGGAGCTGATCCACGCGATCAGCGATCTCGCGCTGCTCCTTGGCGACGTTCTTCGCGTGTTCTGCGTTCTCGTACGAGAGGTTCTCTTTCGAATTCGATTGCTGCCGCTGCTGTCGACGCGCGGCATCCGCCGTTTTCCGCTCCAATGCCTTCTGCGCGTTTGTCGTCGCATTGGCCTTGGCGACAGTCGAATCCGCGATGGCCCTGGCCGCGTCGCGCATTTCGCTCAACGTCGGCACTCGGATAAGCACTTCTCTGCTCAGTGCCGTCTGACGCCATGGCGATGCGTCGGTCGCGACGGCCACGAGGCGCAGCGTCGTGCCAGGAGAGATCCCGCGCGTACTCAGCATCGTCTCGCCAGACCACTGCTGGCTACGCTGCGAGAAGAGCTGCCTAACGTTCATCTCACCTTCGTCACCAGCGGCGTTCAGCACGCTCACACGCAGCGCCACGTTCGCGAGCCCGTGGTCGTCGGTGGCGAGGATCGCGACGCCCACTGAATCGTCCTCAGTCGCGATCGTGTCGCGCCCAGGAGCGAGGATCTCCACAGTTGGCATCGAATCGGGCAGCACTTCCAGCTCGAGCGGCTCGGGAACGTCGGCGATCTTCCCCGCCTTTCCCACCGCGTCCCACGTTAGGCGTGCGCTCGTCGTCGCGGTAAAGCGCCCAGAAAAGCGGCGCCCGTTCGCTACCAGAGCGAGTGGTGCCCCCTCGCCGACGAGCTGCACTGATGTCAGCTCCGTCGAAGACGTCCCGTCGAGTACTAAGACCGTTCCGCGAGGAATACGAGCCGGCTCGCCTGTCGGCAGAGCCTCCTCGCGCCGGTCGAGATACGCTGGAAAGATAGCGCGGATCGAGACATCGCCCAGGAACGGACGGTCGGCCACGCGAATGTGGACCGTATCGCTCCACGCGCGGCCATCGGTAATGGCAACCGCGACGTCAGCATCGATCGGGCCGATTCGGAGCGGCGCACTCCCGTCTTCCATGGCGAGATCCGTCTCACGCCACGACGCACCTGTCGCGCGCTGCACCACCGTCACCCCTGCTCTACCCGGCGCGCGCGCGCGCACCGTGATAAGGTCGCCGCGCTCCACAAATGCTGGCGCGTCCTCGATAGTCAGATTGCCTAGCAGCGTCCCGCGCCAAGCGCGCATCGGGTGCACGACCGCGGCCCAGCCGTCGGACGATCGCGCAGCGGCAAGTGTAAGGACGCCGACCGCAAGCACGACGAGGCCGCCGCCAATCAGCGCCGCGCGCCGCAACGACCGTCGCAAACCGGGAACGAGCACCGGCGTGCCGAACGCCTCGAGCCGCGCCGCGACCAGCGCCGCGCCAAGTCGACCTAACGAGCTTGCCTCACCCACTTCGAGTGCCGTGCGCACTGAACCGTCACGCAGGGCGCGCTCCCGCTCCACGGCGCGCGCGACACCGAGCGGCGTCGCGACACGTGCATAACGACGCCGCATGAACCAAACAGCGCCGACGACGAGGGCGACAACCGCGAGCCAGATGAGCCACGGCGTGACGCGCGGGAGCTGCAACCAGCGCGCGTCCGCCAACAACAACGTACCGAGGGCCAAAAGTGTGGCGGCAACGCAAACCGCCGCGGTGATCCCCGCGGCGGCAACTAGACGCACCACACCTCGGCGTTCTCGCTCGACTAGCGCTCGCAGTGTCATAACGCGGGCCTACTCGTTATGGCGTACGCAAAGAGGTTAATACCCATGCGTAGCGCCTGTTCGTGAAGTTCCGGGGGATCTTCGGCATATGTGCCGACATCCTCCCAGCCGTTCCCCAAGTCCGCCGAGTAACTGTAAAACAACGCGAGGCGGTCGCCGATGAAGATGCCGTAGCCGCGCGCCGGCGCGTTGTCGTGCTCATGAATCTTCGGCAGCCCCTGTGGGAAGTCGTACACAATGTGGTAGACCGGATGCGTCAGCGGGACGTCCACGAGAGGCCGATCCGGAAAGACCCGGGCAATCTCGCGTCGGAAGCTTTCATCCAGTCCGTAGTTGTCATCGACGTGGAGGAAGCCGCCACGCAATAGATAGTCACGCAGACGCCCTACTTCGGATTCCGACAATTTGATCTCGCCATGCCCCGTAACGTGCAGCATGGCGTAGTCGAACAAACGATCGTCGTTAAGCGTGACGCGTCCCTCGGTGGGCTCGACCTTGAACGTTGTGCGCTCGTTGATCGCCTTGAGCAGATTGGGGAGCGCCGACGGATTGGCGTACCAGTCACCGCCACCCTCGTACTGCACCCGCGCTATGGCGAGACGAGGCGGCTCCGAATGACCGGCGCCGAGCGTCGCGCCTAAACCAAGCAGCGCGAGGGCTGATACGAGGAGCCGCTTCACCGATCCTCCTCCTGCGTCAATTGGTACGCGCGGTTGCGCGCGATGCCGAACTCATTCACTAGTATCCGAACTACGTCCCGCGCCGAGTTTCCTGCTGCAAAGAGTTCCCGGGCTTTGCTGCGCGCCGCGCTCTCGTCCGGCGCTTCGCCCTCGGCAGCCCCCTCCAGAACGATGACGATCTCACCCCGGGGCGCGTTAGCGTCGTAGTACGCCCCGAGCTCCGCTACCGTTCCTCGGCGAATCTCCTCGTGCTGCTTTGTTAGCTCCCGGGCGACTGCGGCGCGCCGCTCGCCCAAGCCTACCGCCGCTAACTCGTGCAAAGTCGCTGCCAATCGTGCTGACGACTCAAAAAGTACGCTTGTGTGGCCCAGCGCGCTGAGCTGTTGAACCACACGTTGCCGCTGGGCACCCGAACGAGGCAGGAAGCCGACGAATGTAAAGGTCGAGGTATCGATGCCTGACGCCACGAGCGCAGCGAGCACGGCCGAGGGACCGGGTACCGGAACGACGCGCACACCGGCGGCGATTGCCGCGGCGACGAGCCGCTGTCCCGGATCGGAAATCAGCGGCGTTCCAGCGTCCGTCACGAGCGCGATGTCCGCGCCGCTCGTTAGGCGTTCGACCAATCCCGGCGTTGTGCGTGCCTCGTTATGCTCGTGATAGGACACGACTTTCGCGTGGATTTCGTAGCGATTCAGCAACTTGCGCACATGCCGCGTGTCTTCGGCACAGATGAGCTGGACGCCACTCAGTACGTCGCCGGCGCGATGCGTGAGGTCGCCCAGGTTGCCGATCGGCGTGCTGACCACATAAAGAGTCCCGGCATTTGAAGCGTTCACGGAATGTGGGACGGAGAAGACTGCTACGCGAAAGGCCGGGCGACTGCCCGGCCTTTCGTCTAACGCAGAAAAATGCGGAGACCTTGTCGCACGACAGCGTTAGGCTGCGTACTTCTTGAAGCGTTCCTCAAAGTGCGGCTTCTGATACGCGCCAACTACGGTCTCAACAACTTTGCCGTCCTTGAAGAACAGGACGCTGGGTATGGAGCGCACATTGAAACGCGTGGCGGTTTTCATGTTTGCGTCGACATCAAGCTTCGCGACCTTCGCTTTCCCGGCGTATTCCACTGCCAGCTGATCGAGGATCGGCCCGATTGCGCGACACGGACCACACCACGCAGCCCAAAAATCCACGACGACGAGTCCTGCATGCTTTTCGATCTCACTCTCGAAGCTCTCATCCGTCACGGCAACTGCTGATGACATTTCTTATCTCTCCTGTGAACTTGCCGGTGGTCTGATCTAAGTTACCCAATGCCCACGCGCATCGCCCACATCGGTATCGCCGTTCGCTCGCTCAAGGACACCCTTCCTTTCTATCGGGACGTCCTCGGACTTTCTGAATCGGAACTCGACGACGCCGATGGGGCTCGCATCGCTGGCCTTGTTACCGGCGACTCACTCGTCGAACTCCTCGAAGCGAAAGTCGATACGTCACCCATCGCAAAGTTCATCGCGAAACGCGGCCCTGGTATCCATCACATCTGCTTCGCTGTCGATGACCTCGATGCGACACTCGAGCGTTGTCGCGCGGCCGGTGTTCGGCTCGTCGACGAAACGCCGCGAATCGGCGCTGAAGGAAAGCGCATCGCCTTCCTTCATCCGTCGTCGACTGCGGGAGTGCTGGTTGAAATATCCGAGGAATAAATCGGCGAGCAGCCGCGCGAGTTCCTGCTAACTCGGACGGCAGAGATCGCGCATCGCCGCAATGTCAGCGTCCATGACATACCAGCGCTCGGACGGACCTTTCACGGTCACGAATTGCGGCGTGCGTGTGACGCTTCCACGCGTGATTTCGACGCGCAGCATACGACTCCCGGCTTCGCCGGGCAGTTCATCTACGACGCGATAGCGATCGTGCGCGAAGCACTGTTGCATGATGATCTCGCGCCGCTCCAGCTCCGTACGCGCGAGCTGATCCCGCGCGGGACCCTTCTCAGTCCCCCACACAACGGACATCTGCTGAATGTCTTGCGCGTTAACGGCTGCTAGGAACAGCTCGACCGCCCTGCGCGGTCTATCTGCACCAGTCTGCAAGCCGCCAGGCGCGGGGGACCGGCAACCGATTAGCGCAAGCATCGCGAGCAGTGTAACCTCTCGCTTCACGTCTCTATCCTCCGGGAGGGGCGCCCGAACGCTAAATCTGATGCCACGCGGCGGCAACGGACGCCGGCTCTCTTCTCGTGACTAAGCCCCTGCGTCTCTACATCAACGTCGACCACGTCGCGACGCTCCGCGAGGTTCGCGGTGCGACGTACCCAGACCCCGTGCGCGCGGCTGTGCTGTGTGAAGCTGCGGGAGTCGACGGCATCACTGCTCACCTCCGCGAAGACCGCCGCCACATCCAGGATCACGACGTTGAGCGCCTGACGAGTGCGATCCGAACAGTGCTCAACCTCGAAATGGCGTGCACAGACGAAATGTTGCTCATCGCCGAACGCCTGCGGCCTTATCAGGTAACGCTTGTCCCGGAGCGACGCGAAGAGATCACAACAGAGGGAGGGCTCGACGTCACTCGCGACCCGGGCGCGTTGCGCTCGGCTATCGAGCGTATCCGCGCTGCCGGGAGTCGAGCTAGCCTGTTTATTGACGCCGACGTGTCCGCCGTGGAGGTGTCAAAGGGGCTCGGGGCGGATGCGATCGAGCTACATACGGGCCCCTATGCTCATCAACCGGCGTCTGACCGACCGCTGGCCAACTTGCGGTCTGCAGGGGCCCGTGGGGCGTCCCTTGGCCTCGCCGTCCATGCTGGCCACGGCCTAACAGTGGGGAACGTCGGGCCTGTCGCTGCCATTCCCGAGATCGAAGAATTGAACATTGGTCACGCAATCGTGGCCCAAGCCGTCTATATCGGGATTGGCGCCGCTGTACGCGAGATCAGGGGGGCGATGGACGCAGCTCGGAAGGGCGTCTAGCCGCCCCCTGACTGGCTCCGGTAAGTTCCTGCTTCACAAGAGTTTCCATGGTTCCACCGCCAGCTCACGACCTGCTCGATTTCTACGTCGTCGAAGCGACCGAATACATCGATCGCATCGACGCGATGGTGACGCGCGCGGGCGCCGCGCCCCCGGATGGGCAGTCTTTGGTGAGCGCGGCGCGCGCTTTGCGCGGCAGCTCGACAATGGCCAAGGCTGAGGGGATGGCGACGCTAGCGCTCGCCGTCGAACACGTCGCGCGCGGCGTGCGCGACGGCAACGTGACGTGGACAGCGATGATCCAGGGAGCGCTCGTTTCCGCCGTCGACGATCTGCGCATCTTGCTGCGCAATCTGCGTGTCTGGGGACCTAACGAGCAGACGAGAGCCACCTTTCGCGTTGAAGAGCTCCGCGCCTTGGTGCCGGGCGATCACCCGCTCGGTGCTCGTCTAACGCCGACTCCGGCGGCAGGAACGGCGACGCCGGTTTTCATTTCGCTACAAGCATCAGCCATTGCCAGCGCTCTCGAGCAATACCTCAAAGTGACGACCGAGCGTCATGCGCTGGACGACGCCCTCGCGCGCGTGCGCACATTGCGCGGGATCGCGGCAGTCTCAGAGCTTCCGCCACTCAGCGACGTCGCCGATCTGCTGGAGCGCGCGATCGTCGCGCTGCCGGTCGGTGCGAAACCAGATGCGCAACAGCGTGAGCTGTTGGTCGCAGCAGCCAGTGTCCTGACGCGCGCGGCCGACGAAGTTCGCACGTTAGGCAAACCGACAGTTTCCACCCCGGAGCTCGCGCGCTTCGCCGCGGCCGCAGCTGTCAGCGCCGGCGCGGAGACCCCTTCTGCTGACGCAATTATCCCCATCGAAGAGCTGTATTTCACCGACGGCGGACCGCACGTACTTCAGCGTGGCACCGTGCCAACTACGTCGCCCGCCGAGCGCTTTCGAAAGGAGACTGTATCGCGCTCTGAGCACCTTGCTCGTTTGGTCGCCGAAGCACGGGCTGCGACAACTGATGTGGGCCGCGAGCGAGCCGAGCGCGAACTGCGAAACACGCTGCGCCAGTTAGAGCAGACGGCGTCCACCCTGGGCGAGAGTGCGGCCGAAGCCTTCTTCGGTGAAGCCGCAATGGCACCGTCGATCTTAGCGCCGCGACGCCTCAGTGCTCTGGAAGCTGCTGCGCAGCTCTTGTTGGCGCCGGCGAACGGCGAGTTAGGCCAAGCCCTGGCATCGCTCACGCGCTCGCTCACGACACCACCGTCCTCACCAGCCGTGCCTGCCGAGCCGGCCGTGCGTGGTGGCGCTGCGCGTACAGCTGCGCCGGCAACGCCGCGGCGTCCGTCTATCACGCCAACTGGAAAGGCATTGCGTGCGCTGCTGCAGACCGGCATTGCGAGCTTTCAGCCGCTCGCGCAGGCGCCGCTCAGCGAGCCGGCGAGCATCGGGGATGATGACATCGTCCCGATCGAATCGTTGCTGTACCGCGGTCGCGCCGCGTTGGAACGGGCTATCGCGGTGCGCGACGACATGCAGCGCGCCCGCGCTGCCGGCGCAACGCCTGACGAAGCCTCGTTGGCGGAGCTTTTCGACCTGCTCGAGCTCGCGCGCCGCGAATGACCGTTAGGCAAGTCACTATCGACAGACAATGAGATTTGGTTGGCGCGGTGTTGTCGGTATCGCGATCAGCGCTCTGCTGCTCGTGTGGACGCTACGCGGGGTCGAGTTATCGGCGGTTGGCAATGTCCTCGGGTCGTCCAATCTCCTCCTGTTCCTGTTGGCGACGGTTGTTGCCACGTCGATCTATCCGCTGCGCGCGCTGCGCTGGCGTTACATCCTCTGGCCGGTCAAGGAGCGGCTCCCCTTCTGGCCGCTGTGGCGCGCGACAGCGATCGGAATGATGGTGAACAATGTCATTCCCGCGCGCGCCGGTGAGATCGCGCGAGCGTACACCATCTCGCGCGAGCAATCAGAGGTGCGCTTCCCCGCGGCGATCGCTTCGCTCGCGATCGACCGCGTGCTCGACGCGATTCTCATCATCGTGCTGCTGATTGTTGCGATGCTGGACCCGGGCTTTCCGCGTGATACGGTGATCGCTGGGCAACCGGTGCGGACGTATGCCTACATCGCAACGGTGGTCGCTGTGGCAGCACTCGTTATGCTGTTTCTACTGGCGCTCTTCCCGCAGCAGTTCGTGCGGGCGTTCGAGCGCATCGTATCCACGGTTGCCCCGCATTTCGTCGAGCGGGTTTCACGTCTCCTGCATTCGTTCGCCGACGGGCTCGCTGTGTTGCGGAGTCCGAAACTGCTCCTGCACGTGCTGTTCTGGACGACCATTCACTGGCTCATATCGGCGCTGTCGTTCTGGATCGGAATGAAGGCGGTAGGCATCGACGCGCCGTACACTGCGGCGCTCTTCGTCCAAAGCCTGATCGCAATTGGTGTCGCGGCACCGGCCGCCCCCGGCTTCTTCGGCATCTTCGAGTTCTTTGGGACGGAAGGGTTGGCGATCTATGGCGTGCCACGCGATCTCGCGGTGAGCTGGGCGATCGGCTTCCACCTGCTCTCATTCATTCCGGTGACTGTGCTCGGGGCGTTGTATTTTGTGCGGATGGGCCTCTCATTCCGCAACATCGGACGGCCGGCAACGCAGCAAACCTAACGATGGCTGCGGCGAGCGTCCGCGCGCAGGCCAAGATCAACCTGTTTCTGCACGTTGCCGGGCGCGAAGCGTCGGGGTATCACCACCTCGAAACCATCTTCTGCCGCCTAACCCTGGCTGACGTTGTGAGCGTGCGCCTAACGCGCGCTTCCCGATCACTCGATTGTACCGGTCCCGAGCTGCCGCGACGCGGACTTGGTCGTGTCGCGGAAAACCTCGCCTGGCGCGCGGCGGTCGCCTATGCCGACCTCGCGCGCTGGCCGGCCGGCTTCGAGATCGACCTCGAAAAACACATCCCCGTGAGCGCGGGCCTCGGTGGCGGCAGCGCTGATGCGGGAGGCGTCTTGCGCGCGCTCAATGCGCTCAACCCGCGACCGATGGAGCGTGACCATCTGGAGCAGATCGCCCGCGCGTTAGGCGCCGACGTCCCCTTTCTCACACAACATGAGTCCCCGCTTGCTCTCGCCGCGTGGCGCGGCGACCGCTGGCGCGCACTTCCACCACTTGCCGAGCGCCCGTGCGTGCTCGCTATCCCTTCGGCCGGCGTTGCGACGCGCGATGCGTATGCGTGGCTCGACGAGAGCCGCGGCTGGACTGACCGCGAAGTCCCTGCGCAGGCTGCCGACAGCGGACTTCCAGATCCCGTCACCTGGCGCGACGTGCGGCACGTGGCGCATAACGACTTCGAGGCCGTGGTCTTCGCGCGTCTGCCGCTGGTGGCGGCGGCGCGGGCGTACCTCGACGGACTGGTGGGAGCTGCTGATCCTACCAGCTTCGCCCTCATGAGCGGATCCGGCTCCGCCGTATTCGCGCTCTGCGACCGTCCGGTGGGCGCGCTTCCCACCGCTCCAGCGGGTGTGCGCACGATCGTCACGAGCACCGCCGACCGCGTTGAGTCAGTCCAGCCAATCGACTAGGTTTGGGGGCTCCGCGTGGCAGCTTGCTGCCCCCTCGTCCAATGGCAGGACATCGGACTTTGGATCCGAGAATGGTGGTTCGAATCCACCGGGGGCAACTCGCCGGTAACGCGATGGTTCGCCGAGCATTTCCCAACTTTGCACGCTTAACCTCTACCTTCCGCGGCCATGAATGAGTCTTCGGGCGCGGGCTTCGCGCTCGCGCAAGCTGAGCCGGTCCAGCCGGCCGCGATGCTCCGCGGCTTCAAGCTGATTTCTGGTAACGCGAACCGCGCGCTGGGCGTGGAGATCGCGGAGCAGCTTGGCGTGGATCTGTGCCGCGTCACGCTCTCGCGCTTCGCTGATGGTGAGCTCTTCGTGCGCATCGACGAAAACATCCGCGGCGCCGACGTCTTCATCATTCAGCCGACGAATCCGCCCGCTGACAACATCATGGAGATGCTGCTGTTGATCGATGCGGCCAAGCGTGCATCAGCAGACCGCATCACGGTCGTGTTGCCGTATTACGGCTATGGGCGGCAGGATCGCAAAGATCAGCCACGCGTGTCGATTGGCGCGAAGCTGATCGCGAACCTCATCGAGACAGCCGGTGCGGACCGTGTACTCGGTCTTGATTTCCATCAGCACCAGCTGCAGGGGTTCTTCGACAAGCCGGTAGACCACCTGTACGCCGCGCCAGTGCTCGTCTCGCATTTTCGCCGCAAGCAGCTCGTCGATCCCGTGGTCGTGGCCCCGGACGTCGGCTCGGCGAAGATGGCGCGCGGCTTCGCCAAGCGTTTGAACGGTTCACTTGCCATCATCGACAAGCGGCGCACGTCGCCTAACGTCGCCGAGGTGTTGAACGTCGTCGGTGACGTGGAGGGCCACGACTGCCTCATCCCGGATGACATGATTGACACCGCCGGGACGGTGACCGAAGCAGCGCGAGTGCTCAAGTCGATGGGCGCGAAGGATATCTATGTCTGCGCCACGCACGCGCTCCTCTCCGGCCCCGCCGTCGAGCGTCTCACGACGGCGCCGATCAAGGAAGTCGTCGTCACCAACTCCATCAAAATCGGCGAGCGGCAGCAGTTCGAACGCCTAACGATTTTGTCGGTCGCCGATTTGCTGGCGAAGGCGATCCGTTTTACCCACTACCACGAGTCCGTCAGCTCCCTCTTCGAGTCTTAATCGCATGGCTACTGCAACTCTTTCCGCCACCAAACGCAACGGCACCGGCAAGGGCGTCGCGCGCTCGCTGCGTCGCGACGGGCAAGTCCCGGGCGTGATCTATGGCCGCACGCGCGAAGCACAGCCCCTCTCTATCAACGCGCGTGAGCTGATGCGGCTGCTGGAGCACATCTCGGCCGAGAATACGGTCATCGACCTAACGATTGATGGTAGTACCGCACGCACGTTGATCCGTCAGATTCAGCGGCATCCGCTCAAGCGCGACATCATACACGTCGATTTGCAGGAGCTGATCGCCGGCGAGAAGGTGGAAGTGAAGATCCCAATCGTCCTGCAGGGAGTCCCCGCCGGTGTGCGCACCGACGGAGGTATTCTTGACCAGATCATGCGTGAGTTACGTGTGCGCGTGGATCCGGCCCACATCCCCGCACGCATCGAGGTCGATGTAACGCAGCTCAACATCGGCCACTCGCTGCACCTGAGCGAAATCTCGATTCCTGAAGGCGTCGAGGCGTTGGAGGACGACGAAGCGACGATCGCAACCGTGGTGGCGCCGAAAGCGATCGAAGAGCCCACACCGACCGCTGAAGTCGTCGAGCCGGTCGAGCCTGAGCTCATTCGCGAGCGGAAGGGTGACGAGGAGGAAGGCGAAGAGGCTGCTGGCGAGAAGGAGAAGAAGTAGCACTCACCTCAGCTGCCTAACACGTGAAGCTCGTCGTCGGGTTGGGCAATCCCGGGCGCGAGTACGAGGGGACGCGGCACAATGTGGGTTGGCTATTGCTCGACTACCTCGCGCGGCGCTGGGACCTCGAGAGCGCGCGGCGCGACGGCGACGCGCGCGTCGCGGACGCGCGCGTCGGCAACACTCGCGTTCGGCTGATCAAGCCGCTCACCTATATGAACTTGAGCGGTCAGGTGTTGCGTCCCTATCAGCGGCGCGACGGCTGGTCCGCAGCATCAGATCTGCTCGTGGTGGTCGACGAGGTGGCCCTTGCCCTGGGCCGCTATCGGCTGCGGGCACAAGGGAGCGCCGGTGGACACAACGGGCTGAGAAGCGTTGAGGCGGCGTTAGGCACCCGCGAATACGCCCGCCTGCGCATCGGCATCAGGCCGGCGGATCCGCAGCGTGAGATTGCCGACCTGTCAGACTTCGTGCTTGCGCCGTTCGGCAAGAGCGAGCGCGGGGCGGTAGATGAGCTGCTACCGAAGCTGGCCGATGCGGTGGAGATCTGGGTACGAGACGGCATAGTCGCGGCGATGAACAAACACAATCGCCGACCTTCGGCGCCTAACGAAGATCTAGATCAAAACACGGAGCTCTGAGTACTGAGTGCCGAGTCTCCAGAGTCGCAGGATCAGTGGGATCACCGCAATGACCAATTCTTGTGATGCGGTGCGCCAGAATTAGCGCTCCGTGCGCACCGTGTAATGCAACTTGGGCTCTTTGGAGCGACCCCACGTATCCTGAATTCTGGAGACTCGGCGCTGACCGCTCAAAGCTTCTTGGTTGACCTTTGGTCGAGCCGATCTGATCCAGTGTGCATGGCACATCTCTCGCACGTGATATCGCTATGGCCGCAATCTGGAAAGGCTCCATCGCCTTCGGGCTCGTCAATGTCCCTATCGAGCTCCGCGCCGCGGTCCGCTCGGACCACATCTCCTTCCGCCTCTTACACAAGAAGGACAACTCGCCGGTGAAGTACCACCGCGTGCGCGAGGACAATGCGAAGGAAGTCCCGTGGGATGACATCGTGAAGGGCTACGAATACGAGAAAGGCGAGTTCGTTGTCCTCACAGACCAGGACTTCAAGACTGCGGCGGTGGAGAAATCCGACAGTATCGAAATCAGCGACTTCGTCGACGCTGACGAAATCGATCTGCGCTTCTACGAAACGCCTTACTTCAGCATCCCCGCGAAAGGCGGGACCAAGGCATACGCGGTCCTTCGAGAAGCGATGCGCAAGCGGAACGTTGTCGGCATCGGCACGATCATCCTGCGACAGAAGCAGCACCTCGTTGGACTGCACGTCACCGGCGACTCCATCGTGGTCGACATCATGCGATTCGCCAATGAGATCGTGCCGGCCAGCGAGTACACCTTTCCGCCGGCGAGCGAGTCAAAGCCGAAAGAAATCGAGATGGCGGAGAAGCTCGTGGAGAGCCTGCACAGCAGCTTCGAGCCTGAGAAGTACGTGGACCAGTATCGCGCGAACTTGCTGCGCATCATCGACGCGAAGTCAAAGGGGAAGAAGGCCGATCTGCCGATGCCGACCGTGGAGCGCGGCGACGGCAAGGTGCTCGACCTCATGGCCAAGTTGGAAGCGAGTCTCAAGCAGGCACGCGCGCCGAAGACGCGCGAGAGCGCGGTCAAGCCCAAGCGCGCGACGCGCCGCCGCACTGCTTAACAACTAGGTGCCCGCCGCACTACGACTCGTCGCGCCGATGCTCGCCTCGACGGCGAGCGAAGTTCCGAGCGGCGAGCAGTGGACGTTCGAACCGAAGTACGACGGAATGCGCGTGCTGGCGTACGCGACGCGCGATGGGGTCCGGCTGGTGACACGCAACAACATCGACCGTGCCCCCCAGTTTCCCGAGGTCGTGCACGCGCTGATCGAGCTGGCGCGTCGACGCCGGAAATCGTTCGTGCTGGACGGCGAGATAATCGTTAGGCGCCCGACCCGCGGCGCCGTCAGCGGGTTTCAGGCGCTCCAGTCCCGCTGGCACGTCAGCGACCTCGCCGCTGTTGCGCGCCATGCCAATGCCTCCCCCGTCGACCTCGTCGCTTTCGATGTGCTCGTCGACGGCGATGAGCGCATCGTCAGCCTCCCATGGCACGCTCGGCGCGCCCGGCTAACGCAGCTTCTTGCTGGGTCAGTGCCGATAGGCTTGCGGCTTGGGGATACAACGCAGGGAAACGGAGACTCGCTGCTTCAGCGCGCTGCGCGTTCGGGCTGGGAAGGGATCATCGCCAAACGCGTCGACGCACCGTATCGACCGGGCAGCCGCACGCGCGACTGGCTCAAACTCAAGATCGTGAGCGAGCAGGAGTTCGTTGTAGGCGGGTGGACCGAGCCACGGCGTTCGCGCGAACACTTTGGTGCGCTGTTGTTGGGGTATTGGCGCGATGGCGAATTGGTGTACGCCGGCCACACCGGCACTGGATTCAAGCGCGATTCGCTGCGCGACCTGATGCAGCGCCTAACGCGACTCGAGCAGAGCACGGCGCCGTTCGCCACGTCTCCACGTACCAATCAGCGCGCACACTGGACACAGCCCTCAACAGTCGTCGTGGTGCGCTTCACCGAGTGGACGGCGGATGGAAAGCTGCGCCACCCAGTATTCATGGGCCTGCGCGACGACAAAGACGCCGCCGGAGTCGGCCGGGAGCCAAAGAGCATGCAAAAGCGCCGTGCACGAGCTTCCAAAACGCCGCGCGTGGCGCGCGCGCCAACGCGCGCAGCTTCCGGGAGTGTCGTTGCGCAACTCGAACGCCTGGAGGACGCCGGAGGGCGCGGAAGTATCGAACTCGGTGGAGGGAGCAAGCTCGACGTCACTAATCTGGACAAGGTGTACTTTCCCAAAGCGCGCCTAACGAAGGGTCACGTCATGCGCTACTACGCCGCGGTGGCACCGCTCGTCTTGCCACTGATTGGCGACCGCCCCCTCGTTCTCAAGCGCTATCCTGAAGGTGTCGCTCATCGCGCGGGCGCCTTCTTCCAGCAGAAGGCGCCGGACAATACGCCGGACGAGGTGCGCGTGGAGCGCGTGCGTACCGCGGACGGTATGGAGCCGCGCATTGTGGGCGGAGACCTAAAGACCTTGCTGTACGGCGTGCAGATCGGCGCTATCGAACTGAACCCGTGGGCGTCACGCATTGGATCGCTAAACTACGCCGACTATATCGTGCTCGATCTCGATCCCGGTCCGCGTGCGGCGTTTGCGCTTGTCGTGCAGACCGCGTTGTGGATAAAAGAGGTGCTGGACGAATCGAAACTGGCGGCTTGCGTGAAAACCTCGGGGGGCCGCGGGATGCATGTGTACCTGCCGCTCCCAGCTCGCACGTCATTCAGCAGCGCCCGCACGGCGGCCGACATTATCGCGCATCACGTCGCCGCGCGACATCCGCGCGAGACTACGCTGGTGCGGGCGTTGACAGCGCGACCGCCTAACGCGGTGTACCTGGATGTGGGCCAGAATGATCGGGGGAAAAGCGTAGCCGCGCCCTTTAGCCTGCGCGCAAAAGAGCCAGGCCCAGTGTCGACGCCCCTCGGGTGGGACGAGTTAAGCGATTCACTGGACCCAACGGCGTTTACGATCGACCGCGCGCTAACTGAGGCCAAGCGGCGGGCTCAGGTCTGGCGCCAAGGACTGCGGCGCCCCATCGAGCTCGAGCGCCTCACTCAGGATCGCCCTCGCGGTGGCCGGCGGAGCGGCAGCGCCGGCGCGAGGAAGACGACGGCCCGGTCGCGAAGCGCCGCCTGACGAGCGCAGTCTATGGCGCAGGCCAATGAGCATGCGCTCTAGCTCCGCCGCGCGTGCCTCTAGCGTTGCGTACGTGGACGGACTGAGAAGGCCAAGATCACGCGTGAAAACGAGGCAATACGCGAGCTCGCGTAGGCCCGCGATCGCGGTGTCGAGCGCACGGGGGAAGTGGTGCCGATTCTCGTGCCGTGCCCCGCGCATGATGTGCAGCACGATAGCCAGCGCGCTACGCTGCAGCCGTTCACGCAGTACGGCGTCATACGACCAGGCGCGACCGCGGGTCTGCTCGAAGATTCGGAGCGAAAGCTCGTGCGCCTTGCCGCTGACCTTGAGGTGGGGAATTGGATTCACAGCGCCACGTTACACTCACTGTTCGATCCGCGCGCATCGAATTCGTGCAGTGTGGTAGATTCCGCCGCGCCTAACGCTTAGACCTTAGACCTTAGACTTTCGACCTTGCTTTCCCTCGCAATCGTCGGCTTACCAAACGTCGGCAAATCATCCCTGTTCAATGCACTCACGGCAGCGAAAGCTGACGCGGCGAACTATCCGTTTTGCACTGTCGAGCCGAATGTCGGCATCGTTGAGGTTCCCGATCCGCGCCTCGCCCGCATCGCTGCTGTCATGGATCCTCTACCCAAGCGAGTTGTCCCGGCGACGGTGCAGTTCGTCGACATCGCCGGTCTGGTGAAGGGGGCGTCACAGGGCGAAGGGCTTGGCAACAAGTTCCTTTCGCACATCCGCGAGACTGACGCAGTCGTTCAAGTCGTGCGCTGTTTTGACGATCCCGACGTGACGCACGTGATGGGGGCTGTCGATCCTGTCCGTGATCGCGACGTGATCGAGTTCGAGCTCGCGCTCGCCGATCTGGGGTCTGTCGAGCGTCGATTAGATCGCGTGCAGCGTTCGGCCCGGTCGGGTGAAAAAGACGCGCAAATCGAGCTGCCTGTCCTCGAGCGTGCGCGTGCCGTCTTGAACGAGGGGAAAGCGCTCTGGGAAGCACAACCGTCGCGTGAGGACCTGGCGATCCTGCGACCGTTGCAGCTGCTGACGGACAAACCGGTGCTGTACGCGGCGAATGTGACGGACCACGAGCTGCACGGCGACGAAGGACCACATTTGCGCGCCTTGCGTGCTGCGGTGGCAGCGAGCGGCGAGCATGCAGAGATCGTTCCGTTCTCTGCGAAAATCGAAGCCGAGCTGGGCGAGCTTTCAAGCGAAGAGCGGGTCGAGCTGCTTCACTCGCTAGGCGTGGACTCCGCTGGACTCGACCGACTGATTCACGCCGGCTATCACCTACTCGGCCTGCGCACGTTCTTTACGGCCGGCGAGCAGGAGTTGCGCGCCTGGACGATTCACGAAGGCGATACGGCGCCGCTCGCGGCCGGAACGATTCACACAGACTTCCAGCGCGGATTCATCCGCGCCGAAACGGTAAGCACGGAGGCTTTCGTCGCGTTAGGCGGATGGAAGGGAGCGCGCGAAAAGGGCGCGGTGCGCAGCGAGGGGAAGGAATATCTGGTGCAGGACGGCGATGTGATGCTCTTCCGATTCAACGTTTAACTCAAGATCAAGATCAACACAAAGAGCTTGGAGTGTCCAGCTTCGAGCGCCGAGTCTCGAGGACACGTAGCTCGCCTGCGCAACCCCCGACGGGATTGACTGGCCTAACGATGCGCCAAGGGTTTGGTTAGGACGCTCTTACAGAGAAGTCGCGGAGGCCAGTTTCATGTCTTGCACGCTCAGCGCCCGAAGCTCGTCACTCAAAGCTCTTTGTTGTGACCTAGCGACGTGGGTTACGCCGGCTCCAGCACCGCGGCCGAATCATTCCTCGCATCATTCACCCGCCGCGTCACTTTCCATGCTTCGATTTCCTCTGACGGGTACGGTTGCATCAGATCTTTCACTTTGGGCGCCGGTGTCTCAGGCGACAGCCACGCGCGCCAGGCGTTAGGCGGTATGATCACCGGCATGCGATCGTGCACCGCCGCGAGCGTGGCGTTCGGATCGGTCGTGAGCACGGCAAGACTCACCACGCCAGGCTCCGAGTCGTTCGGCCGCCAGTATTCCCAGATGCCGCCTAACGTGAATGGTAGCCCCCCCTGCAGACGCACGGCCCATGGCTGGCGCGCCCGCGAGCCTTTCGCCCCTTCCCACTCATAAAAGACGTCCACCGGGATCAGGCAGCGCCGCGCCGTGATCGCGCGGCGAAACGCCTGCCGCTCGAACGCGGTGTCCCCGCGCGCAATCGCCATCCGGTTGCCAATCGACGGGTCCTTCGCGAACGACGGAATCAGGCCCCAATGTGCCGGCTCCGCGACACGCTTTCCTCCACGTTCCCGGATCGCGACGACATCGGTTCCAGGTGGGATGTTGTAATGCGCCTCCACCTCCGGTGGCTCAACCCCAAATTGGCTCCAATCAATCAGTTCAGGGCGCGTGAGCCCCATTCTGCCACACATTGATGCACCTAAGAGCTAAGAGCTACGAACTATGGCCTACTGGGTAGACCTATAAGTAGTAACTACTTAGGTTTCCCGCTCCCAATTCTACCCTCCTTCCGCGACCGGCAACCCGTGGAGGGCTGACACTCGACCAAAGGGAGGCTTGCCAACCGTGTCTCGACGCTACGAGGCGGTGTACATCTTCGACTCCACTCTCGAAGACGCCGCCATCAACGACAAACTCACGCACCACCACGGGCTGCTCCAAGCGGCCGAGCTGACAGCGGAGCATTGGGGGCGCCGACAACTCGCCTACAAGATCGGCCCGCGCGACCAAGGCTACTACGTCGTCGCGCGCTTCGAGGCCGACGCGAAGAACCTCCCGGAGTTCGAGCGTGCGCTGCGACTCGACGATGGCGTTATGCGCTATCTGATCGCCTTGCACGAGCATGAGCTCGGCGCGCCGCAGATGAGCGAGGAAGAGCTCGCCGCGCGCCGCCGCGACGACGACGACGAAGACGAGGACTAAGCGATGCGACGAGCCAGAAAACCCTGCCCGTTTTGCGAATCGCGCGTCCGCTTCATCGATTACAAGGACGACCGCGCGTTAGGCCGTTTTATCACGGATCGCGGCAAGATCCTCCCGAGTAGACTCAGCGGTGTCTGCTCGCGGCATCAGCGGCAGCTCGCGGGCGCCATCAAGCGCGCGCGTTTCCTCGCGCTGATTCCGTACATCCGCGGACACGTCGCCTAACGCGCTCGCGTGATGACGAGTCCGGCGCGCGCCACGCCCGAACAGGTCGCAGCACAGACCAATCCTCCTCGCGCCGTGCGCGAGCGAGGCTGGCGTGGCGTGCTCGCTGCGTTCTTTGCGCTCGCGATCCTGCCGACGATTCCGCAATTGCGTCTGCTGGTTCCAATAGACCAAATCCTGCTGCTCATCGCACCCGCCATGGCTGCGTGCGCTGTAGCTGCGTGGTGGCGCGGTGGCCGTAGCACGTTCGCCCTCGTGTGGATTGTGCTGGCAACGTGGATTCTGGCGGGCCCGATTCGCGCCGGCGGTTCGTTCGCAACAATGGAACGAGCTTGGTGCATCCTGCTCGCCGGTTCATTCGGGTTGACGCACGTTGTGATGCCGCGACACCGCTTCCTGCAAAGAGCGCTAGCAGCCATCGCAGCGACAACAATGGTGTCGGTTGTCATCCTCACGTTGAGCGGCGGATTCGAACAGGTGCACGCAACGGTGGTCACGGAGATCGATCGCCGTCTTACAGCCAGCATCGACATGGTTGCTGAAGCGATGCGCACGAGTCAGTGGCAGCGACTCGCGCAAAGCTCCCCGGCGTTCGCTCGCTTAGCCGAAGATTCGGCTCAGCAGCTGCAACAGTTCGGGAACGTCGCGCGAAACATCTATGTGGCGGTGCTGGCGATTGAGTCCTTGGCCGCGCTCGCGGTCACGTGGGCACTCTTTCACCGGGTTAGTCGGGCGCGCATCGGAGCACCGCTCGCAGCGTTGCGTGAATTTCGTTTCAGCGACCAGCTCGTGTGGGGACTCGTCGCTAGCATCGTGCTGCTTGTCCTGCCCAGCCTCAGCCCACTGCGCAACGTTGGGCTCAACCTGTTGATCTTCTTCGGTGTGCTGTATGCGCTGCGCGGACTTGGCGTGCTGGCGTGGTACTTCGCCGCGCGTCGCGTCGGATTTGCGCTCATTATGGTCGTGGCAGTGCTCGCGTTACCGCTCACCAGCCTGTTTTCACTTGGCGTCGGTCTGGGCGACACATGGCTCGATTGGCGCGCTCGGCCGCGACCGGCTACGCGCCCGCCGTCGCCTCCCGGGAACTCTTAGCACCTAACGATTTGGAGCTGTGATATGGACGTGATACTTCGGCAAGCGGTGGAAAAACTCGGCGCACCTGGCGACGTCGTCAAAGTCTCCGCGGGGTACGCGCGCAACTATCTCTTGCCCCACGGCGTCGCTGTTGAGGCGACTCCCGGAAACCGCAAGCGCATCGAGCAGGAGCGAGTCCGACTTGAAGCAGCGGAGAACATGCGCCGCGATAAAGCACAGGACATCGCCAAGGAGATTGAGCAGATCTCTCTGACGTTCTCAGCGCGAGTGGGAGAGGAAGGAAAGCTCTTCGGATCCGTTACCGCATCTGACCTACACCAGCAGCTTGAAGCGCAGGGCGTGAAGATCGAACGCCGCCAGATTGAGCTCCAGGAGCCGATTAAAGCGCTCGGTGTCTATCGCGTGGCGATCAAGTTGCATGCTGACGTCAAGCCGGAAATAAAAGTGTGGGTGATTAAGCAATAGGTCTGAGGTTTGGGGTCTGAGGGACGAACGAGCGGTGTTGCTCAGACCTCAGACCTCAGACCTCTGAGCTCAGACCTACGTGGTAGGGGTCACATCTTGCTGAGCTGTTTGGTTCTTATAGAGAACCGATCAGCGCTCGCGCGCTGTTAACCCCCTTCTTATGTTCGCGGAACATTTGACCTGCAGACCTTCTACTACCTCATCGACCGAACCAGAACGCCGCGCTGAATGGCGAAGTCTCTGCCTGATCAATCCTCGCCCGCCGCTAACTCGCCAACGAGCGCATCCCTCGCGCAACGCGCCGCCGCACTTTGCCTCGACAACAAAGCCACGGACGTCGTCATTCTGGATCTGGGCGGTGTGTCGGACATGACCGATTTTTTTGTTATAGCCAGCGGCACGTCAGATACGCACGTGCGCAGCACGGCTGAGCATTTGATTGAGGGCCTGAAGTCCGAAGGGCAGCACGTCCATCACGCCGAAGGGGTGACGCAGGGGCGCTGGGCGCTGCTCGATTACGTCGATGTCGTCGTGCATCTGTTTCACCCCACCTTGCGCAATTTCTATCAACTCGAGCGCCTTTGGAGCGACGCGACCGTCGTTCCGATCGAGCACGCCGGAGCCCTCTCATGATACGCCGCCTGTTTGTCGGCCTCGCTCTCTCGATTCCACTCGCCGCGTCGGGCGCGTGGGGCCAGGGGTACTTCGGCCAGAACCAGGTCCAGTACGACAACTTCAAGTGGTTCATCATCGAGACTGAACACTTCCTCGTTCATTACTATCCCGAGGAAAGAGAGGCCGCGCGGGATGCCGCACGGATGGCCGAGCGCGGCTATGCGCGTCTCTCGCGGGTGCTCAATCATCAGTTCCGCGAGAAGAAGCCGCTCATCCTCTACTCGTCGCGGACGGACTTTGGGCAGAACAACGTCACCGGCGATCTGGGTGAAGGAACTGGCGGCGTAACGGAGGCTTTGCGGCATCGCATCCTGCTGCCGTTCACTGGTGACTACCGGTCGTTTGACCACGTGCTCCAGCACGAACTGGTGCACGCGTTCCAATACGACATCTTCGCCCGCGGCCGCGCCGGCGCGGGACTTCAGAACCTGGCGCAGAACCTTCCGCCGCTCTGGTTCGCTGAAGGGATGGCGGAGTACCTCTCGCTCGGGCCGGGGCACGTGCTGACGCAGTCGTGGGTGCGCGATGCGTCGCTCAACGGCAACCTCCCCACGATCGAGCAGATGACGAATTTTCCCTACCGGTTCTTCCCGTACCGGTACGGTGAAGCACTCTGGGAGTACATCGGTGCGCGCTGGGGCGACGAGGTCATCGGCGAGATCATGAATGCGGTGCCTAACGTGGGCATCGAACGCGCCTTCAAGCGCGAGCTGGGTCTCTCGCTCGAGGAGCTGAGCGACGAGTGGCGCGAGGCGATGCAAACGAAGCACCTCCCGCAGGTCGCAGAACTCGACCGCGCCCGCAAGTTCGCCGAGCCCTTGCTCAACCAGCGCCGCACCGGCGGCTTTGCACAGCGCTTCATCGCGCCATCGCTCTCGAACGACGGTAAGCTGATTGCCTTCGTCTCCGAGGGGAGCTTCTTGCGCGGCGAAGTGTTCCCGGATCTCTGGCTCGCCAACGCCGAAACTGGGAAGCGCATCAAGCGGCTTGTCAAAGCGACCTTCGATCCGGATGTAGAGGAGCTGCGACTGCTCTACTCGCAGAGCGCGTTTTCGCCGGATGGCAAGTACCTCGCATTTACAGCGCAGCGAAACGGAAAGGATGTGCTCTATTTGCTGGACGTTGCCAAGCGCGAACGCATCCGACGCTATGAATTGCCGCTCGAGGTCGTTCTCAGCCCCAGTTTCAGCCCGGACGGCAAGCAGATCGTCGTCAGCGGCAACGTCGGCGGCTTGACCGATCTCTATACCGTCAATGTCGATGGTACGAACACACGGCGCCTGACGAATGACAAATTTGCCGAACTGCAGCCGCAATGGTCTCCCGACGGCAAATCGATCGCATTCGCCACAGACCGTGGACCGGAAACGGACCTCGATATCCTGAAGTTCGGCCTCTGGCAGATCGGCACCATCGACCTAACGACGCTCCGCATCGATGTGATTCCTGACCAGGACGGTCTCAACCTGAATCCGATGTGGGCGCCCGACGGCAAATCGATTGCGTTCATTTCCGATCGCAGCGGCACGCCGAACATCTTCTTGTATGACTTCGATGCACAGAAGCACTACCAGCTGACGAAGGTCATCGGCGCGATCGGCGCCATTTCCGAGTATAGCCCGGCGATTACGTGGGCTCGTCAGGCAGACAAGCTCGCTTTCACGTATTACGACAACGGCGACTACACCGTCTGGTCGGTGGCTAACCCGCGCCGTCTCAAGAAAGACCCGTACGTCCCGCAAGCGACGCCTGTCGCGACGCCGGTCGTCGCCGCAAACACGCCCCTGGCGCCACGCCCGGATTCGGCCAACATGATGCGGGCGATCGAAGCGGCGCGCCGTGCTGGTGGCGATACGACGCGCGTTGCTGCGGCGGACACCACTGGCGTTTCCCTCTATCGCGCGGCGACAGGCGTTCGCCCGTCTTCACAGATCCCAAGCGCCTCAGAGCGCACCCTAACGGGGCCGGTAAGCGTTGCGCAGCTGCTCGACAGTGCCAGTCTCGCGCTGCCGGATCCGGCGACATTCAAGGAGTACGAGTACAAGAGCGGGCTGCAGGCCGAATACATCGCGCGCCCGAGCATCGGCTATTCGCCCGACAACTTCGGTCGCAGTGTGTTTGGCGGCACGACCCTCGTCTTCAGCGACTTGTTAGGCAATAACCGACTCGCCGTATCCGCGGCGATCAACGGCCGTCTGAGCGAAGGATACTTCTTCGCCGGCTACACCAACCTCTCGCGGCGCAATCAGTATTCATTTGGCGCGGCGCAGGAGCCGATCTTCATCCTCACCGACTTCGATGAAGAGCCGGTCGGCACAGGTGCCTCGGCGGTCTTCGCCGACCGCTACGAGATCTCGCGCTACATCACGCGCCGGGGCTTTGCTGGAGCAACGTATCCGCTCAATCGGTTCAAGCGCTTCGAGTATGGCTTGCAAGTGGCGTCGTTCTCGCGCTCCATCGCGTACGCCACGCAGTTCGTCGACTACTCGGCGGGGATTGCTAGTCAGTTCCAGTACGACAGCATCGTCGATCTTTCGACGCAGAACTACGCGTCGCCGTTCCTCGCGTATGTCTTCGATAACACGCTCTTCGGGTATACAGGACCGATCTCCGGCCGCCGCTACCGCTTTTCAGTCGAGCCGATCTTCGGGAACTTGCAATGGGTCGACTACTCCGCCGACTTCCGCCACTACTTCCCGATTCTCTTCAACTTCCTGACGTTTGCTTATCGCGGGCAGGCGGCGATCAGTGCGGGACGCGACGAGTTCGTCTTTCCCAAGTACATCGGGCGGCCGGAGTTCGTGCGCGGCTATGATCGTGAGCAATTCCGCTCGCAATTGTGTGGCGGACTGCTCGGCAGCAACGACAACTGCAGCGCGACCGAGCTATTGGGTAGTCGCGTCGCCTTCGCAAATTTCGAGCTGCGCTTCCCCCTCGTTAGGCGCTTCGAGCTTGGCGTCGTACCAATCGCACTGCCGCCCATCGACGGGCTCTTCTTCTTCGACGCAGGCATCGCGTGGCGCGGCGGGCAGTCGATCTCCTTGCGCAGGCCGGCCGACTACGACGACGAGACACAACGCTACGTGCTGCGCAGCTACGGCTCAGGGATCAGGCTCAACCTGTTCGGCTTCGCCCTCGTGCGTTGGGACTACGCGATCCCGCTCGACAGGCCGAATAGGAAGGGCTACTGGATGTGGACGCTAGGAACGAGCTTCTAGCCAAGGTCTAAGGTCCAAGGTCAAAGGACGTGCCTTGGAGTCCGGGGCCCTTCCTTAGACCTTAGGCCTTCTAGAGTGTGAGTGTCAACGGTGTGCCGGAGGGCACCATGAGTTCGCTTGGAGTTGGAACAAGAACCCACTCACACTTCTCAGACGAGGGAACTATGACGACAGAGACTTGCAACTTGTAGGACGAATGTTCAGGGTGTTGTTGCGTTTCGCTTGGTTGCTTCGATGTCAATTGTGATCGTGATCTCATCACCAACAACTGGAGCCGCTTCCACCGCGCGGTTGTAGCGCAAGTCGAAGTCATGACGATTGATCTTTGTCGTCGCGCTAGCGCCGATGCGTTGTGACTGACCCTGATTCAGCGGCGGTGTCGGCCCTTCGACATCGAGGACGACTTCTTTCGTTACACCATGAATCGTTAGGTCCCCTGTCAACTTGAACTTGCCGGCACCCGAAGGCTCCGACTTTTTCGATACGAATGTGATCGTCGGATACGTCGCGACATCAAAGAAGTTTGCGCTGCGCAAATCATCATCGCGCATCTGAACGCGCGTATTCACCGACGCTGCATCGATCGTAACGTTCACCGCGATTGTGCTCAGGTCGTTTCCCACCATCTGAATCGTCCCCTGAACCTTATCGAACTGGCCGCGCACTGTCGACACGAGAAGATGCCGCACGGCGAATTGCGCTGCCGTGTGATTCGGGTCGATTGTCCAGGTATCGGCTGTTTGTGCTGCCACCGAGGCACTGGCTGAAGTGAGCAGCAAAGCAGGGATCAACAAAACGCGTTTCACGACTCGTCTCCTTGGTTTGAGGTCAGGCACTGCTGGTACGTTTGGAGAGAAAGTCGCGCAGCGCATCACTCGCTGTGTCGACTTTCTCGGGAAGCCGCGCCCCTGCTTTCAATAGCGCATCAACAACTACCACAAAATCGCCTTGTTGGCACCTCCAGCCGTGCACGGAGCCATACAGCGCCCAGTGCAGCGGTGTTCCCTGATACGACGGCTCAACGTCAGCGACGCTCGCCCCATAACGCAAAAGTCCGCGGGCGATTTCGGAGTTCCCAAGAAACGCAGCCCAGTGCAGCGCCGTTGCGCCCTCGTGAGCGCGCGCGTCGGTTGGCCGGCCCGCTGACAGTAGCAGTTGAACCGCCTGGAGGTTCTCGTCCTGCGCGGCGTCCACAAGCTTGCGACGAACTGCAGCCGGAAGCTCCTGCATTAGCCTAGGATTTCCGCTCAATTAGATCGCGCACCATGTGCTCGTCGCCGAGTCGACTCGCCTCGACGAGTTTGATGTGGTCGGGACTTCGTTCCATGAGCAGCTGCCAGATTTCCTCATGTCCGAAACCTTTGGCGATATCGTGAGCCGTTCTATTGCGACCTAACGACCACAAGTAGATGTGTCCGGCTGCGAGCTTTCCTAATCGTCGGATAAAACTCAGGAAGAGCCGTAGTCAAAACGGCATTGGGGTCCGCGTCCAAATAACGTCGCAGGATATCGCGCAGAGCGACGGCCATTAGGAAGTCCGTGCGCGCCCAGCGTCTAACGAGGTATCTGGCAAGCTCCGTTCGATCGCTGATCATCCACTGCGCTGGCGTGCCTTCATGATCGATATCCAGCGCATCGATATCAGCACCATGAGCCAGGAAGAAATCCGCGACCTCGACGCTCTTGGCAAAGTGCAGCAGAGTCTGACCGTCCCCGCCGCGCGCGTGCACCACCTTGGGATCCTTTGCGACAATCGCTCGAAGCTCGTCGAGCTTGTCCAAGTGTGTTGCTGAATGCGCATCGAGCCGCGCGCCTCGACGCATCAAAAAATTCGGCAAACTGCGGCCTGGCGCCGTCAAGCACGCCGAAGCTTCCGGGTGCCCAGTCGCTCCGGGCGTTGATGTCAGCGCCGAATTCGATGAAGAGATCGACTAGGTCTTTGACCGGTTAGAGAGTTTCCTTTGGTAACCGAACTTGCGTCGAGCGTCCTTGCGGGTGAACTGCCAGCGAATGCGGGTTTTCGTCTGGTTTGCTCGCGAGTTCCAGGCACGAGCATCTCGCTGGAGATCTGGAAGGCTGGCGATGCGGCGGGTTCCCAGACATCCGCGGCTCGCCAGGCTGAGCTCGATCTCTGCTTGATTCAGCCAGCTCCCATGCCTCGGCGTGAAATGCACGCGCAGCCGTCGCCAGAGGCGTCGCCCGCGGCGACACCCGAAATGATCCGTGAGCGACTTCTCGCAGTGAATGTTGAGATTATCCATCACCACATGAATGGTGCGCGCCCTGGGGTACGCGCGGATGACGCGGTGCGCCACGCGAGCAAATTCGGACGCCGATCGATCGGGCGTGGCGCAGGTGAAGTGGCGACCCGCTTTCGGTTCCACCACGGCGAAGAGCTTGGCTGTTCCACAGCGGCGATATTCGTTATCGCGTCGGGCGACGTGGCCTGGTCGCGCGGGCCGTGGGGGCGTACGTCCGCATGGAGAGCGAGACCGGTTTTTCGTCGAGGCAGACCACGGGTTCCCTGGCGTCGTACGCCCGCTCGGAGAGCGCCAGCACGTCTTCCATTTTGGCGATGTACTCGGCGTCCAGCTCAGCTATGCACCACATTTTTTCCCCGCCACGGCTTTAGGTCGTGGGATTGTAAGAGCACGCGAATCGTTTCTCGTCCCACTCGAGGCACGAGGCCGCGCTTCACCGCTTCGTGCGCGATCAACCGCACCGTCCACCGGGCAGCACCGGGCGGCGGCGTACTGCAAGCCATGGCAACAATCCGCTGCTTCTCAGCGCGGGCAAGCACCTCGTGTGCGCCGGGGCGGGGTCGCTCGTACAGGGCGCTCTTGAGCCCCCCGCGACGATACCGATGGGCCATCCGGCGAATGGCCTGCGGAGTCAGTGACACCAACTTCGCCACCTCGGGCGCACTGGTTCCTCGACTCAACTGCCGGAGCGCCATGGCGCGGAGCACAACGCGCACCTGCTGCACACCTCCATGGAGCAGCTTGTCCAACACCTTCGCGTCCGGCGACTTCAATCGGAACGGCAAGGGAGGTCGTGGCATGCCTCGAGTATACGACAGCTTCGGCCCCAGGGGCAATGAGCATTGAGAACCTTTTCAGGCGGTCATTCCACTAGCGCCAATGACCGAGGTGAAAGCGGCGCTCCAAGCGATCGCGAATGCGGGAAGCCGCGCACTCGCAGAGCAGGCGAAACGTGCGTTCCATCTGGCCTATGCCAAGCGCTACTCGAAGGCGGTCGAGCGGCTCGAGCGCGACTGGGAGCGGATGGTGAGCTACTACGCGTTTCCGAACGAGCACTGGCGGCATCTGCGGACCACGAACATCGTCGAGTCGCCGTTCGACGCGGTGCGCCTGCGCACATCCGCGCGAAGCGCTACAAGAAAGTCGAGAACGCGACCGCGATGATTTGGCGTTTGCTCCTGGTGGTGGAGCAACACTTCCGAAAGCTGAATGCCCCGGAGCGATGCCAGGACGTGTACGAGAACAAGACCTACGTCGATGGAGAACTTGTTAACACACCCACACCGAAGGCCCAGAAGGCCCGAAAGGCACGCGCCGCCTAACGCTCCTATTTACACACTTCTTGACAAGACCTCCCTGTGCGCACGGAATCGCCAAACACAAACGCACGAAGCCAACCGACGATCTGATGATAGTGCCAGGGTGTGCCATACTGTCGCAGGAACAAGTCGGTCAAGAAGCCCATCAACTCCTCACGATTCCGAGTGCTTTGTACGGACGTGCGATCAGACCCTCGTACTCGGCGAGGGCGCGGCTGTAGTCGTTCTCGAAGTCGGCTTGCGCTCGACGATAGAGCCCGATTTCGAGAAAACACCGTTCCTTTAAGACCTTCGACCTTCGATCGGGGTACGGCGAGGAACATCTTTAGTCTGTAGGTTAGAGAGTGCCTCGACCGTTCGTCCTTCAGCGCCCCGCGCGCCCCCTATTTCTCCTGTTGCCTGCGCTGGCGCTGGTCAGCGGCGCCTGTGGCCGACGGGATCAGGGAGGGGAGCTGACCAAGGGAACGCTCACGGGGCCAGATCCGATCGTCGTGCGGGTCGCGCTCAAGGGTGGGAAAGCGCGCGCGTACCGCTACCCTGCCCTCGACTCAGCAGTTTGGACTTCGACCGCCAATGTCCCGGCGGTGGGCGAGCTGCTGGCCTTCGATCATGAGAATGGTGTGCTCGCGTACGCCGACGCGAGCGGAATACCAGGATGGATCGATCTGCGCCTTGGGTCGGTGAGACCAGCCACACGGAAACGTCTCACGAGCGTCACGACCGCCGACGGCTGGTCCATTTACGGGGTGTCCGGCAAGAGCGAAATCGCGCGTTTTACGCCGACGGGCGACTGGACGCTCACGGCGAAGGGGCGCGAGATCAGTGAGCTGCTCCCGCAGCAAAATGGGACGCTGCTGGTGCTCTTCGAGAACGGCGAAGCGAGATCGCTCGTTAGGCGCCTCCGGCCTCCGGACGCGCGCTGGCTGGACTCGCTCGAGCTGAATCGGCCGCGGCAGATCGCGCGCACAGAGCTAGGCGACCGCGTTTACTTCGCGTTCGGTCACGACCTCGTCGCCATCAACACCGGAAGCATGCAGCAGGCTGCGAGCTTGCGAGTCGAAGACGAGATCGTCGCCCTGGCGCCCACGCCGAGCGGCGATCGTGTGTACCTCGTGACGGAGAGCGACGTTGTCGACGTATACGACCGTTACACGGCCGACGTTGTCGCGCGCGTGCCCCTACCGGGCGTTGTCACCGAGCTGCGCATGGATGCGACGGGACGCTACGTACTCGCCCGTTCTGCGTTAGGCGACACCACCTGGATCATTTCCACGGGATCGAACCGCTTTCTGGGCGGCATCGAAGGGCAATGGCGTGCTGATCTCCCTGCGGTGGGTGTGGACGGCGCCATCGCCTCCGTTCACGGCAGCGACGTCGTGTTCGTCGATCCAACAACACTGCAGGAAGTCGGACGCACGAAGGGCGGCGCCGCCGACGCGTGGTTCTTCATGCTCTGGAACGGCTTTCGCCCGCGGGCTGTGGGCATCGACCAGCCTGTGCAATTCTCCTGGCGCGGACAAGACAGTCTCATGGCGGCCGCGTTAGGCGATACCGGACGCATCGCATTCGTGGGGGGCGCCGCTGACAGCGTTGCGCGTGCTGCCGCCCAAAAGGCAGCGCCGCGCATCGATTCCGTGCGTACGCCGCCGATCGCAGTGCGCACGGAGTGGACTGTCTCCTTTGCCGTCGTGCTCAGCGAGGAGCGCGCGCGAGCGCTGGCGACAGGTATTGTAGTCGAGGGTGAACGTGCGCACGTTGTGTCCGGACGTTCGGCCGAGACACAGGTCTATCGCGTCGTATTAGGACCGTATCCGACACGTGCCGACGCTGAACGCGTCGGTCGCGCCTCGGGACGGCAGTTCTGGGTCTATGACGGAGTGCCATAATGGTGATCGCTGCGCCCAACACAGCGTCTTTGTGGGAATCGGCTGGCCATCGCGCCGCGCCATCACTCGCCGGCGTGTCCGTTGCCGCGGTGTTAGGCGTCGACGCGGGCGCTACTGCCGCGGTGGCTTTAGGCCTCGCCCGCGCCCAGTCGCAGCGCCGCCGAGTCGTGTTATGCGATCTCTTCGAGGAAGGCAGTGCGATCAGTCATGTCGTCCCGGACGACGACGCCACCGGCGTGAGCGACGTCATCGAACATGGAGTCTCGCTGGGCTACGCCGCCCGTCACGCGGATCGCGTCGGGAATCTGCTAGTCGTGCCTCCGGGCTACGACTCACCTCTTTCGCCTGAAGTCCTCGAGCATCCGCGCTGGCGGCGGCTCGCGGCCGAATTTCACGACGCCGACGCACTACTCTTGTTGGCTATCCCAGCGAACTCGCCGAGTATTCGGCCCATTCTCGACGTCGTAGACGGAGTGGTCACCGTAGATACGCCGAGCATGACGGCGCCGCATTCGCGCGTCCTTGCGGAAGTCACGCGGGCCGTTAGGCGCACTCCAGCGACACCTGCTTCCGCCGTAGCACAGCCGCCGCGCTCACCCATCGTCGAGCCGCCGCCAAAACGCCATCACGAACGGCCCCATCGGCAATCACCGCCGTGGACGAGCACGGCCATCGGTTTGGCCGCAGCAGCAGCGCTCATGTTGGTTGGATACTTCACGTTCGCCAATCGAGGATCACAAACATCGTCGCGCGGCGATCGTGTGGATACTATTTCCGCCGCGGGAACAGCGTTGCTGGATAGTCCCGTCATAACGAATCCACTCGACTCAACACGCGCAGCGGCATTTAGCGTCGAGGCGAGCGCTACGAACACAACGTTCGGTGCGTTCGAAGCGATGCGCGCATACAACAACTCGACATCGGCCGCGACGTTCGTTCCTGTGCAGCAGAGTGACAGCTCGGCGATTTGGTATCGTGTCCGGTTAGGCGCTTTCGCTCGAGCGACGGATGCAACGGCGTTCAGCGACGCGTTGCGCTCACGATTTGACACGACCACTGGAATTGGCGCGGTCATTCGTACACCATTCGCCTTCGTAATAGACTCGACGCGCAGCGGTCTCGCCGCGGATCTCGTCGAGACCTATCGCCAGCGAGGAGTGCCTGCTTACGGACTTGCCGACAGCAACGACCTCGTACGGATTTATGTCGGAGCCTTCGAGTCACCGCTCGATGCGGAGCGGATGCGCGGGACGCTCATCGCCGCCAACATCAACGCCGCCCTTGCCTATCGAGTTGGTCGACCGCACTGAATCAAAGGGGTCAGAGTCGATTGAAAGGACCTGCGGCGACTCGCAGGGGCTCCCTTATCGGTTTCAATCGAGTCTGACCCCTTTGATTTTAGACTCCTGGAGACGAATTAGTTGCGCCTAACGAAACTCGAGCTTATCGGCTTCAAGTCGTTCGGCGATCACACGGTGATGCGTTTCGACTCCGGCGTCACCGCCATCGTAGGCCCGAATGGTTGCGGAAAGTCCAACGTCTCTGATGCCGTCCGCTGGGTGCTCGGCGAGCAGCGTGCGCGCATGCTGCGAGGCGCCAAGATGGAAGAGGTCATCTTCCAAGGCTCCTCTGCACGGCGCCCCGTCAACGTCGCCGAAGTCGCGCTCACGTTCGAGAATGACGAAGGGCTGCTCCCCATCGCGTTCCGCGAGGTCGTCATCGCTCGGCGGCTCTCGCGCTCCGGGGAGAGCGACTACCTCCTCAATGGCACTGTCTGTCGGCTGCGAGACATCCACGATCTCTTACGTGGCACAGGCTTAGGCGCCGAGGCGGGCGTCGTCATCGAAGCCAGGATGATCGACGCCCTTTTGTCAGATAGACCTGACGACCGCCGCGAACTGTTTGAAGAGGCTGCCGGTGTCGGCCTCTATCGCGATCGCAAGCGCAGCGCCGAGCGGCGGCTGGAAGAAACGGCGCTGGATCTCGCGCGCTTAGACGATTTGATCAGCGAAGTGCAGACGCAGGTGCGATCGCTCGCGCGTCAACGCAAACGGGCGGAGCGCTTCGCCGAAATGAATGCGCGGCGCTTTTCAGTGGATCTGACGCTGGCCGCGCGCGAAATGGCCAACTGGCAGCAGGAGCTCGCCGCGCTGGAACAGCGTGTGGCCGAACTGCGTGACAGCGCGCCTAACGCCGAAGCTCGTGTCCTCGAGGCCGAAAGCGCGCGCGACGTCGCGCACCACACTCGCTCCGCTGCCGATAGCGAGCGCGCCGAACTGATGCGCCTCCTTGCGCAGCAACAGGAGCGCGTGCAGTCGCTGCGCGCCGAGATCGCCGTTGCCGAGGAGCGCCATCGCAATGCGGACGTCCAGCGGCAGCGCGCCGAGGCGGAGCGGCGCCAGGGCGCCGTGTTAGGCGAACGCCTGGTGAGTGACAATGAGCGTGCCGGTTCCGATCGCGCAGTCCTCCAGTCACGAATCGCTACGATCGAAGGCGAGCTCGCTGAGAAAAACGCTGTCGAGTCCACAGCCCGGTCGCAGCTGGCCGCGTCGCGTGCCTCGCTCGATGCTGCGCTACGTGCCGTGCAGGACGCGACCGACCATACGCATCGTCTGCGAATGGACCGTGAAGCCACGGCCCGCGAAATGGCCGAGCTGGAGCACCGCGCTCAACGTCTCGCCACCGATCGTGGGCAACTGGCTGGTGCGCTTGAGAGCCTAACGCGCGAGCATGAAGTCGCGACCGCGATCGTCGAGGCTGCACGCGGCGCCGCGCGCGCGGCGAGTGTAGTGCGCGACCTGGCGCGCGCTCGCGCGCGAACGGTGCGCGAGGACGATGCGGCGGCCCGCGCCGAGCTCGCCCGCGCCGAAGAGACATTGGCGTCGCTCGAAGGCAAAGTGAGCGGCCTCGAGGCCCTCGAGCGTGATCGCGTTGGCATCGCTCCCGCTGCCGCGCGCTTGCTGCGCGACCGCGCCCGATTCGGCGATGGGGCGGTGCTAGGTCCGCTCTCCGATTTCATCTCGGCGTCTGCGACCCTCGCGTCGCTCGTGGAGCGCTACCTCGGCATGACGGTACATGCCATCGTGGTGCGCGACGCGCATGTCGCCGAAGCGGTGCGCGAATGGCACGCGGCCACTGCACCGGGCCCGCTCCTGCTGCTCCCCTTGGATGCGGCGGTGACCGGTTCGTTAGGTGCCACCGAAGAGCTGGCGCATGCGCTCGACGTCAATGAGACGGCCAAGACGTGGGTGCGCACGCTGCTGGCCGGTGTTCGGCCGCTCGCCAACGGAGCGGCCTTCGTCGACGCTCGCGGCGCTGTCTGGCTCCCTGGGCCGGCAGGTGGCCCCGGCCCATTACGCCGACGCGCAGAGCTGTTTGCCTTGCGCGCGGACCTTACGGCGCATAACGCGGCGCGTGCCGATGCAGTGGCCGCTGCTGAGAATGCCCGCTTGGCCTTGGAAACTGCGGAGCGTCAGCTCGCCGCGGCTCTAGAGCACGCGTCGTTCACGGAGACCGAGCTGCGCCGCGCGGGAGAAGCCTGCGGTGAAATCGAGCGGCGCCGCGAGCGAGTTCAGCGCGACGCCGATGACGCGTCGTCGCTCTCCGACAATCTGTCGCGCAATCGCACCGTGTTAGGAGAGCGGATCCTTGCGCTCGACGCTCGTGACAGTGAAGCGGCGGCCGCGATCCACGTCGTTGATGCCGCGGTGGAAGTTAGGCGCGCAGCGGTCGTGACGGCTGAGCGCACACTGGAGGTCGCCCGTGATGAGCGGTCGGCGACGCAAGTGGCGCTCGCGCAAGCGCAGGCCCGCCTGCAAGTCGCTGATGATCGCGTCGCGCGTTTGTTCGAAGAGCAGCACTCAGCGGCCAGCCGCCTCTCATCAGTCGAGGCTGAGTTGCAGTCCCTCGCCGACGCAGATCGTGACCTCGTGACGCGCCTAACGTCGCAACGTAGTGAGTTCGAGGTGGAGTCGGGAGTGCTACGCGACGTCGAGGCCCGTGTCGTGGCGGCTGAAGAAAAGGTGCATAACGCGGATGCGGCGCTCACGGCCGCGGAACACGAGTTAGATGCGGCGCGCCGGACCGCGCAGGCCGAAAGCGAGTCGCTGCATCACGCCGAGCTGCGCTTCAGCGAGCTTTCCGGTCGTCGCTCGATGATCCGCGAGCGCCTCGAGGCCGAGTGGCGCCGACCGCTCAAGCAGCTCTTCGAACAATTTATGCCGCTCGACCTGGACGAGGAGTCGCTGCGAACAGAGTCAGAGTCCCTGCGTGCTCAGATCGAAGCGTTGGGCCCCGTCAATCCGCTGGCAATCGAAGAGCACGAGGAAGAGCAGAAACGACTTGATTTTCTAACGACTCAGCGCAACGACCTGCACGACGCCAAGAACTCGCTGCTCGTCGCTATCCGGGAAATCGACGTCACCGCGCGAGACATGTTCCTGTCTACGTTCGCCGAGATCCAGCGGCACTTCCACGAGATCTTCATGACGCTCTTCGGCGGCGGTGAGTGCGAGCTCAAGCTGGAAAACCCCGAGCTGCCGCTGGATTGCGACATCGAGATCCACGCGTCGCCGCGCGGCAAGCGTACGCAGCGCATCCACCTCCTTTCCAGCGGTGAGCGCGCGCTCGTGGCGTTGTCTCTGCTCTTCGGTATCTTCCTCACCAAGCCGAGTCCCTTCTGTCTCCTCGACGAGGTGGATGCTCCGCTGGACGATGCGAACATCGGACGTTTCGTGCGCATGTTGAATCAGTTCAAGCAAGAGACGCAGTTCATCGTGATCACGCATAACCCGCGCACCACCACTGAAGCCGCAGATTCGGTGTACGGTGTGACGATGCAGGAGCCGGGTGTCTCGTCGCTCGTGAGCGTGCGGATGAAGGGTGTCGGCGTCGAGGACGCCGGCGCAGGCATCGAGTTCGAGCCGCTCGCGGCGACGGCGTGATCCGCGCGACCGGCGCGCTTAGCGCGCTGGCCGGCCTCGTAATAGCAACCAGCCTAGCCGCTGTCGCCGCGTCGCGGGCCGCACCGAGTGTCTCGGTCGCCGGTCCACCGGAAGATACGCTGATCTCAGCCACACCATCGTTCAGCGTGCGTGCGGACTCGGTAGTGCCTAACGAACGACCGATCGCTGTAAGCATCGAGTTGAGCGGCCGCGCGGACTTTGGCCAACTCATCTATTTCGATCGCGCTTTGGCGGATAGTGCGCGTTTCACACCGCTGCGTCCGCTTCCGCACGCCGTACCTGTGTTCTGGCGTGGACGCGTAGCGACGGCGCTCGGCGCCACGATCAACTCTGCCACTGTCGGTCCGCGCGTCACGGCGCCATGGGTCCGGCTGGTTGCGCCGAACCCGCTCGGCGGGGTGACCCTGCTCACGCGGCGCCCCACATTCATCTGGCGCGCCGCGCAGATCATCAATCCACCCGGCCCGTGGCGCTTCGACGTTGCGGTGGAGAACGTGGCGAGTCGCGAGATCCTTCGCTACGCGAACCTCAGCGAGACGCAATTCCTGCTGCCACGCCCGCTGGAGTCAAACGCATCGTTTCGTTGGTCGGTGACGGCGCGCCTTGGAACTGGGGATACTGTCACCGTGCGAAGCCAAGGATCGTTCGTCATCGCGGATCTGAGCGTTCCGCGCGTCACGCTGCTCTACCAGAACTTTCCGAACCCGTTTCCATCGACAACTTCTCTGGCCACGTGCATCTGGTTCGATATCCACGAGGATACACGTCTGCGCCTAACGATTCACGACATTCGCGGTAACCTCGTGCGCACTCTCATCCCGGCCCCAGGTGCGTCGGATCGCTTCCTTGCCGGACGTTATGGGCGTGGCCTCGATGGCGAGACCGGCTGCGACCCGGGCTTCGCGTGGGACGGCAGCGATAACCGCGGCGCGATTGCGCCGACCGGCGTCTATCTCGTTAGGCTGAAGACGGCACGCTTCGAGGCCTACAAGCGAGCCGTCTTCCGCGGTCGCTGATGCGCGTCACCTTACTCGGCACCGCTGGAGCAGCGCCGTACGCGACTCGCGTACAATCGGGCGTGCTTGTCGATGCGCCACCGGTGCGACTGCTCATCGATTGCGGCAGCGGCATAACGCACCGCCTCGCAGCGCTGGATCACGCGTGGAGAGAAATCACGCATGTTGCGCTCACTCATTTCCACTCCGACCACACGATCGACTTTGTCGCGCTCGTCGTTGCCTGGAAGTGGGGTCAGCTGCCACAGCGCAAGGAACCCGTAACACTGATCGGCCCAGTCGGCGTTGGTGCGTTCGTGCACCGGCTCCTGGAGCTCTACAACGAACCCGTTGCCGGTCTGCCCTTCCCACTCGAGGTAATTGAGCTTCCCCCCTCAGAAGGCAGACCTCTGACCTCTGACCTTGCTGTTGGGTGTTTCAAGGTCCCCCATTCGGCAGAGAGTGTAGCATATTCCGTTGCGGTAGTGGGCCGCCGATTCGTGTTCTCCGGGGACACCGGATACGACGAGGCGTTCGCCACTTGGGCTAAAGGAAGCGATCTCCTACTGCTGGAGTGTTCTCTCCCCGACAGCTTAGCGATTCCGATGCACCTGACGCCGCGTCAGTGCGGTGCAATCGCCAGGATCGCGCAACCAAAATTGTTGGCGCTGACGCACTTCTACCCGCCGGTCGAGGACGTCGATATCCGCGCCGAGGTCGCGGAATCGTTCCCTGGACCAGTCGCGTTAGGCGTCGATGGCTGGACATGGAACGCTGAGGAGGCTTGATGCTCGTTGTAATGCAATCAGACGCAACGCAAACGCAGATTGACAATGTCTGCCGTGTGATCGGCGAGATGGGCTACAAAGCGGTGCCAATGCCCGGCGGTCAACGCACGGCAATCGGACTCGTTGGCAACGACGGCCGCGTGGATGATTCGCAGGTCGTGTCCCTTCCTGGTGTTGCCCAAGTCATTCACGTCTCGCAGCCGTTCAAGCAGGTCTCCCGCGAATGGAAGCCGGAGACGACTCAAGTCACCTTGTCGCCGGGCGTTGTGATTGGTGGCAATGACATCGTGGTGATTGCAGGACCGTGTTCAGTGGAATCGGAACAGCAGATCGTAACAGCCGCGCGAGCCGTGCGAGCTGCTGGTGCGACTGCCCTACGAGGCGGAGCGTTCAAACCGCGCAGTTCCCCGTACACGTTCCAAGGTCTCGGCGTGAAAGGGCTCGAGTTGCTCGCGCTGGCCAAACGTGAAACGGGTCTCGCTGTTGTGAGCGAGGCGATGGATGAAGCGGGCGCTGAGCTCGTTGCGAAATACGCCGATTGCATTCAGGTCGGTGCGCGCAACATGCAGAACTATTCATTGTTGCGCGCCGTCGGACGGTTAGGCCGGCCAGTGCTGCTCAAGCGCGGCATGGCCGCGACGATACATGAGCTGCTGTTAAGCGCGGAGTACATACTCGCGGAAGGGAATCCGCATGTGATCCTGTGCGAGCGCGGCGTACGGAGTTTCGACAACGTCACGCGCAACATGTTCGACTTGAACGCGATTCCGATCGTGCAAAAGTTGTCGCATCTGCCAATTATCGCGGATCCGAGTCATGCCACAGGACTGCGTGAGAAAGTGACGCCGATGGCGCGCGCAGCGGTCGCAGCCGGTGCCGATGGCATAATGGTCGAGGTACACCCGACCCCCGAGCGGGCTCTGTCGGATGGCGCCCAGAGTTTGTTCCCCGAGCAATTCACGCATCTCATGATGGAACTTCGGCTTATTGCTGAGGCAATCGGCCGCCGCATGGCGCCGAGCCCCGGAACCGCGGCCGTCGAGATCGGGTAGCACCTTAAAAGCGGCATCGCAGATGCACGCAGAAAACGCAAACTGCGATTAACGCAACTACTGCTACTCCAATGATCACACAACTTATTGCGGGAATATTTCTCTGCGGTGTCGCGGCCTCGCACGGTGCCAGGGTATCGCCTCCCCTATCCCTTAAGCCCCTCGTTAGGCAGCCCAACCCGGCCGATGCTGCTCTGGCTAAGGCAGTTGCTGCCTACGCCGACGTGCGTACTGCCCGCGCTACTTTCGAGCAGACAATCACGAATCCACTTGTCGGCTCAAAGCTCAACTCGCGTGGGGAGTTCGAGCAGCGGCGGCCGAACAAGTTCGCCTTTCGATTCAGCGAGCCCAAGGGTGACAAGATCATCAGCGACGGGAAACACGTTTGGGTCTATCTTCCCAATTCCCAGCCCGATCAGGGGATCCGAATCGCGCTGGCGGAC
>JBQTIF010000176.1:0-10567 GCA_052388395.1 Gemmatimonadaceae bacterium | reverse complement strand
CCCGCTGGTCAGCGCGTCGCGCGAGTAGCCTGGTTGAGCGTAGAGCGGTGAGCTTTGGCCCGATAACTGGGCGATGTCACGGATGCCGTTCATGCCCATGACCCAGGACGAAACACCGACGAGCAGTGCGTGATCGCGCAAGGGGACTAGGCTCCCACCTTTAGAGCGGTCCGGCACCTTGTGGTCGGACACCGCGGCGTAGAGGGCCTCGAATCGCTGGAGACCGCGGACATCCCAGGGGACAGGTGTGATGAATCCAGGCCCGATGTGAGGTACGAGGTACGTTTGGACCCGTGGGTCCGTGATGAGGTAGTCCGGAACTCGAAAGGAGAACGGGGCGAGGACGAGCTTCTTCTCGTAGGGCTCCAGCGCGGCAAGCGTGGCGTCGATGATCGAAAAGTCGTACCGGCCCTCCGCAGGCTCGATATGTCGCCACTCGAGCGCGAGACTTACCCCATCCACGAAAGGCTTGTCAAGTAATTGTCTCGTTGGCGCAGTCCCTCGGAGGCCGATGGCGAAGAAACCAGACCTGGGTGCCCCCGCTGACGGGGTCGGGTCAGACGTAGGGGTGACCGGGGTCTCCCCACAGGCGCCAAGGCCCACCAAGAAGCAGATGGCTGCCCTGAGTGAGCGGACATGCACGCCCGGACAGTTCGTGCCCAGGGCTGCCCGTGAAGTAGTCCGTTGCGGCGTCTTCACCTGTGGTTCGAGCCTTGGGTCCTGTACCGGAACCGCCGGAGCAACGCAGATCGGCAAAAGCTGGTGATCGGCCATAGTAGTCCTTCCCGTGAGCCACTCGACTGGTAGACGCCTAAAGGCGCCGCGCTGTTAAGAACTCAGTCCTGATGAGGTAGGCGTGGGTGTCAAGGTACCTGCGGGAGCCAGTCGGATGCGACGCGAATGACGGCCACGTTGGGGTGGCGGACACTCTCGGCCGGTTGAGATAGGGCAGCAGCCCAGAAAATATGACTGGGAGAAACGTCAAGGTTCGAACGAATCCGCGCGGGGCCCATCGCCCTCGTGGAAATGCGGCTCTCGACCCGTGGCTTACATGGGCATGACTCATTGTACTCCTCCGGACTGTGCCTGGGGTTCGCGGCGGCAATGAGCGCCTCCTGTCGTGCTGGCTAACGCTCGCGTTCAGCGACGGCACGCAGCGCCGTCCGCTGCAAGCCAGTGTTAAGCGGGTTCTGTGAACGCGATGAAGTAGCCATTGGGATCCTGAATCGCGAACTCGCGCATCCCGTAGTCCATGACTTCGGGCCCCCACGCGAAACTCACCGTGTCCCGGAGTTCCCCGGCAAGTGTGAGTACGCTCTCGGGGAAGATGTAAAAAGTGCCGCTGCACACCGGTTCCGGAGGTGTTCCGGTTGGCGGCTCCGAATGGAATTGGAGAACTACCGAATCGCGCGTGACCTCGGCCCAACTGGGCGCTGCCTGATCGGGGTGGCACCCACTGAGTGTGAAGCCGAGCTTCTGGTAGAACGCCAGCGTCTCGCTCATGTCGCGGACGAGGAGCGATGGAACGAGTCGCCAGGCCTGGGGCCGCATGCCTACTGATCTCGCAAGAAGAGCGACGCACTTCCATAGTCGATGATGGCGGCGTGTGCGTTGAACACGTCGAGTCCCACGATCACGTCTACCGACGTCGCGCCCTGCTGAGCGAGCGCGGCAAGGAACGACACCTGTGCGTCGGCCGTCGGTCCGCGATTCGCAGTCGACAAGCAGCCGCGGCCGCTGAGAGAACAAAAGCACCGATCCTTCGATTCATACGGCTTACCTCCCGCCCTAGACTTCGAGTCGGCGCTCGTATGGCACCTCTTCGCCGAACTCGAGATTGCGCTTCAATACTCTGAGGTACATCGCCCAGCAGTAGCACGAGGTTCGGTGATGGTCGTTCGATTCCGGCCAGCCGGTGTGGTGAAATCGAACGAGTGTAACGCCGTCGCCGGACTCGAGACGAAAGCCGACACGCGTTCCGAGCCAGTCTTGGTCCGCCTCGGTCATCTCTAGCTCAAATGCCAGGAGGGGATCGCATTGGAGCACGCGCGCGCGCCACTCGTACGCGGGGCCGAACTGGAGCTCGAATGAGCCGCCGACGACCGGCGTTCCCGATGAGCGTTTGGTCCACCAGTGCTCCAGCCCCTCTGGAGTGCTGATCGCGCGAAAAACGTCGGCGGCTGGTGCGTGAATCGGGAAATCGTGGAGAATGTCCGCCATGCAGCTACCGCGACTGCGCGCCTGAGAAGCCACACATCACGCGGGGCTCGGCCGTTTCGCTCTTCGAGGTCATCAGCGTATCCGGTTCGCTGCGTCCACCGGCTCGCAGCCGAGCTTGACGTCCATGTGCGTGGCTTGTCCATGGGGTCCGAGCTCGAACGTCATGAGGTAGTCGCCCTCGCTCGCCTCGAGCGTGAGCGACGTGGCCGAGAGCGCAACCAGCGGCACCGGCTCGCGGTGGTTGCGACGGCTGAACATGCGTCCGGCGCTGTCGAAGATCAGGCGCACATCGCCAGGCCGGATCTCGTAGCGGCCCGACAGAGACACCCGCTCGCGTTCGGTGAGTTGGTGCTGTGGGGGTTGGGCCGCACCAGTCACCAGAAAGCGCGCGATGCGGCGGGCCAGCTGGCCGGCGTCGGGAACGTCGCTCTGGTTGTTGACGAGGACAATGACGTCCACGCCGTCGTCGCGCAGCATCAAGGCCTGGGCCCCGAAACCGTTGATGAACCCTCCGTGCGATACGCTGCGCCGACCACCGATGCGACAGGTCTTGAAGCCGAAGCCATAGCCGGAGTGTACGCCGCCGGGCAGCGTCCTTCCCTCCCATGCCTTGGCCAGCAGCGCAGGCGGGACCATTTTGCCGTCACGGAGCGCGCGGTGCCACGCGAAAAGGTCGTCCACGGTGGAGCCCAGCGCTCCCGCTGCGTGCGGGACGCTCATGTCGATGTACGGCGCGTTGACGAGAGCGCCGTCGGTCACGGCGTATCCGTGCGCCATTCCCGGCAGGACGCGCGCATCGTCCACATGGTGCGTTCGCGTCATGCCGAGGGGCCGCGCCAACACTTGCTCGACGTAGTCAGCGTATGTGCGACCCGTGACGCGCTCGATGATCGCGCCGAGGAGGATGTATCCCGAATCGCTGTACCGGAATCCCGTTCCGGGCTCGAAGTGCAGCGGCACGTCACGCGTCAGTCGGAGCAGCGCCGACACGGAGTGCTTGTGACGCGACAGCGAATCGAAGCTGGCGAGGTCCACAAAGTTGGGCAGCCCCGACGTGTGCGTCAGGACTTGTTCGATCGTGATCCGCTGGCCGTGCGTGTTGACGTCCGTCACATACATCGTGACGTCGTCGTCGAGCGCGATGCGGCCCTCCGCGACGAGACGGAGAATGGCGGCGCCGGTGAATTCCTTGGTGATCGATCCGACGAGAAACACGTGGTCCGCGCGCATCGGCACTTCCAGCGCGACATCGGCGTATCCATAGGCGCGGCGAAACAGCACGCGATTGTCGCGCGCGACAAGCACCGCGCCGCCGGACTTGTGCGTAGCGAACGCCGGCGTAGCGATTGCCTCCAGCGCCCGCACGACGGAGTCAGTGGCGCGCCCCTGCGGTGGCGCGAGCACGGCGGCCGCAACGACCGCGAGGTGCCCGATCGTCATTTCGCGGCGACCGTGAGGTGTTGGATGCCGGTCCGGGCGATCGGGGAGACCTTGGGCGGCGCCATCCAATCGATCGGACCACGCTCGATGCGATACTTGAGGAACGGGAGCACGGCGTCTTTCCAGGCGTCGTCGAAATACGCGAGCGCCGCGTCCCACTTGGGGCCAGTCCCCCACCCCAGGTGACGGAGCACGACCGCCGTGCTGTCACGCCCGACTGGTTTGAGATCCACGATGACGACCGTCCGCTGCGCCCGGACTTCCGGGAGATCGGGTGGTGCGTTCCATGTAAACGCGAGCCGCTGGTACGGCTCGACGACCAGGAGGCGCATGCCGTCGGCGCCTTTTAGTCCTGTGGGTGCGGACGGCATGAAGAAGATCTCATAGAGGCCGTCCACGCGGAGATCGATGTTGCTGGCGGGGGCGAAGAACGATTTCACCCCTTCGGACGTGGTCCAGAGCGCCCACACGACTGCCGGCCGCGCGGGAACCACGACCTCGAGCCGAATCTGTCTGTCTTGTGCTTCCGCGGTCGATACGGCGGAGCTGGCGAGTATCGCGGCGAGCAGTTGGCGTTTCATCGTCAGAACTCCACTTTATAAGGGGGTACAGTCTGCATCGCGCGGCGCTTCGCTCGGTTGCGAACGACGCAGTTCGCCCGGCAAGCAGTCGCTGGTGACCGCGCCACCATCCAACCGCTCGAAGTAGTCGGCCAGCCAGTCGACGACGATGTGCCCCTGCGCCCTGAACTCGGCGGGTGAGACGTCACCGAACGACGAGTCGCCCGCTGTAAGGGAGCCGGGGGGGGCATTCGCGTCGAGGAGCGGCTGGGCCATTCCGCACTGTCACATCGCGACCACCGGTCGTATTGGACACTATTGCCGCGGGGCGGTTACTCGTCTGTCGCCGCGCCGCGCCATGGCGCCGGCATACGTCCCCGGCGTCACACCGACGAGCCGGCGAAAGAGTCGATGCAGATGGCTCTGATCCACGAACCCGGTCGCGGCTGCGACCCACGACAGCGGCGTCCCCTCCTCGAGCATGCGCTTGGCGCGCTCGATGCGCAGCTGCGAGAGATACGCGTACGGCGGTAACCCGAAGCGGCGCTTGAACTGCCTGAGAAAGTAGAAGCGGCTGAGATTCGCGACGCGGGCACAATCGTCCAGTCCGATGTGCCGGGAAAAGTTGTCGTGGAGGAACTCGACGACGCGATCGAGACAGTCGGGCGTTGCGACCGGCTCGTCGTGCGGCGGGATCTGGCCGTACTGCCCGACGAGAGCCCAGAGCACGTGCGAGATCGCCGATTGTGCTTCGAACGCGTTGCCACCGCATTCGCAGAGCCGGTGGGCCGCGAGGAATTCATCCACGAGCGCCGCGTCGCAAATCAGCATCTGCCGGAACGCGACGGCATAGTGGGGCGAGTTGTCCTCCCTTCCCGCTGCCTCGGCCATCAACGACGCCGGGACATACATGCCGCGATAGTGCCACGGGACCCCGGCGACCTGTTCGCCGGAGTGCACCTCGCCGGGCGGGATGATAGCCAGCGTGCGTTCCGGGATCAGGACGTTGCTGCCCCGAAAGAACGACGAGTGGGCTCCTCGTTCATTCACCGCCACGACGTAGCGGTCGTGGGTGTGTCGGGGAAAGCGTTGGCGGCGATAGCGGGCGCGCAGCAGTGCGACGCCAGACAGCTCCGCCGCGTGCCAGGTCGCCTCCTCTGATGGCCTCATCTCTCCTAACTAGTAACCCAAAGCCATCCCTTGGGTTGCTCGGCCGGCGGTCAGCGCAGGGCCGCGTTGCCGGCGGCCGCGCACCGAAATCCCTCAACTCCTCGCCGCGAACGATCGCGCAGAGCAGGGTTGGATGGATCACGCCGTAGCGATTGAAATAGAAGAGTGCATCGGATGGCGAGACCGTCGGCGAGAGCTCCCAGCCGGCGGCGGTGACTTCGTCGAGGGGCCGAGGCGATAGCCAGCGATCGCCGTCGCGGAACGCGATCCAGAAATCGATCGTGCGCGTCGAGTCGATGGAGCGATGGAGGATCGCGTACTTCTCGTCGGGATCGACCCAGAGGTCACTGTCGCTGTGCTCGGAGTTGAGCGCAGCGACGTTCATGGGATCGGCGCAGCCGCCACCTGGTCGGGACTCAGCCACCCAGGCTTCCACAGCGCCGCGACCTCCCGGGCGGTCGGACACGAAGTAGATGCGCCCGGATCGGGTGGGCACCGCGTAGCCGTCCCAGCCGGGCGTCGCGAGCTGGGCGACAATGCGCGGCTCGCCCCACTCGATTCCTTCGCGGTCACGTAGAGCGTCTTCCCATCTGCCGTGAAGGCAAGGCCGTTTACGGTCGTCACGACTCCTCGTTCAAACGGCTGCAGACCAGCGATTGCCCGCGGGGGATCCTGCGCAAATAATCCTGTCGCTAGTGCCAGAGCCGACCCGGCGGTGGCAGGCGCGCGAATGCTTCCTGCGCTTCGAGTGCGGATCTCGGCCATTCCGCAGTGTGACACCGCGATCAGCGGTGGTATTGAAAACTATTGCCGCGATATGGGCCCGCGGCGCGGTGGGATCTACGGCGTGATGTCGTATCTCTTGGGCAGCACACGCGTGAGCTGGGCGTGCGGAGCGCTGGAGTCCTTGCTATATGATGGTGTCGGCGCCAGGGATGCCAGGACGTTCGATCGGTTCGGTTCGCACGCTGCGCTCGGATTGATGAGCTCTCAGCGCTGAGGGCGCAGCTCCTTTCGGATGAGGAATAACGCCGAAGGGATTGTTGGACACACCCCGTTAGGCGTTCAGCGTGCAACAACGAGATAAATCGGCAGAAAAGAGTTAAATGTTACGAGTTCGGAGTTTAAGGGTTCAGGGTCTGAGCGCCTCGTCGTGATTGCTGCCTAACGCTTGACTCTTAACCCAATACTTTCAACCCTTCACGGTCTTATCACGCATCGATTGCTACTGAAACTCAGACTTCACCCGAACACCGCGTTTGCTCAATTCCTGGATGTATTTCGGGGCCACAATCGCTTCGTCAGGTGTTAGAACGCCAGCCCCACGGATCTCACCACGCACTTGCATCAGCCCTGTGATCGCGAGCGAATATCCCTCGTGCGCATCATCGCGCTGATGCCGCGCTGTTCGTCATAGCGATCGACAAGCGCGAACGTGTGCTGCGCCGGCCGGCCGCCTTTGGCGCCGCTCACGACGACGCGCAGCGCCACAACATCCTTCCCTTCTGGGTTCGTTAGGCGATCTCGTAGCACCGCCAGCGCCACGTCACGCGGTGCACCGCGCGTCCCGTTTACCGAGATCTCCTCGACGTCCAACAGGCCGAGATCGCGAATCGCCGCCATGATCGCCGCGTGCCCTGGATAACGCAGCGTCTTGTACTCCATCGTGGGAATCTCCCCTTCATACCGAAACGCCATCGTCGAGAGCCCGCCGGCGGTGTGAAACGCTTCGAGCTCGCCTAACGGCTCCGGGAAATCGACGCGCTCGATTTCACCCAGCGCGGCAACCTGCGCTCGGCGCCCGTCGCGCAGGACCCACGACGGCGTCGTGTAATAGTCGAGCATCCCTTCGAGAGAGTACACGACTTGATAGTTGATCGGCGGAGCGGCTCCTGCGGCAAGCCACCAACATAGATCTGTACGCGATCGATGCGATCGAGCTGATCGATGCCGTACTGCGCGAGGATGTTGACCATTCCAGGCGCAAGACCACAATCGGGAATGACGCTCACGCCCTTTGCCAACGCCGCGTAATGCAGCTCCTTCTGCTGCTGCACGATTTCAGTATTGCCGCCAAGATCCGAGCAGTGCACGCCGGCTTCGACGGCGAGCGCAGCGAGATCGGCATTGAAGTAGTACGGCGCCGCGCTCATAACGGCCTGTACATCGCGCATCGCGACTACAGTGGCGTCGCGCTTGCTGACATCCAACGCCAGATACTGCAGACGCGAACCAACGTACTTCTCGAGAAAGGAGGCTGGTTCGTCGATCCGGATGTCGGCAAGAACTACCTCGCTTACATCAGGAGACTGTAGAAGGTCGTATGCGCAAGCAGAAACCCTGCAGACCGGAACCGAGCACTAAGAGGCGCACCAGGCGATAGGGGATAGGGGATAGGGGATAGGGGATAGGGGATAGGCGCGCATGTTAGTTACCGTAAGGCAGGTGCCCAACCCCTAGCCGCGAATCGCTTGGCCCATATCGAAAACACTGCCGCCATTCGTGCGTTACTCGAGAGCACGAAGCGGATCGCCGTGCTCGGCATCAAAACAGGCGACGAGTATCCGCCTGCCTTCTATGTGCCCGAGTACGCGCAGCGCGCCGGCTACGAGATCGTGCCGGTGCCGGTCTATTATCCCGAAGTGACCGAAATCCTCGGCGCGAAAGTGTACCGCAAGCTCGCAGATGTCCCCGGACCGGTCGATATGGTCAATGTCTTTCGCCGCGCACACGACATTCCGCCGCACGTGGATGATATCCTCGCCAAGAAACCGAAGTCAGTCTGGTTCCAGTTAGGCATCCGTAACGACGCCGTCGCCGAGCAGCTCGTGGCTGAAGGCATCGACGTTGTCCAAGACCGCTGCCTATTGGTCGAGCTCCGGCGAATCGCTCGTTAGGCGATCGCCGCCTAACACGGCCGCGAGCTCCGGCTTCAGCACTTTGATCGCGACCAGGCGAGGTCTACCGGGACGGCGTAATCGTGCCCAATACGCCGACATCGGGGTCCAGCACAACACGCGTCGGCGCCTGCGGGGTTGACAGGGGCACTTCGACGGTGGCGCGTTGCTGCGCGGGAATGTCCACCAGGGATCGCCTAACGCTGCCGTCAGGCGCCACGAGGTCCACCGCCATCTTCACGCGATACGCCGCGAAACGCGTCCCCTGCTCCACGTCGAGAACAACGCGCTGCTTCGCAGGGTCGTGCCGCCAGCTGACCGTCAGTTCGGCGAATCCTGGGCGCCAGAACCATTGCTCGAAGAACCAGCCTAACGGGCGGCCCGCTGTCGCCTCCATCTCACGCTGGAAATCGTGCGTGACGGCATTGCGGTGTTTGTATTTTGCGTAGTAGTTGCGGATGCCGCGGAAAAACGCCGAGTCGCCGACTTCGCGACGCAGCATGTGCAGCGTAAAGCCGCCTTTTGATAGACATTGGAATTAAGCACGTTCGCCACGTTGGCCAACGTCGTGTCTACGATCGCTTTCTGGACGGCGATTTGACCGCGCAGCGCGCCGTCGCGCACTTGCCGCATCGATGCGAGAAAGGCACTGTCGCCGCGCGAATGTTCGGTCCACAACGGCGCGAAGTAGGATGCGAAACCCTCGGACAGCCACACATGCGGCCACTCGCTTTCCGTCACGGCGTCGCCGAACCATTGGTGCGCGATCTCGTGCGCGATGAGACCTTCGCCGACACTACGCCGCTTGAATGCGTTATCCGAATAGAAGATCGCGCTGGCGTTCTCCATTCCGCCGTAACGCGTCGCGCTCTGCACGTGCGCCAGCTTCTCGTACGGGAATGGCCCCACAAGACGCGCGAAGAAGTCCACCATCGCGCCGGCTTTGGCAAAGGGCCCGGGGAGGTAGTCGCGCACCTGCGGCGACGCCCAGACCGACTGCCTAACGCAACGCGAAACTTCGCCCAACCCGCACGCCGATTCGCCGAGGTCTACGACAGCGAACGGGGCGACGCCGATCACCATAAGGTACGTGGGAACTGGTCGCGCCATCCGCCAATACGAGGTCGTGCGCACGGCGTCAGGTCGGTGTGTATGGTCTAGCCCAGCTCCGTTTGAGATTACTTGGCGGTCTGACGGCGCTCGCACCGTCCAACTCACGGTCGCCTTGTCGCTGGGATGGTCGATCACCGGCAACCAGAAGCGCGCGCGATTGGGAAAATTGTCCCCGAACGCCTGCCAGCGGCCGGTCGTGTCATTGGAAAAGATCAAACCATCTTTCGGCTCACCGGAATAGCGCACGGCAACCGAGAGCGAGTCGCCGCTGCCCGGTGGTAGCGTTAGGCGCAATGTCGAATCAGCGAGACGGAATTGTGCAGCTCGGCCGTTCACGAGCACGGAGTCGACTCGCATCCCCACGAGGTCGAGTGCAAGTGTGTCGACGCTTGCCGTGCGCCGTAGTGCGATCACAGCACGCCCGTCGATCCAGCGACCGCGATCTCGCAGATCCACATCAAACGCGTAGTGCAGGACGTCAATCCCGGGACGCGATCCGCCAGTCTTGCTTTGTGCGTCAGCGGACCACGTAAATGCAACGAAAATCAAAGGGGTCAGAGTCGCGTGAAATCTGTGGACGATTTGCCGCATGCGAGCCATCCATGAAGATTTCAAGCGACTCTGACCCCTTTGATTTTCGTTAGGTGCGTACCAGGTTGCGCCCTTCGGCCTTGGCACGATACAGCGCCTGATCCGCCTTGGCCAGGAGATCCTCGACTGTCTGTACACCGGGCGACGGAAATATGGCCACACCGATGCTCGCCGTGATGCGCAGCCCGCTGCCGTCGGACGCTTCCACGAAGGTCTTGGCTTCGACATGCTCACGGATGCGTTCGGCGAAGGCCGCAGCGCCGGGCGCCCCCGTTTCCGGCAACACAATCACGAACTCCTCACCGCCGAAGCGCGCCACCACGTCAACCGCACGAACAGCTCGCTGCAGCAGCTCGGCGACCTCAGTTAGCACATCATCGCCTACGAGATGCCCGTGCGTGTCATTGACACGCTTGAAGAAGTCGAGATCGATCAGCAAGATCGAAACGGTCGTCTCATACCGACGCACGCGCTCCATCTCGCCTAACAAGCGCTCGGCGAGTGCGCGCCGATTCAGCACATCGGTGAGCGGATCCGTCGACGCCAACTGCTCGAGTCGTCGGTTGTCCGCCATCG
>JBQTIF010000175.1:0-19283 GCA_052388395.1 Gemmatimonadaceae bacterium | reverse complement strand
GCAGCGCAGCCGACCCTTCGCTTGCCGCTAGGAGCACCGGGACAAGCATTGGAAAGAGCAGTAACGGGAGGAGCACTTCGCGCGAGCGTGTACGGGACGCCATCGCCGCGTAGAAGGTGCCTAACGTCACGAAGCCGATCGTCCCGAGCACGACGACAGCGAGCAAAGCGAACCACTTGTCAGGAACCGCAATGTTGTAGAACACCAGCGCGAGCGGAATGATGATCAGCTCAACCAGAAACACGACAGTGAGATTCGCGAGCAGCTTCCCAGCGAAGATCTCCCAGCGATCACCGGGATACAGCAGGAGCGCTTCCAGGGCGCCGCCTTCCAGCTCGAGTTGGTACGAGCGATGGAAGACGAGCACGCCGCTGAAGAGGACAGCGAGCCAGAGAATTCCCGCGGCGGTCGCGCGCAGGGTCGCCGAATCAGGCCCCACCGCGAACCCGAAGACGAGCAGGGTGAGGGCGCCGAACGACGTCACCGCAACGACATTCGCTTTGGCTCGACGTTCAGCGGCGAGGTCCTTGGCGGCGATCGCGCGAACCCGGTCCCACGGACGCGACATGGCGGCGCTCACGTCAGTTGCCCCTGGGCCATGGTACGGTTTGCTGTCGGTCGTTCGCTGAGCCGCGCGACGTCGTGCAGGACGAGGACTACCGCGGCGCCGCGTTGTCGTGTGCGGGCGATCAGCGCGTTGACGACGTCGGCGCCGTCCGCATCCAGGGCGTTAAACGGCTCGTCCAGCAGGAGGAGCTTTGGCTCGGGCAGCATGATGCGCGCCAGGGCGAGGCGTCGTTGCATGCCTGACGAGTAGAAACGCACGCGCTCATCCGCCTCGCTCGTTAGGTTTACCTGCTCGAGCGCGTCGGCGATCGCGCTCGTCCCCTGCCTAACGCCGAGCATCCGGGCGGCGAACTGGAGATTCTCGCGCGCGCTGAGATCTTCGTACAGGCCGTTCGCGCTGCCCAGCAGCGCGCACGCCGAGCGAATGGCTGAGGCGTCGCGGCGCAGGTCCAGCCCGAGCACACTCCCGGCACCACCAGTCGGCAACACAGCCGTCGCAATGACACGCAGCAGCGTGCTCTTGCCCCCGCCGTTGGGGCCTTGAATGACAACGAGTTCGCCGAGTCCCACATCCAGTTCGATCCCGCGCAGGGCCCATTTGTGCCCGAAGCGGCGCGTGATGCCGCGCAGGCAGACGGCGGCGCCGCTGCCACGCCGCGCGGGTTCGATGGACGGAGTGATTGTCGACGGGACGGTCACAAATGCGTGGCGACGTGAGCGTTGCGCGCGAGCCTGAATTCGAGAATCTACGCAGTTGCCCGCCAGCGCTCAGCCAATGGCCGCGCTACCGCTCCGTCACCCCGAAAAGCGAGGCCCGACTTTGTCTGGTAAAGCTCTTGTCAGCAATGGGTCGCGAGGGTTGACCCTATACCATGGTATAAGCTGTATCGTGACCCCCGTGATCGAGGATCACCGGATGCGAATTGGAGAAATCGCGGCCGAAGCGGCCGTCAACGTGCAATCGCTCAGGTACTACGAGCACGTCGGGCTGCTTCCCTCGCCGCACGGCCACGCGTCGGGTTATGGCACCTATGATTCGCAGACCGTGCAGCGTGTGCGCTTTATCAAACGCGCGCAGGCGCTCGGCGTGTCCGCTACTGCGTGCGCTCGATAACACATCCGGCTGATCACGCGACGATGACGCCGCTTCGATGAAGCTCCTGGAACCTGCCGCCGGTCAGCTGCGTCTCGCGACGCGCTCGCTCTTGCGTCGTCCAGTCCTGCCCACTGTGGCACTGGTAACTCTCGCGCTGGGTATCGGGGCCAACACGGCCTTCTTCTCGATCATCAACGCCGTGTTGCTCAAGCCGCTTCCATTCAAAGACGCGGATCGGCTGGTCATGGTTTGGAGCACCAGTCAGACGCAGGGGCTCACGGAAGGGTTCGCATCGTACCCGGACTTCCACGATTGGCAAGAACAATCGAAGGCTTTCGACGGGCTCGCGACAGTCTGGACGTTTCCTAACGGCGACGTCAACCTAACGGGGGGGAGCGAGCCGCAGCGCGTCTCCGTGGCGCGCATCAGCACGGGATTCTTCGAGCTGCTCGGCGTGACTCCGCTGCTGGGGCGCTCGTTCCGCGCAGAAGAGAGCGTTGTCGGTAACCATCGACGCGCCATCCTGAGCTACGGTTTGTGGCGTCGTGAGTTCGCCGGCGACTCCACGCTTGTCGGCAAGAGTGTGACCGTCAACGGTTTTCCATACGAAGTGGTCGGGATCATGCCTCCGGAGCTCCAGTCCCGCAGCGTTAGGGTGCTGGGCACGGATGTGCAGCTCTGGCGGCCGCTTGCGCCTTACGACAATCAGACCGGCGGCCGTAATGCGCGAAGACTGCGAGTGGTTGGACGCCTCGCCACCGGGTTCACCATGCAGAGCGCGGGAGCCGAGCTCTCGGCCGTCGCTATGCGCCTGGCGGAGACGCACCCCGAGACCAATCGTGACGTCGGGATCCGACTCGTGCAATTGCGGGAACAGGTCGTACGTGACGTTAGGCGCGGCCTCATGCTCCTCCTGGCCGCTGTTGGCATCGTGCTGCTTGGCGCTTGCGTAAACGTCGCGAACCTGCTGCTCATCAGGGCGGCGGCGAGCAGGAAGCAGCTCGCGGTTCAGCACGCGCTCGGCGCGTCTCGCGTTCGGCTGAGCATGCAGGTACTGGTCGAGAGCCTGCTTCTGGGAGCGGCAGGGGCAGCACTGGGCATCGCGCTCGCGTTCGGGATAGTCAAGACAGTCGTCTCGTTAGGCCCCATTGATATCCCGTTGCTGACAGACGCGAGCATCGACGGAACGGTGTTGCTCTTCACACTCTCGGCCACGGTGTTCACGGTCGTGCTGATCAGTCTCCTCCCCGCTTTGAGATCGAGCCAGCCAGAGGCCGCGACGCTGTTGCGCCAAGGTGGCAGCCGTTCGCGCGGGCGAGAAGATCGCCGCCTCATGGGTGCGCTCAACGTTTCGCAGGTCGCTCTCGCCATGCTGCTCGTAACGGCTGGCGGTCTGATGGTCAGCAGCTTTCAGTCACTGCTGCGCGTCGATCCTGGTGTCGATCCCGAGCGCGCGCTGAGTTTCAAATTGGAATTGCCGATGGGCTCGGGGATGCCTTACGCGTCGCAGAGCGCGCGCGACGTGTTCTTCGCGAGCTTGCTCGAGCGACTGGCGGCGCTCCCCGGAATTCGCGGCGCGACCCTGGCCAGCGCACCGCCGTTTGAGGAAGAACCGTCAGCGTTCTCGTTTACACGACCCGGCGTCGACGACGGACGCGAGTTGCGCGCCGACCTCAGACTTGTAGCGCCTGACTACTTCGCTGTGCTCGGTATTCGGCTCGTTAGAGGCCGGCCATTCGCGGTCAGTGACGCCCGGTCAGCGCCGCGAGTCGCGATCGTCAGCCAGACGCTCGCGCGAAGTGTGTGGGGAACGGAGAGCGCTGTCGGCGCGCGCATCTCGTTGGGCGACGAGGATGCTCTGGTCGTCGGAATCGTTGGCGACGTTCGGACAACAGGGTTAGACCGCGACGTGGGGCGCACCGTCTACGTCCCCGCCGCACAACATGGCTTCAACTTCATGACTGTCATCGTGAAGACTGGCAGTGAACCTCGAAGCGTTGTGCCATCAGTTCAGCGGCTCGTGCGCGAGCTCGATGCTGGCTTGCCCTTGTATCATGTGCGCACGCTCGACGAGCTCGTAACGAGCTCCGTATCTCAGCAGCGCTTTCAGATGCTCGTGGTCAGTGCGTTCGCGCTTTTGATCTTCGCACTGGCGCTGATTGGCACATACGGGGTCGCGTCTTATGGTGTGAGCGAGCGGATGTCGGAGCTGGGCATTCGGGTCGCACTCGGAGCGGACAGAGCCAACATTCGCGATCTCGTGCTCTACGAAGGGGGCCGGCTTTCACTCATCGGCGTGTTCATTGGCGGTGCTCTAGCTGCGGCGTTAGGCCGAGTGCTGCAGCGATTCGTACTTCAGAGCAGCGCGCTCGATGTCGTGACGTTTGTCGCGGCGCCGATTCTGCTGCTGTCGGCAGCACTACTCGCCACGTATTTGCCCGCCCGCCGCGCGATGCGCGTCGATCCGATCCGCGTTCTTCGCGCCGATTGATCTGTCGAGAATTGTCAGGAACCTCCTCGCGGCGGATTGACTCGTACTACCGCTTTCGCGGCCCTCGCCACAGTATCCGCGCCGTCTCGCCACGATGCAAATGGCCAACAAACCAGGCAGCGCCGACACGTCGACCTTTCGCGCAACGCTGATCCGCGTAATGAGCATGCAGATCGTCGCGCTACTTCTGCTCGGCCTTCTGCAGCTGCGCTACAATCGCTGATCCGGCGTCATGAGCGCTATCGATTGGATCATTGTCGTCGTTTACCTCGTCTATGTCGTGACGGACGGCGTTAGGCGCGCGAAGGGAACCAAGGAGATCGAAGGGTACTTTCTGGCCAACCGAAACCTGCCGTGGTGGGCGGTTGGGCTTTCCGTCATGGCGACGCAGCTCTCCGCGATCACGATGATCGGGACGACAGGTCAGGGCGCAACAGACGGGATGCGCTTCATCCAGTTCTACTTCGGGCTCCCAATCGCGATGGTCATCCTGGGCGTGACGCTCGTCCCATTTCTGCATCGCGCCAGGGTGTTTACCGCGTACGAGTACCTGGAGCGACGCTTCGATGCTAAGACGCGCTCCCTAACGAGTTTTCTCTTCCTCGTCTCGCGCGCCATGTCATGCGGCGCGATCATCTCGGCACCAGGCGTGGTCTTCTCCGCGATTTTCGGCTGGGATCTGCTCTGGTCGGTGGCCTTGATGGGTATCCCGACTGTGCTGTACACAATGATCGGCGGTGTCCAGGCCGTGACATGGGCCGATGTCAAACAGATGGTGCTCATCGTCGCTGCGTTGATCGCGCTCGTTGTCTTTCTCATCATCAAGCTGCCTGTGAACCCGCACGATGCCCTAACGATTGCGGGAGCGGCCGGGCGCATGCGCACGTTCGACTTTTCCTTCAATCTGAACGAGACGTACACATTCTGGTCGGGACTGATTGGCGGGACGTTCCTCATGTTGTCGTACTTCGGAACGGACCAGAGCCAGGCACAACGCTACCTCACGGCGCGCTCCACGGACGAGGCGCGCAGCGCCCTCTTGATGAGCGCCTACTGGAAGATCCCGCTGCAGGCGCTGATCCTGCTGATCGGCGTACTCGTATTCGTTTACTACAGCTTTCAGACGCCGCCACTGCTGTTCAATCCCGCGCACGATCGCAGCGCGCGGGCCGCAGACAGTGCCGCGATCGCCGCGTTGGAATCTCGTTATGCAACAGCGCTGTCCGATCGCCGTGCAGCGGCACAGCAGTTGGCCGATCTGCCGCGCGGCGCCGACCAATCGACAGCCAAGGCCGCTGTGCGCAGCAGCGAGAGCGCCGTGGCGCAGATTCGCGGCGACGCACAAGAGATTGCGTCACGCGCGACAGGAGAGCCGGGACGCGACGTGAACTACATCATTCCGCATTTCGTGCTGTATGTGCTGCCGATCGGTTTCGCGGGGATTTTTATCGCCGCCCTGATGGCCGCCGCAATGTCGAGTATCGCCGCAGAGCTGAATTCGCTGTCCACCGCGACGGTGATCGACTTCTACAGGCGCTGGGTCAAGCCGCAAGCGACAGACGCGCACTACCTCACGGTTTCCAAGGTGGCGACCCTTTTCTGGGGCATCTTTGCATGCGCTGTAGCGACGTACGCTGCGACGTTAGGCTCGCTCATTGAAGTCGTGAACCGTTTTGGATCGTTTTTCTACGGGTCGATTCTCGGCGTCTTTCTTTTGGCGATGATTCCGCGCGCGCGCGCGCGCGGTGCCTTTGCTGGATTGATCGCCGGCATGGCGGCCGTCGCGAGCGTCGCGTTCGGGGCGCCGTCGGTGTCGTTCCTGTGGCAGAATGTGGTCGGCGCGGTGACGGTGGTTGCGGTCGGAATGCTGCTGAGTATGGGCCGCGGTGCGCGCGCACGTGCTACGGCGTGATAGGTGATCGCAAGGAGGGTTATCACCTATCACGTAGTTACGGCAGTTGGCTAAGCGTTAGGCGCGCACGGCTGTTGATTTATTGCCCGGGCGGTATGACTTTGTCTCATGACCTCGCCCCCGCCCGCTCCGGTCCCTGCGGCTGACAGCTCAGCGAGCAAGCGTCCGCGTTGCATCTTGTGCGAAAACGGCAATGTGCGGCGCGATCTGGACGTGCGCGACATCGCAGCGGCCGTGCACGAATCGCAAGGAACGCTTTGGGTCGACATCGACAGCAACAGCCGGCAGCAGGTCGCGTTGCTGGACAAGATCTTCCACTTCCACCATCTCGCCATCGAAGACGTCCTCAACCCAAATAGCCGTGCGAAGGTGGAGGAGTACGACGGCTACGTCTTCGTGATCATTCGTGTCGTGCGCTTCGTGGAGCACACTGACGATCCGTACGACCTAGAGACCGTCAACCTTTCGATGTTCATCGGCCGCAACTATCTGGTGACGTGCCACGCCGGGGCGGCCGCGCCGATCGACCAGGTTCACGATCTCAGCGCGCGTTCGGCCGACCTTGTCGCGCGCGGTGCCGCGCGCCTCGCCCACCAGATCATGGACGTGGCCGTGGACGCGTACTTTCCGATCCTCGATCGTGTCGACCAGTTCATCGACAACCTCGAGGAGAGCGTCTTCGGGAAGTTCAACGAGGCCGCGTTGCGAGACATCTTCGCGGTGAAAAGGCTCGCGCTCTCCCTCCGGCGCTATCTGTCGCCGCATCGCGAGATCTTCAACACGCTGTCGTACCGGCCATCGGCACTGCTCCCCACGGACGTACAGGTGTACTTCCGCGACGTGTACGATCACATGCTGCGGATCATCGATTCGCTGGATACGTACCGCGATTTGTTGAGCAGCACGCTCGAGAGCTATCTGTCGCAGGTCTCGAATCGTATGGGGCGCGTCACGCAAGGCCTAACGATCGTGGCGACGCTGAGCGTCCCGTTCGTTGTCGTCAGCGGGGTTTATGGGATGAACTTCGAGCATATCCCGCTGGCCAGGCATCCCTGGGGGTGGACGATCATGGTCGCGCTGCAGCTGGCGTTAGGCGTCGGGCTGGTAGCCTTGTTGCGCTTTCGCCGGTGGCTGTAACTGCGGGACACGTCGTCGAGCGATTGTCAACCAAGCGATGGCGTTAGGTAGAAGATCGCCGCTATCGCAATCCAGCTCGCCACGAGAAAGTAGCTAACGACTGAAACGTTCCCCGCCGGCGCCAGCCCGCGGACATCGGTCGGACTACGCCACGCCCAGAGGGCCGCAACGGCCGTCCAGATGGCGTGCAGCGCGGTCACAATTCCTTGAAAGAGCAGCGCGAGGAAGTACAGCGACCCGCGCGCGTCAATGTTGGCCGGGTGCGCCGCTTCGTCGTAGGCATACAAGAGGTAGAGCGTCAGCACCAGCGCGACGTCGAGCGCCAGTCCGCTCGTTAGGCCGAAGCGGCGGCGTCCTGCTTCCGATTCCGTGCCGCCGCGGCCACCCCACCACGTTGCCGCACCAGCGAGGGCCGCGAGCGACAGCGCCAGAGCTGCGAGGAGTTGCGCGGTCCCGTCTACACCGTCGATGGCCTCCCAGCGCGGCGCGAGGTAGAAGGCACTGGCGACAATCGTGAGCAATGCCGTCGCAAGGGCCAACAGGAGCACCCACGTGCCCCACCACCCGTTAGAGAGCGGCCCGCCGACGCCTAACGGCAATGAAGCTGCGGACTTGCGCCCTACCTGGTCCTCGATCGCCAGGCGTTCGCTCGGCGAGGGCCAGAACCATCCGGCGAGCGCCACCGCGGTACCAGCTCCCCCAATCGCGGCAAGCCATCCATTGTCGATCAACGCGCCTGAGAAAAGAAAGACGAATGCCACGCTCATCACGAAGGGCCAGATCGACACATTCGGCAGGTGCACGACAGCGACCGGCCGAGCATCACGAATCGATACACAGAGTGCACCGCGCCACCTAACGGGTGCATAGTCAAGCTCCTGCTCTGCGCCTCTGATGGCTGCCTCCTCGCTGTTCTGTTCCCACAGCGGATGGCGCCCATGCACGGTCGGAATAATCGGGAACTGCGCAGCACGCGGCGGTGACGTCTCCGACCACTCCAACGTATCGCCGCCCCAGGGATTGTCTCCGGCCGGCGACCCGTGCTTGCGGCTGCGCCAGATATTGACGACGGTCAGCAGGATACCGGCGGCCAGACCAAGAGCGCCTAACGTCGATACAAGGTTCAGCTCACTCCACCCCGCGCTCTCGCCATACGTATATATGCGCCGAGGCATGCCGAGCAGCCCCGTGATGTGCATCGGGAAGAAAGTGATGTTGAAGCAGATGAACATGATCCAGAAGCTCCAGCGCCCCCAGCGTTCATCGAGCAGCCGACCAGTGATCTTGGGAAGCCAGTAGTACACGCCGGCGAAAAACGGGAAGATGACCCCGCCGATCAGCACGTAGTGGAAGTGCGCAACCACGAAGTACGTATCGTGCATCTGCGCATCGAACGGCACGCTAGCGACCATCACGCCCGTTAGGCCCCCGAGCACAAACAGTACAACAACCCCGGCAACGAAATGCATGGCGCTGGTCCACACGACCCGTCCTGCCCACACCGTGCTCAACCAGGACACGACCAGCACACCGGCAGGGATGGCGATGAGGAAGCTGGCGAAGGTCGTGGCGCGCATGGCGCCGACCGACATTCCCGCGACGAACATGTGATGCAGCCACAGCGCAAAGCTGGCCACGGCGGTGCCGACAATGGCGATAACGACGGCGCGGTGGTTTGCCAGCGAAGTGCGCGAGAACGTTTGCACGATGTGCGTCACGATCGCAGCCGCGGGCAAGAACATGATGTACACCTCCGGGTGTCCGAAGACCCAGAAGAGGTGCTGCCACAACACCGGATCGCCGCCTTGCGCGATGTTGAAGAAATGTGTGAGCTCTTTGCGATCGAGCTCGAGCATCAGGGTTGCGACGATGAGCGGTGTGAAGGCGAGAATGAGCATCACGGCGACGATGAGCATCGTCCACGCGAAGATTGGCAGCCGCGTGAACGTCATGCCGGGCGCGCGCATCCGCAGGGTGCCGACGATCAGCTCGGCGCCGGCGCCTAACGCGGCTACTTCGGCGACACTGAGCCCGATATCCCAGTAATCCATATTGAGTCCGGGGGCGTATTCGGCGCTGTTGAGCGGGAGGTACGCAAACCAACCGCCATCGGGAGCGAGACCGAACAGGAAGCTGGAGTAGAGGAAGATCCCGCCGAACAGATACGTCCAGTAGCTGAGCGCGGTGAGACGCGGAAACGGCAGATCGCGCGTGCCTAACATCAGTGGCAGCATGTAGCTCGCGATCGCTTCGATGAACGGAATGACGACGAGGAACATCATCGTCGTGCCGTGCATCGTGAACAACTGGTTATAGGTGTCGGCGTCGAGAAAGGTGTTGTCCGGCGTGCCTAGCTGGATGCGCATGAGCAGCGCCTGCACGCCACCGACGAGAAAGAAGACGCCCGCCGTGATCATGTAGCGGTGCGCGATGGGGATGTTGTTGATCGTCTTCAGGTGACCGACAAATCCGCGTGGATCGGCCCACACCGCGTCGAACGCCGCGTGGCGGGCGGCGTCCGGCTGGCGCGTGGCGGTTTGTGCCGCGCTAGCGGAGGCCGCTGACGTAGGCGACAACGGCGGCGAGGTCACGAGCGGCGAGCGGAGTCGTAGGCATACGTGTGCCGGGCTTAACCCGCTGCGGGTCCGCCAACCACGCTGTGAGATGGCGTGGAGCATTCTCCAGCGTCGCGGCGGCAATCGTGCGCCGACTCGCGAAGTGTGTCAGATCGGGACCGAGCTTGCCTAACGAAGTCGTGCCGCGCACCATGTGGCAATAGGCACAGCCCGCTCGGGCAAAGACACCAGCGCCTGCGATACGCTGTGGCTCGATTGGCGGAGTAGCCGGGAGCCGCTCGCGCTGGAGCCAGGCCGCGAACTCCGCCGGCGCGAGCGCCACGACCACGAGCGTCATGTGGGCGTGCTGTACACCACAATACTCGGCGCACGGTCCATAGGAGATCCCTGGGTGGTCAGCTTGCAGCCACGTTAGGTGGGTGCGGCCCGGTACAAGGTCGGTCTTCCCTTGCAGGTTGGGAACCCACAGGCTGTGAATGACATCGCCGGTTGTCAGCTCCAGCCTAACGCGACGACCGGTTGGGATATGGATTTCGTTCGCGGTGACGACGGTATCGCTCCCAACGATGTACGCCACCTCCCACCACCACTGCCAACCTTTCACGCTGACGCGCAGGTCGTCGCTGCCCGTGACATGATGCAGACGCCCCATCGTCCGCTCGGAGACGATGAAAAGAGTCGTTAGGATAACGGCTGATGTACCGATTGCGCCGGCGAGCCACGTGTGCGGTCGGTGACTCGCGGGCGTGCGTTTGCGCAGCGTCGGCAGGAGAAAGGCCAGAACGGCGAGAAAGACGAGCCCCGCGAGCCCGAGCATGACCCACCACAGGTCGGCGATCGTCTCGGCTGCCGGTCCGCGGGCATCGAGTGTGGACGTGGAACCGGAACACGCCGATGCCATGGTGAGCAGCAACCAATAGCGCTCTATGTGTCGTTCGGTCCCGCGCGCCCTAGCAACCATACCTCACCGCCTCCGAGCTCGACTGTGCCTGCGCTCCCAGGACGTGGCAGCGATTGGCAACGCAATGCCATCACCTTCAGCAGTATCCGCGCGGATTGACAATCCGAGCAGATCCGCGGCGACGTAGTGGATGTCCCGTTAGGCGACCTAGGGGATTCGCACTCGCCACACGCTCATTCCAAGCTCGGCCACGAGAGCGAATAGCGCAATGCCTAACGGCCAGCGATAGAGCTCGGCATACTGCACGTACGATCGTGACTGCACAGGAGTGCGCTCCAGCCGATCGATTTCCTCTGTGATGCGCGTGAGTGCGGCAGCGTCACGCGCGCGGAAGTAGCGTCCGCCGGTAGACTGCGCCACATCGGTGAGCAACTCATCGTCGATCTCGACCGGACGGTTTTCGTAGCGCAATCCGAACACGCCGCGACCTACTGGGACAGGCGCCATCCCCTCTGTTCCGACGCCGATTGTATAGATGCGGATCCCGAATGCTGCTGCTGCCTGCGACGCTGTGCGAGGATCGATCGCGCCACGGTTGTTCACACCGTCAGTCATCAACACCATCACTCGCGACCGGCCGGGAGCGTCACGCAGCCGGTTGGCGGCGGTTGCTATCGAGGTGCCGATCGCCGTTCCGTCTTCCAATTGCCCGGGTTGCAAATTGTCGACGGCCGCCAAAACGACCGGATAGTCTGTCGTTAGGGGGACTTGTGTGAGCGCTTCGCCCGAGAACGCTACGAGACCAATGCGATCGCTGGTGCGCATGCGGATAAAGTCCTTCACCTTTGCTCGAGCGACCTCGAGACGGTTCTGTGGCTGAAAGTCTTCGGCCAGCATGGAGCTCGAGATGTCGAATGCGATGACGATGTCGATCCCTTCGCTGCTCGACCGCTGCATGCGACCAGGTGCGCGAGGCCGCGCCACGGCGATGACGAGACCCGCGAGCGCAAGATTGCGCAACGCGAAAAGGAGACGCGGAATCGTTTTCCCTGCGCGGGGCAAAGTCTTGAGCAAAGCGACTCGCGAAAAGACAATGCCGTCTGGCCGCTCGCGCCGCAGCCGCCACCACCACCACGCGGGAAGCGCTAGCAGCACGAAAAGCAGCCACGGGAACTCGAAATCGAAGCGGATATTGGGCAAGCGTTCCGTCCTCTACGACGGCTGATACGTTAATACCGGCGTTTGGCCTGGAGGATGCTTATCGCCTAGGGGATAGGGGATAGGGGATAGGGGGATGGGGGATAGGGGATAGGGCGCTCGCGCCGGTCTCTCGTACTTACAATCCGACAGCTCGTTGATGCCGACACCTTTCGCTGCCCGTACTCTCATCGCGGCGCTCGCATACGCGTGCGTTGGCCTCGCGTTTGGGGTGGTGACGGCGTTTACTGTCGCCAGGCTGATCAATCCCGTTTGGTCGGCCACCGGGTTTGCAGGGGCAGCCGTTGCCGGGGCGCTTGTGCACTACCTCGTGGCGCGGGCCCTCCAACGGGACGACTCAACGCCGCCGGGTGCGATCCGACAGGGTGCTGTCAAGTCTCGCGAATATGCGCTGCTCCTCGAGGCAAGCGAAGCGATCCTGCTCGCCGATCGTGAAGGTCGCATCGAGTCTGGAAGTCCCAGCGTTGAACGCGTTCTGGGGTACGCGGCCACGGCGCTGCGCGGGAGAAAGGTGGCGTCGCTCATTCACGACGACGATATCGCCGCTTGGCAGCGGTTCTACGCCGACATCTGCGACCAGCGGCTCGGTGGTCGCGGCGCCGGTCGCGGGGCGGACGAGGTGCGCACGCTGCGCATGCGGACGGCTGACGGAAGCTGGCTAGCCGTCGAAGTGATTGCGACGAATTTGATCGACGACGCAGTGCTCAACGGAATCGCGATCGCCGTACGTGAAGCGGCGCCATTGCCACCCGTACCGGCGCCACCGCGACTGTCGACGCCATCTTTGGCGCACGACCAGCCCTCGTTAGGCCGCGGTGATGCGTTGCGCGATCCGCTGACACAACTTGCGACGCGTGCGCTACTGCGCGACCGCGCGGCACACGCGCTCGTTCGCGCTCACCGCCAGCAGCTGCCGCTCGCGCTGCTCGTGCTGGAAGTCGACGAGTACCGTTGCGACGGAGTCCTCGCTCCATTGGACGCGCTGCCGGAGCTGGTGCTAGCAACGGCGCAACGCATAACGACTACCGTACGCGACGTTGACTCCGTGGCTCGGCTCGAGGGCGCGCGATTCGGCGTGCTCCTCGAGGACATGGCGGATGAAAGCAACTTCGTTCACGTGGCGGAGCGCTTGAACAGCGGTTTCGGGACGCCGCTCAGCGTGCGCGGGCGCGACTATCGCGCCACGGTATGCATCGGCATCGCGTCGGCACTTCCCGAGGACGACGTCGATGATGTGATGCGCCATGCTGACGTGGCGCTGCGAGCGGCGCGTCGTCGCGGTCGCGGCACGTGTGAGCTATTTGACCATCGGACACACGCAGCCGCGCTCAAGCATCATGCCCTCGAAGGGGATCTCGCGCGCGCTATCGATCGTCGCGAGCTGCAGCTCGTCTTTCAGCCGATCGTCATTTTGCGCACGCGACGCATCGCAGGCGTGGAAGCACTCGTACGCTGGCACCATCCAGAGCGCGGAACGATCCCACCCTCGGCCTTCCTTGCCGTTGCCGAGGATACGGGCCTCATCGTCCCGTTAGGCCGCTGGATTCTTTTCGCAGCGTGCGCTCAGGCGCGCGCGTGGCAAGACGCGATCGGCCCCGATCGCTCGCTCACGATCGCGGTGAACGTCACCCCGCGACAGCTGCTTGCGCCGGCGTTTGTTCGCGACGTCGCTGACGCGCTCGAGGAGAGCGGCATCGATCCGCAGCGTCTCGTGCTGGAGCTCTCGGAAGGCGCGCTTGCCCGCACCGCGGCCGATGCCGTTGGTCGTCTGCGCGAGGTTCGTGCGTTAGGCGTGCGGCTGGCAATCGATGATTACGGGATCCGCAGTGCCACGCTGGGAGACCCGGCGGACATCCCCGTGGACATCCTCAAGATCGACCGCACGTTCATTAGTCAGCTCACGCGCCGGCCGGAAGATCACGCAGCGACGCGCGCGATGATTGCGTTAGGCAAGCTCAAACGTCTGCGCACTGTCGCCGAAGGGATCGAGCGTGAAGAACAGCTCGCCGAGCTACTGCGCTTTCGCTGCGAATACGGCCAGGGGAGCCTGTTCTCCGAGCCGCTCCCTGCCGAGCACTTCTTCAGCCTCCTGCAGCGGGACTAACTGAGGCCATAGCCGCTGTCGTCGTAGCACCGATTGGTGACGGTGCGACAACGATCTGTGGCTCGATGTAGTCCTTGCGATACAGCCTGACGAGCTCGAGGAAATACACGATCGCAAGTGGACCGAGGAGCACGCCTAATAAACCGAAGTAGCGGACGCCGGCGAATGCGCCGACGAGCGTGATCATTGGGTGTATGTCGGAGACGCGACGATAGACCATCGGCCGCACGATGTTGTCCACGCTGCTGGCGATGACGATGCTGATCACAGCGAGGCTAATCGCGGAGCCGATGCGTCCCTGAACGAGAAGGATGATGACGCCTGGAATCCATACGAGTCCCGTTCCGATCATCGGTAGGATCGACGCAAAGGCGGCCGTAACACCCCAGACCATCGGCGCCGGCAAGGCAACGATGTAAAAGCCGAAACCGATGATGGTCCCCTGCAGCAAGGCGATGAGGAACGTGCCTAACAGCGTCGCATGCGTGAGACTGAAAAAGCGGTCGCGCAGCTCATCGGCCGACTGAGAGGAGAACGGCAAGAAGTCGCGGAAGCGCTCCCACGTCTCTTTGCCGCTGAGCAAAAGGTAGTAGAGACCGAAGAACGCGATGAGCAGCGTGAGCGTCGCCTGCGCGGCGCCGCCTAACACGCTCATTGCCTGACGTGAAAGCCACTGCGCAATCGTGGCACTCGCTCGGCCGAGCTCAGCGCCCACATTCACATTCCCGATCCGTAGCGTCGCGAGCCGATCGAGCAGTGCGGCGTCGCGCGCTGCCTGAATCGCCTGCGGTGCCTGATCCACCAGGATACCGACGATCACCACCAGCGGGATGACGATGAGAACGATCGCAAGGAATAGCGTAATCGCCGCGGCGAAGTGCTTGGACCGCACCCAGCGCACAAGCCTGGCATAGACTGGCTGACAGATGACGTAGAGCACGGCCGCGCTCAGGAGCCCCACCATGTACGGGGCGAGCAAGATGAAGATCGCGACCCCGGCGAGTGCGATAAGGAGCGCCGCGCGGGTCTGAGGAGCGTGGAGAGGTTGCATATACAACAAGGTCGGAGGTCAGAGGTCTGAGGTCAAAGGAAAGTCCACCGCGACGAGCCCTACCTGGGACCTGGCGCTTCTGACACTGAGTACATTTCGGGTTACGATTCAGGCTTCTACGTCCCCCGAGATCCGTTTCTCTATGTCGACAAAGCGCCGAGAGTTTCTGGGGCACGCCGCTGGCGCCGCCCTGTTCGGAGTCCTGCCGCTGGCCTTGACCCCTGCTGCAGCGGCCGCCGCCGGAACCGCCAGCAGCAGCGATGAATGGGACGTGACGTGGGCAAACCGCCTAACGGGTAAGCACAAAGCCGTCTTCGATGTGCCCGAGGTCGAGAGCGGCTACGGGGTCTGGCGCGCGTCGATCTGGGCGAATCAATATCGTGATGTGCTCGGCGTTAAGCCTAACGACACAGCTACCGTCCTCATTCTGCGGCACAACGGCATCGTTCTCGCCATGCAGCAGGCGTTCTGGGATAAGCACAAGATCGGCGAGACAAAGAAGGTCATGCACCCTGTCACCACGCAGCCGACAGATCGCAATCCGGTGCTGCTCGCCTCGTCGCGCAACGAGATACCGGCGAACTTCGATGCGTTCGCGCTCGACCGCTTTATTGCGCGTGGCGGTGTTGTCCTCGCGTGTAACCTTGCGTTGCAGGACTGTGTCGACTTGATCCAGAAAGCGGATAGCGTGACCCCGGAGGAAGCGCGCAGGCGCGCCATCGCGTTGCTGGTGCCGGGTGTGATCCTGCAGCCGAGCGGCGTCTTCGCAGCCGTGAAGGCGCAGGAAGCCGGCTGCAGCTACGTGCGCGCTAGCTAGGACGCACATGGCCGATGTGTCGGCCGCGCGGCAGGAAGAGGGGCAGCGAGCTGGATCTGTTGACCGAGCCGCGCGCACGGTCGCTGCGCTGCGGTTTGGGCTGTTAGTCATCCTCATGGTCGCCTGTGCTGGGATGGTCGCGGAGCTCTTCCTCCTCGAACATACCGACGATACGTGGCAGTGGGTACCGATCATTCTCCTCGGCGTATCGCTGCCCGTAATGCTATGGCAACTCGTTAGGCCGAGTCGCGCGAGTGCTCGGACGCTGCAGCTGTTGATGCTGTTGTTCGTCGCGAGTGGGCTGGTGGGTCTCGGGTTGCACTACAAGGGGAACGTAGAGTTCGAGCGCGAGATGTACCCTACGCTCACGGGGCTCCAGCTGTTCAAGCAAGCGATGACCGGAGCCACGCCGTCACTCGCTCCGGGCACTATGGTGCAGTTTGGTCTCCTTGGTTTACTCTACACATTCCGACATCCGGACTTGCGACGCAGTGAGGCGTGATGTTCACAATCTTAAGGAGCTAGCTCTATGACAAAATCGCTCAAGCGCGCTTTGGCGCTCGTGGTTCCATTTGCCTTGTTCGGCGCCGTCAGCGGCGCCCAGGCGCAGGTTGGGAAGTCCGTGACGATCAGCGATGTGAACATCGCGAGCGAAGCTGAGCTCAAGGCGATCCCTGGCCTAACCGAAGCCCTCGTGAAGGAAATCGTTGCGAAGCGACCCTTTGCGAGCATCACGCAACTCGATGCCGTGCTCGCCCCGCTCAGCAAAGAGCAGCGCACCGAGGTGTACAAGAAGACCTTCGTGCACGTCAACCTGAACAGCGCGACCAAGGAAGAGATCCTGCTGATCCCTGGCGTTGGGGCGCGAATGCTGCACGAGGTCGAAGAGTATCGGCCCTACAACCACCTGGCGAAGTTCCATCGTGAGATCGACAAGTACGTGGACGACGCCGAGCTGGCGCGGTTAGAGCAGTATGTCTTCGTACCGATCAACCTCAATACGGCGAGCGACGGCGATATCCTAACGATTCCCGGAATGGGCGCGAAGATGCTCCATGAGTTCAAGGAGTATCGGCCGTATCCGGCGATCGAGAAGTTCCGCCGCGAGATCGGGAAGTATGTGAACGCGAAAGAAGTCGCGCGATTCGAACGGTTTGTAACCGTTCAGTAGGCTGTTGGTTGCACACCGCCCTGCCCAAAGCGGTCAGGTGAGCGCTCTGAGTTGAGCAGCTGTGAGTAGAGACGTACCGTCTGAACTCACAGCTCGTTCGCCTGATAGCTCTCCCTTCAGACCTTTGGGCGGCGCAGTGCTCTTATCGCACCCAATCATTTCGCTGAACGTCGTCGGCGCGTGCCACAGTCGCGAGCAGCGCGTCTAGGGCTGTGCGATCGTACCAGCGACCACCGACCATAACGCCGCGGATGCGCCGCACGTTTTCGATGTCGGCAGTGGGGTCGGCATCAAGGACGACGAGATCCGCAATCATCCCCGGCGCGATCGTGCCCAGCGAGTCAGCGACGCCGACGAAGGTTGCCGGGATGCGCGTCGCCGCCGCCAGGGCTTCGAGCGGCGTCATGCCAAGCTGCCGAACGAACAGGGCGAGCTCGTCGTGAAGCGATTCTCCTGCGTACAGCGGCAACACACCGATGTCGGTTCCGGTCATCATCGCGATGCCCGCGGCGCGCATCTCCCGCAGCGACGCTACGATGCCGGGTGCGGCGCGCGACACCGCGGCGCGCGTCGCGGAATCGCGTTCGCTGAGCTGCTCGCGCCAGTCGATCTCGAGAAAACGTGATACCCGGGGACGCCGCGGATTGGTGGCTGAAACACCAGCGTCGAACATTCGCTGTAGCTCAGCCTCCTGCAGCATGAGCGAGCGGTAGCCGGTCACCAGCGTTGGCACCACGCCCGAACCCTCCCGCGCAAATTGCGCGAACAAAGCCGCGCGCTCGTTAGGTGTCACGCCGTCCATGCGCGGTAGCGACGCGTGCTCGATGCTGCGCTGCCCCGACCCAACCACATCACGCAGCGGCAGACCGGACGCATGACCGACGAGGTGCAGCGCGCGCTCCTTTGTCACGGCGACGATATCGCGGTACACGGCGAGTGAATGCACCGTCCGGATCTTCACATGATTCACGCCGCGCGCTTTGATCGAGTCGATCACACGCTCGGCATCGGCGCGGCTCCCCACGGGGACGCGCGTCCGTTCGACAGGTTCGGCCAGCTCGGTGACCGGCGTGCGATGTTGCCGTTGCACGTTCGCCGGCGATTCGAGGTAGGGACCCGCGATAAGCATGCGCGGCCCAACTCGAGTCCCGTCACGGATCTCCTGGCGCCAGCGGATCAGTTCTTCGTGTTCGCCCCCCATGTCGCGCACCGACGTGACGCCGTGGGCTACAAGCACGGGCAGCACCGACGCGCGCGTCTTAGAGACGTGCGTGTGCATGTCCCACAGGCCGGGCACAATGAATGCCCCGGATACGTCGACGCGCACCGCGCCGCGGGGAACGCGAACATCGGCCGTGGGACCCACCGCAATCACACGGCGGCCTTGCACCACGACAGTGGCGTTAGGCGTCGCCGTCCTGCCGTCGACGTACACGACCGTGCCGCCAACAAGTGCGGTGACGTCGGTGGCAAACGGTAGGACCTTTGGCGCGCACCCCGAAAGGGCAAGCGTTAGGCCGAAGGTAAGTGGGCCGCTCTGGTAACGGTTGGCCACGGGTTTCCTACGTTGACGGTGGACAGCCTCGCTATCAACTTCGCTCCGCGTGTGACGACACGCCAAGCCGATCTGTCTGCTTACGGACAATGCCTGAGGAGCAAGCGCTATGAGCGGAGCCGGTGGTACCCCGGGCGGCATGTCGCTGATTCCTCTACTGCTTGGGATCGGTCTGCTCTTCTTCACCGGCCGGTCACTCTTCGGCTGGCTGCTCACCGGTGCCGGCGCCGTGATCATCCTCGCGGGGATCATCGGGAATATGCAGATCTATTTCCGCGGGACGTCCTTGTTCGACACGCTGTTAATGCTGGGACTGATGGCCGCCGGCATTGGTCTCGTCGCGGCATCACTCAAGGCAGCTGACGCCCCCGCTGTAAACCAGGGCTCGACGCCCAAGCTTTGAGCGACTAGTGCCGAGTCTCCAGAATCCAGCACGGCTGGACTCACCGTATTCGGGAGACTCGGCACCGGAAGCTCACTACTCAAAGCTCCCTGTTTTGATCGTTACCTAACGTTGGCCCTCAGGATTGGACGTTGTCGTCGGTCGCGGCGCTACTTTGCCCGCATCCAGGTCATTCCAATTCAGAATCGTATTGAACCCGAGGAAGAACGTCCCTTGGGTCTGCCAACGCCAGAACGGACGGATGCCGAACATCACGACGTGGCCGTTCCCGACTTTAGCATCGA
>JBQTIF010000174.1:0-7899 GCA_052388395.1 Gemmatimonadaceae bacterium | reverse complement strand
GCCAGCGTTAGGCCTTGGCGGGCTCTAGCAGACGCGCGCGCGGCGCGTCTTGCGAAGCACAGTGATTGCGATCACATAATGCGCGACTGAACGGCCGAGCCAGCCTGGGCCGTTATTTGCAGGACACCCGCCGATCACGCTTCCCGTCTAGAGAGAAGAGCGCGCCGAATGAAGCCTGTTTCGCTCCGCTGGTTGGTTCCTGCTTTGAGCGCGGCTATCCTGTCCGTCGTGGTGACGCTTTTTGGCGCGATTGCCTATCGCGCAGTTCGCACGTCGACGGTCGAAGTCGCTGCTGGACGGTTGACGACGGCAGCGCAAGTCCTCACTCAACCCACAGCACAACCAGCTGCGTGGATCCGCGAGCTGCAAACGGCAGCGCGATACCCGGCGGTGCGCGAGATCCTGCTAAGCAACGGCGCGAGCGTAAGCGACTCCGCGCGCGCGGTTATCTCGCGCCTAACGCCGGATACGGGTCAGGGACTGCTCACTGACGTGCGGATGGCAAACGGTACTGTCTTGTACTCGCTTGCAAACGCGGCGGCGGAAAGTCTGATGGGAGCGCCGACGCGCACAGAGGCAATACCGGGCGCGCCGCGCGATAGCGCCGATCTCGAGCCGCGTCTCCTCGCGTCGCCACTGCGACGTACGCGCTCGTACCCGGACTCGGTCGTGCAAAGCGAACTGTACGTAGGTCACAATCAGATGTTGTTCGAACGTGCCGTCCCGCTGCGCTCCAACGGGCGCCTCGTGGGGCATCTCGTTCAGGTCCGCCGGATCGGATCGGCGCCTAACGCCTTACGGCAGCTCGCCGGCCTCATCGGCAAAGATGCTGCGCTCGTTGTCGGCAACCGCGATGGTTCGCTCTGGACTGACCTCACGAAGCCAGTGACGCATCCGCCGGCTTCGACGACGGTACAGACGTATGAACGCGACGGCCGCCGCTGGATCAGCGCTACACGTCCAGCTGCCACAGGCCCGTGGATCCTCGCCGCCGAGCTGCCGGAGGATGTGGTACTCGCACCGGTGCACGCATTACGCTGGCGGCTCTTCATGATCGGTGCAGTGATCGTTACACTTGCGGTCTTGATCACCGAGCGTGTGAGCCGTCGCCTAACGTTGCCGTTGCAAGGCCTGACCAAAGCAGCCGAGCAGATCGCCGCAGGTAACCGCCGCACGCCGATTGTGCCGCTGAAGCGGGTTGACGAGATCGGCCGTCTGTCGCGTGCCTTTGCCGCAATGGCCGACAGCGTCCGCTTTTCGCACGACACCTTGGAACATGAAATCGGCGAACGGACGCACGACCTTCAAGCGACGCTCACACGACTGCAGCAGGCGCAGGAAGAGCTCGTGCGGCAGGAGCGACTCGCCACGTTAGGCCAACTGTCCGGCAGCATCGCACATGAGCTGCGAAATCCGCTCGGGGTCATGACGAACGCGCTGTACTACCTGGACACTGTCCTCAGCGATGCAGAACCAAAAGTGCGTGATCATCTCGCGAAGCTGCGGACGCAGGTACGACTCTCGGAGTCGATCATCACGGGCCTGCTCAACGTCACGCGTACGGGCGCGCCACACCCGAGCTCCGTGACGGTGGATCAGATTGTGAACGAGCAGCTCGCGCGCATGAATGTGCCGGACACAGTCCAGGTGGCGTGCGACTTTGAACATGGGCTCCCCGAGCTGACGGTGGACCCAGTACAGCTGGGACAAATATTGATGAACCTGTTCACAAACGCGATCCAAGCGATGGAAGGATCGGAGGGCGTGCTCTCGGTACGCGCCAGAGCCGCGGGCGATCGTGTGCGCATTGAAGTGGCCGATACCGGGCCGGGCATCACACGCGAGGATCGCGAGAGGGTTTTTGAGCCCCTGTTCACCACGAAAGCGCGTGGTATAGGGTTGGGGCTCTCTGTCGCCCGCTCCCTCGCCCAGGCCAACAATGGAGAACTGACAGTGGCAGCTGATGTGGGACGCGGCGCTTCATTGACGGTAGACCTGCCGGCGGTGACACGCGTCGATGCCGTACCTAACGAGCAAGCACGCAAGGCCGCAGCCGTATGACATCGTCTCCGCACCCACGTGGGACAATCCTCGTCGTCGATGACGATCGCGACATCGTTGCAACGCTTTGCGACATTCTCGAGCTGCGCGGCTGGGCGACGCTACGCGCGTACGATGGGCTCGAAGCTGTGGCCATCGCTAGCAAACACGCTGTCGATTGGATTGTGATGGACGTGCGCATGCCACGGTTGACCGGCGTCGAAGCGGTGCACGCTATCAAAGAGCGGGTGCCTAACGCGCGCGTGGTGCTGATGACGGCGTACGCTTCCCAGGACCTCGCTGCACGAGCGGAGCGCGAAGGCGTTACCAAGGTCCTTTTCAAGCCCTTCGACCCATCGGTGCTTTTTTCAGTCATCGAGCGGGCCGCGTAGCTGGCGTTATTCGCCAGCGCGCGCTACGGAATCAGCGCGTCCGCTATCGTCGCGATTTCGTCGGCTTCGCGCCACGCATCCTCGAGCTCGAGCAGCTCGCCTTCGAGGGCGCGCCGCTCGCTCTCCTCATGAGCGGCCATCTCCAGCGCCAAGCGATCTACCAGCGGCACGTCGAGCAACGCCGTGCTCGGCTCACTGCCGATGCCGCCGTGACTCCAGAACGTGCGACCCGTTAGGCGGAACGCCAAGCGCTCCACATCGGACGCGGCAACTTCCAGCGTATCCACGCGATGGTGCGTATCGTTCTCCGCCAGCTCGGCCGATCCTCGTCCCCAGTGGGAGCGCAGCGCGATGGCAAGTACGCGATTGAAATAACTACCCGGGAAGGCGCTTTCGTCGACCTTTCGTACGGCGCTCTCGATGAGGTCATGCGAGAAGCCGCCGCCGCGACCACGCTGCGTCCCGTTGATCACCGCCAAGACCCGCGCCACGGCACGAACTCCCTCGTCCCCTTCGATCGTTAGGACACCATGATCGTGCGGAACCTGCAGTGCCCATGGTTGACCTGGCTCAGGACGTACCAAGCCGACACGCGAGAGGTGCTTGTAACGCACAACGGCCACCGGCACGTCGTTGTCCGGACCACCAGACGAAGCTGGAAGGTGCAACAGATCGAGCACACGGTTGCCGTACACAGCGAGCACTGTCTGCGCGAACGCAGCGCGGGGATCGACGGTGCGGCCTCGATGCGACGGGGTCAGCGCGTGCACCGCGCGCACCAGTGTGCTGGCCAGCCGTTCGACGGCGAGCGCACTGACTGATCGACGTCTGCTGAGAACGCGCCCGTAGCGCCAGGCAGCGACTTCGGGCCTCAGTGCAGGACCGACGCGAATCAGGTCGATGTCGCCGCGGAGCCATGCGAGACCGATGTTGCCTGACGAGTACCGCAACGATGTCGCGCGGAATCGCCGCTCGCACTCCTCGACAGCCTCCCAGCGTTCCTCGACTGGCGCGAGGTTCCAGCGGCCACATTCCTTACAGATCGCCCACAGGCAACCCTTGGCCGGATCGAAGGCCACCCTGCGCGACACGACAAACGTCTCGAGCACCTCGTTCCTGCCAAGCGCGCAGTAGCAGAACGTGCACGTCGAGTACATAGCTCCACAGTATTAGCCCTCACGATCCGTGGCTAGCGCTGCCGTGACGCAAAGGCGCCTTTGACGCTGGTGACAGCCGTCGGACGGCGTACAGCTTGCGTTGGTTTGTCCGCGGTCGAACCAGCCGGAGACTTGGTGATGCGCTATCGCGTGCTTGCGTGCGACTACGACGGAACGATCGCGCACCACGGTCGCGTCGATGACGTGACACTCGAGGCGTTGGCGCGCGTGCGCGCTTCCGGACGCAAGCTCGTGCTCGTGACCGGCCGCGAGCTCGACGATCTCATGCGCATTCTCCCGCGAATAGAGCTTTTCGATCGCGTCGTTGCCGAGAACGGTGCGTTGATCTATGACCCCGGGACTCGCGAACAACACGCGATGGCACCGGCGCCGCCAGCAGAGTTTGTTCACGAACTCGAGCGCCGCGGAGTGAAGCCTGTCTCAGTCGGTCGCGTGATCATTGCCACTTGGGTGCCGCACGATGCGATCGTGCACGAAGTCATCCGCGACATGGCGCTCGAACTGCAAGTGATCTTCAACAAGGGCGCCGTTATGGTGCTCCCGTCAGGCCTGAACAAGGCGGTCGGTCTGAGGCGCGCGCTCGACGTGTTGAAGCTGTCGACGCACAACACCGTCGGTGTAGGAGACGCTGAAAACGACCACGCCTTCCTTTCGACGTGCGAGTGCGGTGTAGCTGTCGCCAACGCGCTTGACAGCATCAAGACGCGCGTCGACTGGGTAACGCCGTCGGATCATGGCGCTGGTGTGATCGAGTTGATCGACCGGTTGATCGATTCGGACCTTGCCGACTTGAGTCCGCGCCTAACGCGCCACGATCTCTTGATCGGACATGGAGAGAATGGCGCAGACGTTAGGCTCTCGTCGTACAATGGAGTCGTGCTCGTCGCCGGCCCTTCCGGGTCTGGCAAGACAACCGTCACGACGACAATTCTCGAGCGGCTGTGCAACGCAGCGTACCAGTTCAGCGTCGTCGACCCGGAAGGGGATTACCACGAATTCCCAGATGCCATCGCGCTGCGCGGTGGCGACACCCGTGCTCTCGCAGACGAGACGCTTCAAGTGCTCGACCGCGTCTCGCAGAACGCGGTCGTGTCGCTGGTCGATCTGCGCCTGGAAGACCGGCCGGACTTCTTGCACGGACTCTTGCCGAGACTGATCCAGATGCGTGGTGCAACGGCGCGACCGCATTGGATTATCCTGGACGAGGCGCACCACCTCTTTCCGTCGGCCTGGCAGCCCGCGGACGGAACGCTTCCTCCGGACCTCAAGAACGTTGTGCTCGTGACGATTCATCCAGAACATGTCTCTCGCGCAATCATACGGCGTGTCGACACGCTGATTATCATCGGCCGCGACGCGCAAAAATCCATTGATGCGTTCGCGCGTGGCTATGGAAGCGACGATGCCCGGATCCGCTTGCCGGCGCACAACCCAGATCCCAAGCTCGCGTGGTTCATCCGACTCGGCTCACTACCCGTCCGCTTCCGCGTGAGGGCGCCCGCCGTTGCCAGGCATCGCCACAAGCGCAAATACGCGGAGGGGGATCTGGGTGAGGAGAGGAGTTTTTACTTCCGCGGGAAGGACGGCCGGCTCAAGCTGCGAGCGCAGAACCTCGAGATCTTCATGCAGATGGCGGATGGTGTCGATGATGAAACGTGGCAGCACCACCTTCGGCAGCATGACGTGTCGCGCTGGTTTCGCGAACACATCAAGGACGAGGAATTAGCCGAAGAGGCGGCGGCCGTGGAGGCCGATGCGGAACGCGAACCTAACGATTCGCGCGAGAGTATCCGGGAAGCGATCCTGCGCCGCTACACAACGCATGCTTAAGCCTTAGCCCTGCAGTGGCGCCTGTACCCAGCAGCACCGACGCCCAACGCGCGCTTTATTTCGCGGGTCAGGTGACTCTGATCGCAATATCCTGCTGAGACGGCGATCTTGGCGATCGGGGTATCGCTGTGCTCCAGCTGCTCGAGCGCCCAGCTCAGGCGTTGCGCTCGCGCATATTCGCCCAGCGTACTTCCGTGGTAGCGACGGAAGGTGTGCGCCAGCCGTGACGGCTCCACGCCTAGCAGCGCGGCTAAGTCCGTGATACGAAAGCTGCGCCGATAATGCTCGTGCACGTATTCGCGCGCCTGTTGAATCCAGCGCGGCGCCTTGGCATGATTGCGTGAAGGGATCGTTAGGCGTGCCGCCGCGATCAATACACTGAATACGCTCGACTCGATCGCCAGCGGCGCCAGCCGGTCCTGCGATCCGATTTCCAGAAGCGACCGCCGCGCGTCCAGTGCCACGGCGCTGTGGCGCCTGTAGCGCACCTCGTCCAGAAGCGGCGCAAAGGCTTCGAGCACGGACGCGCGTTGTGGGTCCGGCTGCACCACGAAGACACGCGCACCAGCCGAACCGCCGCGGTTGGCGTGCATCTCGCCTAACGGCTCTGTCCAGAAGCTCGCCGGCGTACATTCGTATTCACGACCGGCGATCTCGTTTGTGAACGACCCGCCAAGCATCACGGCGAAAATTGCGCGCGCGTGCGTGTGCCGCTCGAGCAGCGCGTTAGGTGGGAACCAAGCGTCGGTGACGGTGAACGGCCCGGCCTCCGCGACACGAAATCGCGGACTCCCCATAGTCACCGGGACGTGGCGGCTCATTGACATGTGGGTTGCGGACTGTTGAGCCCAACCATTCTCCGCGCGCCCGAATAACGCAATTCCGTGATAAGCCCAACCGGGCTTCAAGACGGGGTGGATCGTCGTCGCCAAAATGCGCGGCGGTCGGTTGAGGATGCCAGGATGTTCCCTCAAGGCGGCATCACAGCCATGGCGGGCGGCGCGTCTACTCCCCCCGAGATCGTACGTCGCCCGCCGGAACCGAGAGCATTTGAAAGCGCCGCGGTGTATGGTGTAGCGTTACCCTTCGACTGCACCGCTACCGCTATGCACCACCGCATGTTGGCTGGCTCTGGACCCATGCTGCGTCGTCTCACCGCCTCGCTGTTTATGGTCGTGGCGGCCGCTGGCGTGGCTGGCGCTGCGGTCCACCTCGCACTGGTTAAGTCGGATCCGGCCAACGGCGCGACGCTGCCGAAGGCGCCCAAGGCCATTACGCTTTGGTTTTCTCAGCGCCCCAACGTCAAGCTGACACGCCTCGTGTTGACACGGGCGCCGGGCGACACAGTCAAAACGGGAACGCCCGCTGCCGTCGATACCGCTGGGAAGCAAATCCGCGTGAGCGTGGACACAGCGCTCGCGCCCGGAACATACGCCGTGAGCTGGCGAACGCTCGCGCGCGACGGTCACGCGGTGGCCGGGAAGCTCACGTTCACCATGAGCAGAAACATGGTACAAAGCGGCTCCAGCTCGACAGCACCAGCGCCCACGTTAGGCACGCGGCTCGTAGCCCGCTGACCCGCGAATACCGGCGCTCCGCGATAGCTGTGCCGTGTGGTGCAGCGCCCGGTCTGACATTCAATTGTGACCGACGCGCGCAGGACCGGGGTCTTCCCTATTGGATGCCGTTCACCGGAGGGAAGGTATGCGCAGGTTCGCGTCGCTTTGCCGAGCTGTTTCCCTTCTCGCGCTGAGCTACGGCGCGGCGCCTAACGCAGCGGCGCAAGTCGTTACCCCGCGCACGGTTCCGGTCCTCATCGGCCAGCAGTTCGATATCCTCCCGAGCGATCGCGGAGGGATGGCCGGTGTCACGATCGCCCTGGACGATTCACTCATCGATCCGTTCGTGAACCCGGCGAAAGCCAGCCGCGTCCGTCAGCCGCTGTTCTCGGTCGCTCCCTTCTTCTATCGGTCGTCGAACACAAATGGCGGTGCCAGCACATTCCCTGTGAGTGGGGTCGCCCCCTTCGGCAAGAGCTCGTGGAGCGGCGGAGGGCTCTTCGCCATGCAGTCGCTCGATCGCATGCGCCTAACGGGTGATCCTCCGCTCAGCGAGCAAACCGCGGCGAACCACTACGTCATGGGTGTCCTCGCCCGCCGAGTCGGTGCCTTTTCTGTTGGCGCGTCTGGCTACTTCGCGGAGCTCGGCGCCGAGGAGGGGATCGATCTGCTGTACTCGGGAAGCGATCGCATCCAGCAATCAGGTCACGCGACTGACCTGCGCCTGGGCCTAACGCGAGAATGGAGCGGCCAGCGCTCCTTCGAAGCGATGCTGCTGCGCAGCCAATTCGACATGACGCACGACGTGCACTATCCGGCGGGCGTGCAGTGGCAGCCGCCGAATCAGCAGATTCCAGTCCCGGAACGGCAGGAGCATAACCGCGACCGCACGGGCATGTG
>JBQTIF010000173.1:0-14056 GCA_052388395.1 Gemmatimonadaceae bacterium | reverse complement strand
TTCCCCGGTGACATTACCCAGCTCGAAGGGTTGCAACCGATCTACGAATGGGTGGATGGGTGGCAGTCGCCGACGAACGAGGCGCGGACGATGGCCGACCTGCCTCCGGCTGCTCGCTCCTATCTCGAGCGCATCGAGGAGCTCGTGGAAACGCCGATCCGATGTGTCAGCGTGGGGACGCGCCGCGATCAGATCATCGATGCCACGTTAGGCCCCCGCGAGGCACGCGTGGCGGCGGTTTAGTCGGCCGTCAACGGCGCTAGCGTTCGGGGTAACTCTTCTGAAATAGCGCATCCAACGTACATGACCGATCACTCTCCTTAGTCGGCGTCGCGCACGATCGGTTTACCGCGGTTGCGCGGGAGCCAGGAAAGCGCTTCCATTGCCAACATATGCCGAGCCCTTTGGACACCGTGGACGTCGCCATCATAGGCGCGGGGCCGTGCGGTCTCGCGGCGGCGATCTCATGTGAGCGCGCTGGACTCAGCACGGCGATCTTCGATGCCGAGTGCGTTGTCAGCACGATCGCGCTGTATCCGACGTACGCGACATTCTTTTCGACCGCCGAGAAGTTATCGTTAGGCATTCCGTTCGTCATCGCGACGGCAAAGCCATCGCGCCGTGATGCGCTCGCATATTATCGCGCCGTCGTCGCGCACTTCGGACTGCGCGTGCGGCAGTACGAGCGGGTCGACCGCATCGCCGGCGCGCGCGGCGCATTCGACCTAACGAGTACACAACGAGGCGCCATGTCGCGCTCGACAAACGCGCGGCACGTGATCGTCGCGACAGGATACTTCGGCTCTCCCAACCTGTTGCATGTGCCGGGTGAGGGTCTGCCACACGTTGCCCACCGCTACATCGAAGGGCACCACGCGTTCGCCCAACCGGTCGTCGTCGTCGGCGGAGGCAACTCCGCGGCCGAAGCTGCCCTCGACCTCTGGCGCTGTGGCGCGCAGGTGACCCTCACGCACTTCGGGCCCACGTTCGACAAGAAGATCAAACCGTGGATTCTGCCGGACCTGAACAACCGTATCGCCGAAGGGAGCATCGCCGTGCGCTGGAACGCTCGCGTGCTGTCGATCTCAGCCGAGTGCGTGGAGTTGCGCGACGCGCAACATGGCGTGGAGCGACTTCCGGCGCGGCACGTCTACCTGCTCACTGGCTACGCACCTAACGTGGATCTGCTGCGCTCGCTCGCTGTTTCGATCGATCCTGGGACCGGCATTCCCAAGCACGACTCGGCGACGCTGCAGACCAACGTTCCCGGAGTCTTCATCGCCGGCGTTGTCGTGGCCGGCTATGACGCCAATAAGGTCTTCATCGAGAACGGCCGATTTCACGGCGATAAGATCGTCGCGTGCATTCAAGGCGCTCCTGCTCCAGAGACGCCAGGCGTCAGCCGCGACCTCGACTCTTAGGCTCTCACGCGGGGCGTGTTAAGTTCCCGCGATCCTCCTAGACCTTTGACCTTAGATCTCAGACCTCGTGTCCTCAGACGTCCTCGAGAAGCTCGTATCGTTGTGCAAACGCCGCGGTTTCATCTTTCAATCGAGCGAGATCTACGGCGGCGCCGGCTCGGTCTGGGACTACGGCCCGTTAGGCGTCGAATTCAAAAAGAATCTCAAGGATCGTTGGTGGCACGCGATGGTGCGCGCACGCGACGACATCGAGGGGCTGGACGCCGCCATCCTCATGCACCCGCGCGTTTGGGAAGCGAGCGGTCACGTCGCCGTGTTCAACGATCCACTCATCGATTGTAAGGCGTGCAAGGCGCGGTTCCGCGCCGATCAGTTGCTGGACAGCCAGTGTCCGCGGAAGCCGAGCAAGCACCCCGGCGAGCATAACGAGTGTCAACTCACCGAGCCGCGACAATTCAATCTGATGTTCAAGACGCACATTGGACCGGTCGAGGATTCCGCGTCGATTGCGTATCTGCGGCCGGAGACCGCACAGGGGATTTATGTCAACTTTCTGAACGTGCAGCAGGCGACGCGCCAGAAAGTGCCCTTTGGCATCGCACAGATCGGCAAAGCGTTCCGCAACGAAATCACCCCTGGGAACTTCATCTTTCGCACGCGTGAATTCGAGCAGATGGAGATGCAGTTCTTTGTCGACCCGCAGGATGACCACATGCGTTGGTTCGAGTACTGGAAAGAACAGCGCATGCAATGGCATCAGGGGCTCGGCCTCGACAGCGATCGCTTGCGCTTCCACCAGCACACGCCGCAGGAGCTCGCACACTACTCGCGCGCGGGCTTCGACGTGCACTTCGATTTCGGCGGCTCGTTAGGCTTTCAGGAGATCGAAGGCGTGCACCACCGCGGTGACTACGATCTCACTCGGCATCAGGAATACTCCAGCAAGAAACTCGAATACTTCGATCAGCCCAACAATCGGCGCTTCGTACCGTACGTTATTGAAACGTCAGTCGGTGCCGACCGCACAGCACTCGCCATGCTCGTCAACGCGTATCGCGAAGAAGAGGTGCCAGGTGAGCAGGAAGGGCGCGTCGTCTTGCGGCTGCACCCGGCGCTTGCGCCCGTGAAAGCAGGGATCTTCCCGCTGGTGAAAAAGGACGGCATGCCAGAAATCGCCGAGAAGCTGGCGCACGAACTGCGACCGTTTTTTCCGGTGTTTTACGACGAGTCTGGCGCCATCGGCCGGCGCTATCGCCGACAGGACGAGGTGGGAACACCGTTCTGCGCCACTATCGATGGGGAGACGACGACAGGGGGGACGGTCACGCTGCGCGATCGCGACACTCTAGTTCAGGAACGCGTGGCACTTGAAAGGGTGCGCGAGTACATCGAACAGCGCATACGCTAACGACTGGTTCGCTTGCTGAGGGTCGGGTAGATTGCCGCCCCGTGCCGCGCGCGAAAACATCGGTTTCAGAGCGTTTCAGTCCGCCGTCGTCGACACCGGATCCTGCGGTCCGTGAGCTCATGGCGGTGCGCGAGATCGCACACGCGTTCCTCACCGCGGACCGGCCCGAAGAGGTGTACCAATTCGCGCTCGAACGTGTCAGTCCGATCGCTGACGCCACCTTCGCCTCGATCTACGTGATCAATGGCGCGTCAGAGCTGATGCGACTCGCCGCCGCGTACAATTGGCCCGATCGCTATCGCGACTGGTTAGGCGAGATGCGCGTCCGCGTCGGGTGGGGACCAAGCGGTGAAGCGGCCAGCGAGCGGCGAGTGATCGAGATCCCCGACGTCTTCGCCGATGCAACGCTCGAGGACTGGCAGGAGATCGCTACTGAACTGGGTTTCCGTTCCATGGTTGCGCTTCCGCTGCAAACCCCCACGCGCGTGTTAGGCGCCGCAGCGTTTTACTTCTCAACGCCTGGCGCGCGCAGCCGTGAGACGCGCAATCTGCTGCGCATCGTGGCGGACCAGCTCGCGGCCGCCGCGGAGAAGGCGGTTCTCATCGATGAACTACGCCGCGCAAACGCGGCGTTTGTCGACGCCAACGAGGAGCAAGAACGGCAATATCTCGCGCTCGTCGAAGCGCGACGTCTGAAAGACGAGTTTCTCTCCAATATCTCGCACGAGCTGCGCACGCCGCTCACGTCGGTCTTGGGCTACATCTCTATCATGCAAGAGGAGATGTCAGGTCCCTTGACCGATCGTCAGCGTGGTGAGCTGGCGCAGGCCAAGCGATCGGGCGAACGGCTGCTCGAGTTGATCGAAGACTTGTTGGAGCTCACGTCGCTGCGTCACGGCGCGGCGGAAATCCTTGTGGAGTCATTCGACCCGCGTGACACCCTGCGTGTGGCGTTGGAGACCGTAGGGGCGGCGCCCGGCGCAGTGGAGCTGCGAGTGAAGGTGCCACCGCCACCCGTGCCAAGCATGCGCAGTGATCGGCGCAAGATCACCAAAATTCTCGTTGCGCTGCTTAGTAATGCGTTCAAGTTCACTCCGGCTGGGAGCATCACCGCGAGCATCCAGATCCGCGACGGACGTGCGATCTATCGTGTTCAGGACACAGGCATCGGCATTCCAGCGAGCGCCCGCAGCGCTGTCTTCGATGAGTTCCGCCAGCTCGACGGGACCGCGACTCGGCGTTATGCCGGTTCCGGACTGGGCCTCACTCTTGCCCGCAAGCTCGCTCAGGTACTCGGCGGCGACATCGCGCTCGAGTCGATCGAAGGAAGCGGATCTACATTTACTGTCGAGCTGCCGTTGGAGTACGTCATGCGCGTGTCGGACAGCTCGCAACCGACCTAACGACTCAACATCATGTCCCAAGCGTCACGCACCTTGCTTGAAACGCGGACCTCCGCCGCTCCGGCGGATGTATTGCAGCGCGCCAAGAAGTTCTTCGCCGATCGCAACAGCATCTATTCCGCGTTCGTCGAGCGCGAAGGAGCGCAGTACGTCGCACTGCGCGGTCAGGGAGGGGAAGAGCTGATCGTGCACGCCGCTCCGAGTGGGGCTGGAAGCGCCGTCACCGGATCGAGCTATTTATTTGACGCACAGATCGCGCGCTTCTTCGCGACGCTGCCGCCGGCGACACCGGAGACAACATGAGCGCAACGGTTGTCTCCACCCTGCGCGCACGTCCTGAAGTCGTTAGGCTCGCAGGTACGGATTCCGGCGCTGAGTCGATCTCGGTACGTGTCCAGATGCCCGAGGTGTGGGATGCGCTGCGCGTCGAGGCTGCGCCCACGGCGAGTGTCCTCGAGATCAAGCGGCGTGCGATCGCCGAGCTGTTGCGCGACGAGAGCGAGGCGCAGGACTTCGTCGTCAAATTCCGCGGGAACGAGGTGCTGTACGAAAGCGTATCACTCGCGGAGGCCGGTGTGCGCAATGGCTCGACGTTGCTTGTGACGAGCCGGCGCCGGCGGCCCGTGCGGTAGTTCCGTAGGAATCGGACAGAACCGGTGCCTGTCGCGTTCATCACGCACCCCGATTGCGGCCGTCACGATACCGGCTGGGGTCATCCGGAGCACGTCGGACGACTGCGCGCCATTCCCCGAGCGTTGCGCGAAGATCCCGCGCTGTTTCATCAGCTGCTGCATCACGAGGCACGCCATGCGACGCCTAACGAGTTGCAGCTGGCGCACGATCCGACCTATATCGAGCGCGTCCAAACGCTGAGCACGGCCGGCGGCGGTCCGCTCGACGCCGACACCGTGGTGAGCGAGGGTTCCTGGGGCGCGGCGCGGGCTGCGGCTGGAGCGTTGCTGGATGCTGTCGACATGACCTTGGACGGTCGTGCGCTGCGCAGTTTCGCTGCGGTCCGACCGCCGGGGCACCACGCGCTCCGAGCGCGAGGGATGGGCTTTTGTCTATTCGGGTCAGTCGCGGTCGCGGCTCACTACGCGCGCGCGCGACATGCTGTCGATCGTGTCCTCATCGTCGATTGGGATGTACATCACGGAAATGGGACGCAAGCGCTCGTAGAAGCCGAGGCGAATATTCGCTTCGTGTCGATGCATCAATGGCCCTGGTACCCCGGGACGGGTCCTGCGTCAGATCGCGGACGGCATAACAACGTGTGGAATGTTCCGATGCCACCCGGCCTTCCGGCCGCGCAGTATCGCGAGGCTTTTCAACGAGCGATCGATGCAGCAACGACTGGATGGAAGGCTGATCTTCTCTTCGTTTCGTCCGGTTTCGATTCGCTCGCTGGCGATCCGCTTGGTGGATTCACACTCGAGTTAGAAGATGTGGATATTCTCACGCGTGATCTCGTTGCGCGTGCAAAGAGCATTTGTGACGGCCGTCTCATAAGCGCGCTCGAGGGTGGATACGCGCCGGAACGGCTCGCCCAAGGTGTGCTCGTTCACATGCGAGCGATGCTGTGACAATGGTCGTGCGGAGGGTGACGCCGAGTCGCACAAGAGTGCTGTGCGCTCCTTACTGCGAGAGAGGCTGACTCGTCTACCGAGCGTCGCATTGAGCGCATCCCGACACCCGGCCTTCGCGAGCGTCTGATGCGTTTGGGTCACGGAAGACGATATTTCCACACAATCGCCCGCGTAACCGATTTCGCTCGCGCAGAGTCTGACCGTGCCTACTCCGCCCTCCCGCGCTCATCGCTACCGACGTTCGCCCCCGAACGATCCAGTCGCCGTGTTCGGCGTCGTTACGGCCGCCGGTCTGGATGATGGAGCGAGGCTCGCCGGCACCGAAGTACTCGTCGTGCGGCAACTTGCCGCGCTGGTCGAAAGCACCTCGTTAGGCATGGCACCGGACCAGACGCAACAGGTGTCGCGCTATCGCAGCGTCGTAGAGCACATATTCAGCCAGCGGAACATTGTGCCGGTTCCTTGCGGCACGGTTTTTCGGTCGCGCGCGAGCGTAGCGCGATGGCTCGAACTGCACTATTCGCCGTTGCAAGACGCGCTCGACTTCGTCTCCGATCGTGCAACGATGCGAGTGCGGGTTGGAACGAGAGCGTCGCCGGCGACGCAAGCAGCCGCGGTCTCCGTGGACGGTCATCTGTGGACAGCCTTGCGCGGGCTCAAAGCCGATGCTGTCGCAGCCGTTCCCGTTGTGGCGCATGCGGACACGACGTCCGCCAGCGATCACAGCGCGGCATGCTCATATCTCATCGAGCGTGATGCGATCGACGGCTTCGAGCGCCAAGTCGCGAGCCTAACGAGTGCTTCTCCGCATCTCCGTGTCGAGCTCGTCGGTCCTCTCCCGCCGTACGACTTCGTGAAAATGGACTTCGGGGGCTAACGGCCGAGTGTTCTGTCCGGACTGCGGCACTTGGAACCGAGCGCGGGCGGTCACCTGCGCACGCTGTGGCAAAGAGCTCCCGGAGCTCTCCAGCATGCCAATGGAGAAGCCGGACGACGAGATCTCGTCGCTGCGGCGCATCATGGGTGGGCGCTATCGCGTCGTGCGACGGCTCGGTAGCGGCGGAATGGCGCATGTGTACTACGCGACGCATGGCGCGTTGGAACGCCCGCTTGTGATCAAGGTGCTGCACGCGCACCTGGCTCGCGATGCTGAAATGCGCGAACGATTCCGCCGCGAAGCCGAAGCAGCGAGTCAGCTGACGCATCCGCATATCTGCGCTATCCTCGACTACGGCGACTTCGACGGCGTCGTGTTCCTTGTTATGCCGTATCTCGCTGGCGGCTCCTTGGCGGACGTCCTTGTGCGCGACAAAACGGTGTCGCCACGAACGGCGGCAGCGGTTGCCTCACAAGTCGGCTGCGGCCTGGACTACGCGCATCGTCGTGGAATCGTGCACCGCGACATCAAGCCCGACAACGTCATGTTCGACGAAGACGGGCACTCGATTATCACAGACTTCGGCATCGCCACGGCGCGCTTTCACGGGCGCCTAACGAAGACAGGGCGTGCGATGGGAACGCCGCACTACATGTCTCCGGAGCAGGCGATGGGGAAGCTCGTCGACGGTCGCAGCGACCTCTATGCCGTGGGCGTCATGCTCTACGAGATGCTGCTCGGCTTCCCGCCGTTCGATGGTGCCGACTCGTATTCGGTCGGCTACAAGCAGGTGCATGAGACTGCCGTCGCGCCGGATGTTGTTGACTCGCGCATTCCAGTGGAGCTGTCGGCGATCGTCATGCGCTGTCTCGCGAAGTCAGTAGACGAACGGTATCAGACGGGGTATCGCCTGGCCGACGCGCTCATCGGCTATCTCACCGCCGAAGGAAAGGGCGCGAGCGACGAACATCGCATGGCGTGGGTGGCCCGCCGCAGTCCTAGCTCCGTCGTCACGACGCTATAGCGTTTCAAAAGCGACAGCGCAGACACACGCGGACGGGGCGAGGACGAACGGACTCTTTCTTAGGAAGCTTCGCAAACGCTGTCCCAAAAAAAATCCCTCCGCGTGAGTCTTGCAGTTGTCAGCGTTTGTTCGCGCTCGCGCTTTTGATGACTCACGAGTCAAGAAAGCGATCGCGCTCATCAGCAGCGGGGAGCGGACAGGCGTCGAGGCGACCAAACCAGCGATAACGCCGCGCAGCGATCATGTCGTAGCCGAGGTCCCTGAGGGGACGCGGAAGCAGGCGCCAAGCGGCGGTGAGTCGCCACGCCGGCCCAAGCTGCTGCGCGATGGCAAGTATCGCGTCGGACTTTACAAACACTCGGTCCCCATCGCGCACGATGATTGAGTCGACCGACTTCGTCTCGGGAAAGGCGCGGCGCAAACGCGTCCCATGACCGCTATCCAGCGCCGCGAACAAGAGGCGCCGTTTGCGATCTCGTCGGAGCGCCCAACGCACAAATCGATTGCACAGCGCGCAGACGCCATCGTAGTACACGATCATACTGGCGAATGTAGCTAGCTTAGGACCGTGTCGCGGCTCATCCATGTGGCGCTGCCGGTGCGGCTTTTTCGTCCTCTCACTTATGCCGTTGAGGGGACGTGGGCGGAGAACGTGCGTCCCGGGTCGCGTGTGGTCGTCCCCCTTCGATCCGGTCGTGCGGTCGGAGTCGTCACAGCTCTGGATGTCGCGGGGAATGGGCGGGCCATCAAACGCGTGCTGGACATGCCTAACGAGCCAGCAGCACTTCCTGAGGCGCTGCTGGAGACGTGCGCGTGGATTGCGCGTTACTACGCGGCGCCGATCGGTCTTGTCTTGCGTGCCGCGCTCCCGGCACTCCTGGCCGGCAGCGGGCGCGTGCCGAAGGGGCGCGGCGTCAAGGTCGTCACCATCACGCAAGAGCTGCCGTCCCTGGCGGAACGTGACCGCGTCTTCGCCCGTGCCCCCAAGCAGCGCGCGCTGTATGAGATGCTCGAATCGTTAGGCGGCTCCGCGGCACTGCCACTCCTCCGCGAACGCGGACATGGTTCACCGTCCGTGCTTGCCGCGCTGAGCGGACGCGGCGTCGTGCGCGTCACAACCGAGGAGCGTCCCGGCGACCCTTTCAGCGCCACTTCCGCCCCGGCCGCGCGCGCCCTGGAGCCGACGCCAGCCCAGCGCGACGCTATCGAGCGCATCCTCGCGAGCCGAGATGGTGAAGTGACGCTCTTGCATGGCGTGACGGGGAGCGGGAAAACTCTCGTCTACATGGAAGCGCTGCGCGCGGTCCTGCGCGCCGGGAAGACAGCGATCGTGCTCGTTCCGGAGATCGCGCTGACGCCGCAAACAGTCGGGCGCTTCCGCGCTGTTTTTGGTGATGACGTCGCGGTGCTGCACTCCGCGTTAGGCGACCGCGAGCGCATGCAGGCGTGGCGCGCACTGCGCGCCGGTCGTAAGCGCATCGCCGTTGGTGCGCGATCGGCCATATTCGCCCCGCTCGAGCGTGTCGGGGCGATCGTTGTGGATGAAGAGCACGAAGCCACATACAAGCAAGAAGAGACGCCGCGGTATCACGCGCGCGACGTCGCGATTGTGCGGGCGCGCCACGAAGGCGCCTTCGTTGTGCTGGGCAGCGCCACGCCAAGCCTCGAGAGTTGGACCAACGCAAGCACGCGGCGCTACAAGCTGCTCACGTTACGCGAGCGCGTCGGAGGCGGGGCGCTTCCGGCGGTGCGCGTCGTGGACCTGCGCAAAGATCGCGCGAAGCCGCCCGAAGAACCGCAGCGACGCGATCCTTTTCGCTTCGCTATCTCCGAAGAGCTCGAACGGGCGCTGCGCGATCGCCTAGCGCGGCGTGAACAGAGCCTGCTGCTGCTCAACCGACGTGGCTACTCGGCCTTCGTTCAGTGCAGCGCCTGCGGCGACGTCGTCACGTGCCCGCGCTGCAGTATAGCGTTGACGTATCACCGCTCGCCGGACACGATGGTCTGCCACTACTGCGCCTACCGCACGGCGCGGCGTGAGAGCTGTGAGCGCTGCGGCCAGCGCACCCTACGACGTCGCGGACTGGGGACGCAGCAGCTTGAAGAGCTGATCGCCGAGCGGTTTCCCGAGTGCCGCATCGCGCGGATGGACGTCGACACGACCGGTGGCAGGTTAGCGCATGCCACGATCCTCGATCGCGTGGGACGCGGCGAAGCGGACCTGCTCCTCGGCACACAAATGATCGCGAAAGGACTCGATTTTCCTAACGTGACCCTGGTCGGAGTTGTCGACGCCGATGTGGGGATCAACCTGCCGGACTTTCGTGCGTCGGAGCGCACATTTCAGCTGCTGAGCCAGGTCGCTGGTCGCGCCGGCCGCGGGCCCAAGGGTGGCGAGGTGTTTATTCAGACGCGCAATCCGGCGCACCACGCCGTTCGCTGCGCGGTTGCGCATGACTTCGAAGCGTTTGTCGCGGAAGAGCTCCCGGGGCGCCGGACGCCGGCATATCCACCGGTCGTCCGCCTAACGAGAATCGTCCTGAGCGCGACAGACGAAGTTGTCGCTGCAGATCTTGCAATCGCCGCCGTCGATTGGCTCAAGCGTCTCGCCGAGGCGAAGCAGATCGGCACGATCAGCTTCATGGGGCCAGCCCCCTGTCCAATCGAGCGCATCAAGCAGCGCTGGCGCTGGCATGTGGTGATCAAGTCGAGCGATACGAGCGAGCTCACGCGCCTGCTGACCTATTTCGCGCAACGATTCCCGATTCCAAGTAAAGCCCAGGCTCGAGCCTCGATCGATCGAGATCCTGTCACGCTTCTCTAGAGCGGAAACTACAACAACACATCCGGATTGAGCGGACAAGAAGTGCCACCCGCGGCTAGATTTGGGTCGTGCCAAAGTTCTCCCATCCAGATTTCACCGCAGCGCGCTTCGCGAAGGCGCAGGACGCGCGCTTCGAGCCAGCTCCAGCTGACGGCGTCCTTCCGGACGGCTTTTTTTCAACGACGAATCTTCCCACGTACGTTCGAGTGAATGGCCGCTGGATCATGCCGCGCGAGCCGCGCATGGACGCTGCGCTCGTTCTGGACGGCAACGGAGAGATCTGGGCGCGTGAAGGCCGCCGCGTGCGAGGGGGAGAGCGCGTCGCCATCGGTGTGCGTGAAGACGGCAGCGAAGGCATCTACGTCTTTGCTGAAGCGTTTCTCGCGCACGACCCCACGGCGCTCGGCGGTGGCGAGTTCCGCTTCATGGCGAGCGACGTCTCGCGCGAAAAGCCGATCGACTACGGGGTGATGGCGCGCATTCTTATCGCCGAACGTGAGCGCGGATATCCAGTATGGGTCTGCGGCCCAGCGCTGGTACACTCGCGGGCGCGCGCCGATATGACCTGGTTTATCGACAACGGCTTCGTCGGCGCGCTGCTCGCTGGCAACGCCGTTGCCGTGCACGACATCGAGGCTTCGATGTATGGCACCACGTTAGGCATGAGCGGGACCGGCGAAGCCACCGAAGGCGGCCACGGACTGCACATGCGTGCGATCAATCGCGTTCGGGCCGCAGGGTCCATCACCAATGCTGTCGAGCGCGGCATCGTAACAAATGGCATCATGCACGCCTGCGTAACGCGGAACGTTCCTTTCATTCTCTGCGGTTCCATCCGCGACGATGGCCCGCTGCCAGATGTCTATACCGATATCGCTGCAGCGCAGGACGCGATGCGGGCGCACGCCGTCAAGGCGACGATGGCGATCCTCATCGCGACGGCCCTGCACGCGATTGCCACGGGGAACATGCTCCCGGCGTTCGTCACAGAACGCGACGGCACCCTGCGTGAACTCGCGACGATCTGCGTAGACTCATCGGAGTTCGTCGTCAGCAAGCTGAAGGATCGCGGAACGCATCAGGCGTTCGGCGTCGTCACCAACGCACAGGATTTCATGCACATTTTGCGAATCTACGTGGAGCGCGAGCTGGACGCGCAGCGCCTAACGAGAGTGGCTGCCCAAGCGCCTGCAGCGTCGGCGGCCGCCCGATGACGGAGACCCAACGCCGCTTTCTGCGCGAGATTGCCGCGCGCGTGGGCGAGAGCCGCATCCATGAGGTACGTCTCTTTCCGGCGATCCGGCAGGGAGGGATCGAGTCGGGCGTCGCGATCGTTGCGGCGCGTCGCCCCGAACCCGCACCGCTCCCAACGCTGCCAGAGGCGGGAGACGTCGAGCGGGCGATTCCAGTGACGCAGGAACTCGACGCGATGCCGCTGACTTCGGCGCCCGACGGCTCGCCACGCTACGAGATCCTGGCTGCTCGCTACAAACTCGTGCTCAAGGGAACTGAGCGCGGACAGTGGGCCGCAGAAGTGCGGCATGAGGCGGACGCGCCGCTCGAGACGATCGATCGCGTTGTGCGTGGTGTCGCCCTGCGCGCCGGGGAGGACGGCGAACCTGAGTGCATCGCCGACGCCGGTTTTCGCGAAGCGTTGAGCGACGCTCCCTTCCTGACGGGTGACGACCTCACCGCAGAGAATGGAACCGGCTAGCTCGGTAGGATTGGCGGTTTCATTCACCGCGGGACTGCTCAGCTTTCTCTCGCCGTGCGTGCTGCCACTCATCCCCAGCTACGTCACGTTTATCACGGGGATGTCGCTGGATGACGTAGTCATCGCGCGCCGACGGACGTTGGTGCACGCGTTGCTCTTCATCGCCGGCTTCACGCTCATCTTCCTCGCGTTAGGCGCTGGCGCTACGGCGCTCGGCAGCACGCTTCGATTTGAACGCCGCTGGCTGAGTCGCGTCGGCGGCGTGCTGATCATCGTCTTCGGGCTTTACTTGTTAGGCGTGCTCAAGATCGGCGCCTTCATGCGCGAACGTCGCATCCACTTGGCGGACAAACCTCTGGGCTATCTTGGCACCGTACTCGTTGGCATGACGTTCGGCGCGGGCTGGACTCCCTGCATCGGTCCCATCCTGTCGGCGATCCTCGTGTACACGTCGTCCGAAGCGGACCTTTCCCGCGGCATGATGCTGCTAAGCGCCTATTCGCTCGGCCTCGCGGTGCCATTCGTTATTGCCGCCGTGGCGATCGATCGATTTATCAATGTGGTGAAGGCGATGCGACGCCATCTGGTTTGGGTATCGCGCGTGTCAGGGCTGCTCCTCATCGCGGTCGGTCTGCTGATGGTCACAGATCGCTTCACGATCCTCGCGAGCTATTTACAGTCTTTGACGCCAGACTTTTTGCGAGAGCGTCTCTAGACCCGCTGGTGATTTCGCTCACACTCGGGGTCGTTTGAAATCGTGGGCCCGTTCCGTGCGTCATTGTTGGTACGTCAATACTTACAGAAGCCGAGCACGGCAGGAACTACAGGCACTTTTGGCTCGTGCGACGGTACCATTTTCATTAGCCGATATCAGAGAGATAGCATCATGACTCCCCTTGGTTTTCGCCGATTGGCGCTTACGTCGCTTGCTGCGTTTGCGTTCGTAGCGTGCAGCCAGAGCGACGACACCGCGCTTGTAAATGACTCGCTGCTCGCCCGAGATCTCGGGCGCGTCGGCGTAGACTCGGCCGTTCAGCCAGAGCTAAAGGACGTTCCGCCGGCGCAGGTGGAAACGCCGCCACCTGCGGCGCGTCCGCGTCCGACGACACCGTCCCGTCCGAAACAGACGACACCTTCGCAACCAAAGACCAACGCTCCAGCACCCGAGACGCCAAGCACCACGACGACCTCGTCAGGCAATACGGTCACGACGGCGCCGAAGGGGAACGCGGAGCCGAGCACGGGCGTCGTTCCATCCGGGACGACGATCGAGCTGGCGTCGTCTGACAAGATTTGCACGAACACCAACAAAGTGGGCGATCGCTTCAACGCGACCGTGACGCAAACGATCACTGGCTCGAATGGCGTTCGCATTCCGCAGGGTGCCGTTGCGCTTGTTGAAGTCACCGCGCTGGATCGCAGCGACAACGTGAATGACAAAGTCGTGATGGGCTTCCGCGTCATTTCACTGTCCTTCGACGGCAAGACGTATCAGGTCGCGTCCGAGCTCGCGTCAGCGGAAGTCGACAAGGTGCGCAGCTCCACTCGTAAGGACGATGCCAAGAAGGTGATCGGTGGCGCGGTCGTTGGCGCTGTGATCGGGCAAGTCCTCGGAAAGGACACCAGGGGAACGGTGACCGGTGCAGCGGCTGGAGCCGCTGCCGGTGCCGCGGCAGCCGCCGCGACGGGGAATTACGAGGGGTGTGTGAACGTGGGAAGTCAGATCGTCATCCGACTGACTGACGGGCTCGAGATTCAGCGAATTGCCTAACAACCAGGGGTTGAGGGTTAGGGGTTGG
>JBQTIF010000172.1:0-10869 GCA_052388395.1 Gemmatimonadaceae bacterium | reverse complement strand
GGGCGTCTCATCCGGCTTTCCAGCTGGGCCCCAACCGACCGGGTGGTCGGCTTCGGCTCTGTAACTGTTTTCTTAAATCAACGGGTTAATTGTCTTTTTTTTTTCTCCCCCACCCCAAAAAATCAATCGACTCTGACCCCTTTGGTTCGCGGCCTCGCGCCGCGCCAGCGCACCACGCATCATTCGGCACTCGGGCGCAGCCGCGCCGTCACCCCTTACCGAGTTCCTGATGCCGCGTCATCCGTCGACCCTCCTCGGCGCCCTTCTGCTTTCAGCCGTCGCCGTCCCCGCAGCAGTGGACGGTCAGACGCGTCTGCTGCGGCAGCCGACCGTGAGCACCGCTCACGTCGCCTTTGCGTACGCCAACAACATCTGGATTGTCGGTCGCGACGGTGGTGACGCCAGACGCCTGACGAGTTTCCAGGGTGTCACAGCCAATCCCAAGTTCTCGCCCGACGGCCGATTCGTGGCGTTCAGCGGCCAGTACGGCGGGAACACCGACGTGTACGTCGTCGCGACGGAGGGTGGCGAACCGAAGCGCCTAACGTGGCATCCAAGCGGCGACCTCGTGCAGGGGTGGTCCAACGACGGCCGCCGCATCGTCTTCGCATCGAGTCGCGTGTCGCCTAACGGTGCCGCCAAATTCTGGAGCGTATCTGTCGACGGCGATTTCCCGACGGCGTTGCCGATGCCGCGCGTCTGGCAAGGGAAATATTCGCCTGACGGAAAGCGCTTCGCCTATCGCATGAACAACCACGTGGACGAGGAGTGGCGCAACTATCGCGGCGGGCAGAATCGCCCCATCTGGATCTTCGATCTCGCGTCACACGAGGTTGAGACGCCGCCGTGGGAGGATTCCCGCGACACGGATCCGGTGTGGATCGGCGAGGTGGTGTACTTCCTCTCCGATCGTGACTGGGCGATGAACGTCTGGTCCTACGACACCAAGTCGAAGAAGCTCGAGCAGGTGACGCAGTTTACAGACTACGACGTGAAAGCGATGGAAACGGGGGGTGGTGCCATCGTATTCGAGCAGGCCGGCTATCTGCATGTGCTCGACCCCGCGACGAAACGGCATCGCCAGCTCAACATCACCGTGAAAGGAGACTTCCCGTGGCTCGTGCCACAATGGAAAGATGTTGCGAACCGCATCACGAATATCGCGCTGTCGCCGACGGGGAAGCGCGCCGTCGTCGAAGCGCGCGGCGACATCTTCACGATCCCCGCTGAAAAGGGTGAATGGCGGAACCTAACGAGAACGTCAGGCGTCGCCGAGCGCGCGCCGGCGTGGTCCACCGACGGAAAGTTCGTTTCGTACTTCTCGGATAAGGGCGGTGAATACAAGCTCATCATCGAGTCGCAAGACGGGCTGGCGGCGCCGCGCGAGATCGCGCTGCCTAACCCGAGCTTCTACTACACGCCGGTCTGGTCGCCTGATGCGTCGAAGCTGCTCTACACGGACGCGCACCTAACGCTTTGGGTGCTCGACGTCGCGTCTGGGAGTGCGAAGAAGGTCGACACCGATCTCTTCATGGTACCGGACCGGTCGATCAACGCCGTGTGGAGTCCAGACTCCCGCTGGATCGCGTACTCGCGCCGGCTCAACTCGCTGCTGCGCGCGATCTTCGTCTATGATGTGCAAGGGGCCAAGGTGACGCAGTTCACCGACGGCCTCTCGGATGCAACGTGGCCGGCGTGGGATGCGAACGGCAAGTATCTCTATTTCCTCGCTTCGACCAACTTCGCGCTCAATACGGGTTGGTTGGACATGACGTCGTACGAGCGGCCGGTGACGCGCGCGGTGTATCTCACTGTGCTCAAGCAGGATGAACCCTCGCCGCTGTTGCCGGAGAGTGACGAAGAAGCAGAGGGCAGAGCTCAGCGGTCAGAGGGCAGAGACAGCACAGCTCGGCCCGCGGCGGATTCTGCACGACCGGCAGCGCCTAACGCGGCGCGCCCGCGCCCGCCGACTGTCACGATCGACTTCGACGGAATGTCGCAGCGCATCCTCTCACTCGGCGTGACACCACGCGACTACGCACAGCTACGCGCGGGGCCGACTGGTATTGTGTTTTTCGTTGAAAGCGTTCCCGCGACCGGGCCTGGTGGCCAGGGTGGCGGCTTCGGTGGTGGGGGAGTTTTGCACCGCTACCAGCTGCGAGAGCGACAGGCAGCGCCGTTCGTGCAACGCGTGCAGTCGTACGTGATCAGCCAAGACGCGAAGAAACTGCTGTACCGCGCCCCAGGTGCCGGCGGGGTTGGCGGTCCAGCTGGCGGAGGCGGTGGTGAGCCAGTGCTGGCGATCGTGGATACAGACAAACCGGCACCGGCAGCGACCGCCGGGCGCCTAACGGTGAATCTGCGCATGCGCGTGGATCCGCGTGCTGAGTATCAGCAGATGTTTACGGAGGGGTGGCGCAACCAGCGCGAGTACCTGTATGTGAGCAATCTGCATGGTGCCGACTACGTGAAGACGAAGGCGATGTACGAACCGATGCTTCCGTTCGTGGCGCACCGCGCTGATTTCACGTATCTGCTCGACATGTTAGGCGGCGAGATCGCCGTCGGTCACTCGTTTGTCGGCGGCGGCGACGTCCCTGAAGTGCCGCAGGCCACGATCGGCTTGTTAGGTGCGGACCTGGCCATCGACAACGGCCGCTATCGCCTGGCGAAGATCTACACTGGCGAAAACTGGAACCCCGAGCTGCGCGCACCGCTCAGCGGTCCGGGGATCGACGCACGCAATGGGGACTACATCATCGCCGTCGATGGTGTCGAGTTACGATCGAGCGACAACATCTACTCGCGGTTCGAAGGGACCGCCAATCGTCAGGTCGTCCTGCACCTCAACACACGTCCTGCCATGGACGGTGCCCGGCGCGTCACAGTCGTGCCCGTCGCGAACGAGGGAGGACTGCGCAACCGCGAGTGGATCGAATCGAATCGCCGTAAGGTCGACTCAATGTCGCATGGAAAGCTCGCGTATGTGTACCTGCCTAACACGGGGCAGGGCGGCTATACGTCGTTCAACCGGTACTACTTCGCCCAGCAGCACAAGGAAGGGGCGATTCTCGACGAGCGCTTCAACGGCGGCGGGTCCGCAGCCGACTACATCATCGAGGTGCTCCAACGCGATTACGACGGCTACTTCAACAACCGCGAAGGCGACAAGAAGCCGTTCACGAATCCGATGGCGGGGATCTGGGGACCCAAGGTAATGATTGTGAACGAAATGGCGGGGTCAGGCGGAGACCTGATGCCGTACATGTTCCAGCGGCGCAAGATTGGGCCGCTGGTAGGCAAGCGAACCTGGGGAGGTCTCGTGGGGACGTGGGATACACCGCAGCTGATCGACGGCGGCAACATGATCGCGCCGCGCGGCGGCTTCATCGATCGTGATGGCAACTGGGCCGTGGAGAACTACGGCACGAAGCCCGACATCGATGTGGAGAACATGCCGAAGGATGTGATCGCTGGTCGCGACCCGCAGCTCGAACGCGCGGTACAAGAGGCGCTCAAGATGCTGCAGGCAAATCCCGTTAGGCTCAAGCCGGAGCCGCCGCCGCCGATCCGCGCTAGACGGCCAACGCCCAAAACGATTCCATGACGGCGCCTGCGCCGGTTCGCGAGTACGAAGTTCGCGCGCGGAGCACGGATGTATTTGGACGCGTGCTCTGCAGTGCACGGGACCATCACTTCATCGTAGATGGTCCGGTGCAGAACGGATGTCCGGGGGAGGAACTCACTCCCCCTGAAGTTTTCTTGTCGGCCATCGCGGCGTGCGGCGTGGAACTGATCCACGTGATCGCGAAGGAGCAGGCGCGCGCGTTAGGCGGTGTGCAGGCGAAGGTCTACGGCAAGGTGGATCGCTCGAACCAGCCGAAGAAAGACGTGACGCTGTTCAACGAGGTGCGCGTCGAGTTCGAGCTGACCGGTACCGACCCGGCGTCGGCCGAGGAGCTGGTTGACTCGTTCACGAGGCGTTGACCGCTCTATGGCACGGTCGCGGTCGCGACCGCCGATGTCACCGTAACGCACAAACTCGTCTCGAATAGCTGAGTAGCGGTTCCGGGGATTTCATCATCGAGGGCTGAGTCAATCCGGGGTTTCGGCTCGTGTAGCCTGCAGAACCCCTTGGGTGGCTCCATGGCCCGCGTCCACATTCGTCACCCCGCCGTCAGCCGCGCAGCATGGGCCAGGCGCTCGCAAGGCCTCATCGCGGCCCTCTCGGCGCCGCTGTGGGGAGCTGCTGGCAAAACGCGCTCGCGCCACAGGACGCCACGATTGTGTTCGTCGTGGCAGGAGTGCCTAACGATCCAGGCATCTCAGTAACCGCATTCGTGCAGGATCTCTCGGTGACGTCGAACCGCGCCGGCAAAGTTGTGGCGATCGGCGGCAGTGTCATCTTCGACAACCTCGGCGCTGGCTTCGATATCCAAGTGGGGGTCACGGACCTGGCGACGCACAACTGCCGGGTTGTCCAAATGGCCGGTACGACCGCACTGCCTGCGGGATCAACGTTCGTCAACGGCGTCCGAACTGGGCAAGGTTCGGTGGACACCGTGACAGCGACATTGTCGTGTCGATCCGCGTCTGTCGATGTTCATGTGTCGGGGTTACCGGCTGGCGACAACGCGCTCGTGGACTTCACCTCGCCCACAGAGCCGCAGCCCGCTCATTTTCTCACCGCACTCGTTGCCGACGGCACGACGTGCGTGGCTGTCTTCCCGGATCACGCGTTTCGATCGCTCTGCAGCGAGTGATCGCATCGGGCCGGGTCTACCAAGCAGCGACACAGATCGTTGCCGTCGCGAGCCGTCAGGTTGCAGCGGCCACCGCGCAGTACGCCGCAATCACACCGCCAGGCGGCGCAACGGTGGTCGTTAGGCTTATCGGCGTCCCTCACACGGCGCAGGCCTAACGGGAGCGCACGAGTGAGCCTGGTTTCGCACGACAGCGTCCGCGTCGTCCCGGCGCCAGTCACCGGCTCCGACGGCAGAACGTATACGGCTGGGATCCAGTCGGTCACGGCACGTTGGTTGGGCCAATGTCGACGGTGAATCGCAGCGGCGTTGCGAATTCGGCGCTTCTATTCGACGGTATCGACGATCGCATCGATTTGGGAGATCGCTCCAACACGCTCGCAGTTCCGTTCTCCATCGCGATGTGGGTCTTCAGGCCGGCGGGTGGCGCCACCGAGTTTCGTTCCATGGTGCATACATCGTTTCCCGCGCGTATCGGATCGCTCTCGCTCATCACATCCAACAGACCCTGGTTAGGCAGTCTCGATGGCGTGCGGTTGTACGATTGTAGTCTCGAATCACGTGACGTGCCCGCGCTCATGAACGTACCGTAACGGAGGAGAGCCGCAGTCAGTACAAATCCTGGGTCCCCCTTGACTATCTAAGGGGATGTGCTGATTGTTCGGCCTTAGATAATCTAGGGGTGCGGCACCTTTGAATCGCCGATGAAGACCGAGCTCCTGCACGGCACGCTCGAAGTCATGATCCTCAAAACGCTGACCTGGGGCCGCATGCACGGCTACGGCATCGGGCGCTGGATCGAGGATCAGGGCGGTGACGCGCTGCGCATCGAAGAAGGGTCACTGTATCCCGCGCTGTATCGTCTCGAGCGCAAAGGCTGGATCGAATCGGAGTGGGGACTCTCTGACAAGAAACGGCGCGCGAAGTATTACCGGCTGACTCCAGCAGGGCGGCGCGCATTGAGAGCCAACGTCTCGCTTTACGGCGACTTCGCGCAAGCCGTCGCACGCGTCCTCGGCGCGAACCAAGCCCCCTCAGAAGCGTGATTGGAGACGATGTACTCGCCACCGAGCGTTCCGCGCTGGCGCCGCTATCTTCGCTTCTGGCGACCTAACGTCAAAGCCGACGTCGACGACGAATTCGAGTTCCATCTGCAAGAACACATCGATGATTTGGTGGCGCGCGGGATGGATCCGGGCTTGGCCCGCGAGGAAGCCGTTAGGCGTTTTGGTAATATCGAACAGCTCAAAGACACCTGTCGCGAGCTCGCGCAGGATCAGGAGGATCGTATGCGACGGTCGGAGCTACTCGGCGTCTTGCGACAGGACGCGATCTACGCGATTCGCATGATACGCGCGAATCCCGCGTTCGCGTCGGCCATCACGCTGACACTCGCGTTAGGCATCGGTGCGACGACGGCGATCTTCAGCGTCGTGAATTCGGTGTTGTTGCGGCCGCTCCCGTACGCTGACAGCGAGCGCATCCTCATCCTGAACGAGCGTTTTGGCGAAGGACTCGGCAGCGCATCCGTTGGACACTTCTACGACTGGAGTGAGCAGTCCCAATCCTTCACGGCGACAGCGGCGTATCAGCGACGCACGATCAATCTCGCGGACGGTGACCCGCTGCGCATCAGCGGCGCCCGCGTCACGCCGGGCTTCTTTGAAACGGGCTATATGCCGCCCGCCGCGGGCCGCTACTTCCGCCGCGACGAAACTGACGCGTCGCGTGTCGTCGTGCTCAGCCACGAGCTTTGGCAGACGCGTTTCGCGGGTGACACCGCGATCCTCGGCAAAGAGATCACGCTCAACGGTGAAAGGCACACCGTCATCGGTATCACTCCGGCCGCGTACACCCTAACGCGGTTCGACGAGCGCCTCTGGACGATCCTGACATTTGCTCCCGAACAGCGCACGAACTATGGCGCGCACTTCCTGACGGTTTTTGCGAAGCTGAAGCCAGGCGCGACAATCAGTCAGGCGCAGCGCGAGCTCGAGCGCATTACAGAAGACATTCGCCGGCGTGAGCCGGAGAACATGAAGCAACGTGGCGTGCAGGTGCAGTCGTTCACCGAAGTTCTCGTGGGAAACTACCGCACGCAGTTGTGGCTGCTGCTCGGCGCCGTAACGTTCGTGCTGCTCATCGGCTGCGCCAACGTCGCGAGCCTGCTGCTTGCGCGCGCCACGGCGCGGAGGAAGGAGATCGCTATTCGTGGCGCGTTAGGCGGCGCACGCGGACGTCTGGTGCGACAGTTGCTCACGGAGAGTTTTGTCCTTGCATTCGTCGGTGGGCTTGCCGCTCTTGTCGTCGCTCGTTTCGGGGTTCGATTCCTGGTGGGGACTGGACCCGCGTGGGTACCGCGGCTGAGCGCGGCGGGCTTGGACGTACCGGTTCTCATGTTCGCTCTCGGTGCAACGGTCGTCTGCGGTATGCTGTTCGGTCTTGCGCCCGCGCTGCGCGCTACTCGAGTGGACTTGCAGAGCGAGCTGCGCGTGGGCGGTCGAGGATCCGGCGGCGTGGTGCGAGACAGGGCGCGCTCTCTGTTGATAGTGACCGAGTTCGCCGTCGCGCTGTTGCTGCTTGTGAGTGCGGGTTTGTTCCTGCGTAGCGCGCAGACGCTGCAACGCGTCCCACTCGGCTTCGATCCGGGCGGCGTCACGATGCTGCGCGTCGCACTGCCGCCTAATCGTTATGAAAGCGCCGAGGCGGTTCAGACGGCCTTCACGCGGATGGTGGAGCAGGTTCGCGCGGTCCCCGGCATCAAGAGCGCGGCAGCGAGCACGCGCGTGCCGATGTGGGGCCCGAGCATCGACATCGGCGTGACAATTGATGGTCGAGCGCGAAATCCGGACCGAGTCGAGGTCGGTCACGTTAGGCTCGTGACGCCTGGCTTTGTTGAAACGCTCGGAATACCGCTCACGCGCGGTCGCGTGCTGCACGAATCAGACGTAACCGCCGGCGCTCCTTGGGTTGTTGTTGTGAATGAAACCTTCGTGCGCAACCTGTTTCCGAACGAGGATCCGATTGGCAAGCGAATCTCCGGGTGGGTTCGTGAAGCCAACGTGCCCGAATGGAGAGAAATTGTCGGAGTCGTGGGCGATGTGCGCGCTTTTGGTCAGGAAAACGAGCTGCCGCCCGAGATTTACATGCCGCTGTCGCAGGCGCCGCAAGACTCGTGGAGCTCGTTCCAGCGCGCCATGACGATCGTCGCAGCTGCCGAGCCTAACGCTGTGATCGCCCCGGCGTTGCGAAAGGCCGTGAATAGCGTCGATCCGCTATTGCCGCTCTACGATGTGCAGAGCATGTCTGACGTCGTGTCTCAGTCAACAGCGAATCGGCGGTTCAACACGCAGCTGCTCACCTTCCTTGGTTTGACGGGGTTGATTCTGGCCGCGATTGGGATCTACGGCGTGATCGCGTTCTTCGTAAGCCAGCGCACCCACGAGATCGGTGTGCGTATTGCGTTAGGCGCGAGCCGAGGCCGCGTCATCGGAATGGTGGTACGTCAAGCCGTCACGCTCGCCGTGGTGGGAATCAGCATTGGGGCTGTCGCCGCGTTCTGGGCGATGCGGGTGTTTCGCACGATGCTCTACGAGGTCGGAGCCAGAGATCCCGTTGCTTTCGTCGCCGCGGCGATCGCCTTGCTTGTCGTGGCGATTGGCGCGGCATGGCTGCCTGCGCGCCGAGCGTCACGCGTCGAGCCTGTCAGAGCGCTCAGCGCGGCGGGGTAAAAGCGCGATCGCGGACGAACGCGGACACAAGCATTGACGAACGCGGAGAATGCTGTAATAACACCACGACATGTCCGCGTTCGTCTTGGACCTGTCTGCGTTGGTCCGCGTTGCCGCTTTGTTCATGCCGGCCGCGCTCACGCTTGTCGCGTTAGGCTGCGGCGAGCGCGTTCCGGAGCGTGCGACTGCCGAACCTGGCCAACCTGAGGTACCGGCGGCACCAACGGCATACTCGCTCGTCTGGTCCGATGAATTCGAAGCGCAGGGGTTGCCTGATTCGACCAAATGGGCGTACGACGCCGGTGACGGCTGCCCGAACCTCTGTGGCTGGGGGAACAACGAGCTGGAGCACTACACGGCTCGGCGTAGCGAGAACGCCAGAGTCGAAGGTGGTCATCTCATTATCGAAGCGAGACAGGAGCGGTTCGGCTCGCGCGCCTACACATCGGCGCGCCTCGTAACGAAGGGGAAGGGCGACTGGCTGTACGGACGCCTCGAGGTGCGAGCGGATCTACCCACGGGGCGCGGCACGTGGCCCGCCATTTGGATGCTGCCAACTGATTGGGTGTATGGCGGGTGGCCGGCGAGTGGTGAGATCGACGTCATGGAGCACGTGGGGTTCGCGCCGGATTCGATCTTCGCTTCGGTGCACACCGCGGCGTACAATCACACCAAAGGGACGCAGAAAACGCGAGGCATCGCGGTGCCGAACGCGGAGCAGGCGTTTCACGTGTACTCGATCGAGTGGACGCCGGATCAGATTAACTTCTTCGTCGACTCGACGAAGTACCACTCGTTCAGCAACGAACGCAGCGGTCACCAAGTCTGGCCCTTCGACCAGCGCTTTCATTTAATCCTGAACATCGCCGTCGGGGGGAACTGGGGTGGACAGAAGGGTGTGGCCTCCGACATCTGGCCGCAGCAGATGAAGATCGACTACGTGCGCGTCTATCAGCGTCGCTGAGGGGGTCGGATCTTGAAATACGTGTCCTAACGAGCGTGCTCGCGGACCATTTTCACGCGGCGTGCATTTGGTCCGCGAGTGCGCATTTTAGGACACGTATTTCAAGATCCGACCCTAGCCCTCCCGCTAAACTCTTGCCCGTGACTCACGTCCCTGATCTCCGCGACAGGGTCCAGAGCGCACTCGGCGCCACCTACCGGATCGAGCGCGAGCTGGGCGGCGGGATGAGCCGCGTCTTTGTTGCAGAAGACCTGCAGCTGTCACGCAAGGTCGTCCTCAAAGCACTTCCCTCGGAATTCGCCGGGAGTGTGAACCTCGACCGGTTCGAGCGGGAAGTCCGTTTGGCCGCCCGACTGCAGCACCCACACATCGTGCCCCTCCTGGCCGCCGGATCCGCCGGCGATCTGCCGTACTACGTGATGCCGTACATCGAGGGGGATTCGCTGCGCGACCGGCTTGCGCGCGAAGGAGAGTTGCCGCTCGCGGAAGTCGTTAGGATTCTGCGCGAGGTGCTGGACGCGCTCGATTACGCGCACCGCCAAGGTGTGGTGCACCGCGATATCAAACCGGACAACATCTTGTTGACGGGACGTCATGCGGTCGTCACCGACTTCGGTGTCGCCAAGGCGTTGAGCGAATCGACGGGACAAACGCGCCTTACGGCGACTGGAATCGCGCTCGGCACGCCCGCGTATATGGCACCGGAGCAGATCGCCGGCGAGCCTAACGTGGATCATCGCGCCGACATCTATGCTGTTGGCGCGCTTGCATTCGAGATAGTGACCGGCCTGCAGCCATTCCGCGGTGCGACGACGCAGGCCGTGCTGGTGCAGCTCATCGATGCGCCGCATTAGCGCGAGAGCTTCGGCCGGTGCTGGGCGAGGCGTGTAATGGACGCCCGAGACAGCGCGAGCAACCGTGCCTGCCGCCTGACCGAGAGCCGGTGCGTCCGGTCGATCATCGCTATCCGCTCGGACCGGGGTTCGCCCGAGCGCGTTGGCCAAAAAATCCAGCTCGAGCGCCTGCTGGCCGATCTGGCGTGGAGCGCCTTCACGTCGATGAGCGCTGCAATGATCGCGCAGGTCAGGCCACCCATGCCCACTCCATCCTGTCTGCGGCAACATTCCCGCGTCGTGCGAAGCAGTATGTAGCCGATCAGAACACCGTGCCAAGCTCGATGAACGTAGCGTGTCGATCTCGCTGGAAACGTCGCTCCACCGTGAGGCGAATGGTGTAGAAGGTTGCAGGAAAGTTGACGTTTACGTATGTCAGAAACGCCGTTCGGGCTCCGTCGCCCGCCCGATCCTCGATGCGTGCTCCGAAGGTGCTGAATGAGTGTGGGATGTACTCGCCCTCGACCGACCACCGTCCGGCGAGCACGCCTCCGGTCTTTGACATCCCTCCGATGCCC
>JBQTIF010000171.1:0-12624 GCA_052388395.1 Gemmatimonadaceae bacterium | reverse complement strand
ACTTCGCCGAGCCGGATGATGTGGAGGTCCTCGTCACCAACGGCAGTTGGGAATTTGGCTCCGTAAACCCGCCGCCGGCTGTCGATCGCGATGGACCACGCACCTCTCTCGTCTCCGGCCTCGAATGCGCCCTGGAGGCTGGCCGTCGGTGCCAACTCCCAGCGACCACCGATCGACTTCGACAAATAATAGAAGCCGACAAGATTGAATTCCGTGGCAGTGAATGCCGTGCGGAAAATGTCCTCGGGTGTGTCGTTCCCTGTCGCAGTAAACAGGGCGCTAAAGTTTTCTGCGAGCTCGTAGCCGCGTGCGATCGTGGCATTCGCTGCAGCTTCCGCCGCCGCGTAGTTGCCACGATACAGCTCCACACGACTGCGCAACGCATCAACAGCACCGCGCGATGCCTTGCGAGTGCGGTCTCCAGTGTCCATCAGCTGCGCAGCCTTGTCGAGATCCGTCGAGATCTGCGTGTACACCTCGGCGACCGTCGCGCGCGCAGTGTTTGACAGCTCCGCAAGGTTCGGCGGCGGTTGCGTGCGAATCGGCACCCCACCCCAGATCCTAACGAGATTGTGGTAGTGCAGCGCGCGGATGAAGTGCGCCTGGCCGGTGATGTCATCGATTTCATCCTGCTCCAGATCCGGCACGCCGCCGACTTTCGCGATGAGCGTGTTTGTCCTGCCGATACCGTCGTATATCGCATCCCACATCCCCTCGAGCGTGCTGTTGTCAGCCGTGGTGACGTGTTGGTCGATGTCGGCGTACGTGGTGAACGTCCCCACGTGCTGCGCGTTGTCGGACGGAAGCTCGGTGATAAACGAGTAGTCGCCACCGTAGTAGTCGTCGCTTTGTAGGGCATCGTAAATGCCGGCCAATGCAGCGCGCGCGCTTCCTGCGTCGATGATCGCCTCACTCTCTTCGACCTCGTTGATCGGTTCGACAGTGAGCGCGGAATCACACGCGGCCGCCGCGCTGAACAGCAGCGCTGCCCCCACGGCACGGATTCTTTGCATATGCATGGTGAATATCCTGATGGAAGTCATGGGGGTTACCAGCTGCCGGAGAAGCCGAACGTGATCGTGCGCGCCAACGGATAGGCATAGAAATCCGTGCCTAACGAGATGTTGGATGCGGCACCGTTGCTGTTCACGTCAGGGTTGTAACCCAGGTACTTCGTCCATGTCTTGAGGTTGCGGCCAGAGAGGAACACACGCCCGTCTTGAACGCCGAGGCGCGAGATCAGGCGCGACGGCAAGGAGTAACCCAGTGTGACTTCTTGCAGACGCACGTACGATCCGTCTTCGATGAATCGGCTCGACACGTCGCGCGCGCCGGACGTCCCATCGTAGCTCAGACGCGGCTGTTTCGCATTGTCGCCCGCCTTCTGCCAGCGATCGAGGTAGGAATCCTTGAACTTGTTATCGAAGTAGTAGCCGCCATCATCAGAGAAGATGCGGATCGCGTTGAAGATCTCGTTCCCCTGATTGAATTGCAGAAACGTGCGCAGATCGAAGCCGCGCCACGACACCGTATTCGACAGGCCGCCGAAGTAGTCAGGGTGTGGGCTGCCGACGATCACGCGATCGTCCGTGGTGATCTCACCGTCGCCATTGATGTCGTCGTAAATCGCGTTGCCTGTTTCCGGGTCTACGCCCTTGAAGCGCAGCGTGAAGAAGGCACCGATGGGTTGACCAACCTGCACGCGGTTGAGGCTGCGGATGCCGCTGCTGAATGGCTCATCACGGAATAGTGCCGTGACCTCATTCTTGTTCTTGGCGACGTTCAAGTCCGCTTCCCACTTGAAACCGTTAGGCGACGACGGGCGCAGGAGCTCAGCCGTCAGTTGCAGCTCGACACCGCTGTTTTTGATATTGCCCACGTTGGTGTAGACGCTGGTAAAGCCGCTCGTGGATGTAATGGGACGACTGACGAGCAGATCCTCCGTCTTCTTGCTGTAGTAGTCGGCCACGATACCGATCCGGCCCGACAACACCGAAAGATCGAGACCGACGTCCAGCTCCTTCGTGGTCTCCCACTTGAGATCGGGGTTGCCTAACGCCGATGGCGAGAGGCCCGGCTCGTCCGCGTAGTTCGCGCGGCCGAAACGCGGCAGCGGTGCGAAGTCGTCGCCGATTCCCTGGTTCCCCGTCTCCCCGTAGCTGGCGCGCAGTTTCAGGTCACCATAGCGGCGCAGCCATCCCATGAAGGACTCATCCGAGATCGCCCAACCGGCGGAGCCGGCGAAGAACAAGCCGTAGCGGTTGTTCTCGCCGAATCGCGAGGAGCCATCGCTCCGCACACTGGCACTGGCGAAGTACTTGTCGTTCAGCGCCCAGTTCGCGCGCGAAAAGAACGAGACAAGGTTGTTGTCGGTGCGGCCGCCGTCGTACGACGTGATCTTTCCGGCGTTGCCGACATAGCGGAATTTCTCACTGCCGAACCCTTCGCCCTGAAGGAAATCGCTCTCGGCGGTGTTGTATTCGACGCCGGACCCACCGGTGATCGTGAACGCACCGAAGCGACGTGACGGAAGGTCGTACGTCAGGAACGACTCGAGCACGTAGCGTCCCACCGTTGTATTTCCTTGCTGCGCGATGCCACGAGTGCTCGCCGCGTAGGTGCCAATCACTTTCGGCGAATTCCAACGCAGGTCACGCAGGTTGAGCACATCGGCACCGACACGCCCCGTGAGACGCAGCGCGTTGGTGATACTGTACTGCGCTTCCGTGTTGCCTAACGCGCGCAGGGTGCGCGATTCGGCCGCATCGAGTACGCCGAGCGCGATCGGATTGGTGTATTCCAGACCGTCGTCGGTGGATGTGAACGTGCCGTTTGGATTGCGCAGCGGTACGTTCGGCTGGTTCGCGATCGCATTTGTCGCTACACCATCGATGGTGTTGTCGTTCTCGTTGCGATCGTTGTCTTCCCGATTGAAGCCGATCGACGTGCGCACGCTCAAGCGCGACGAGGGCATGAAATCGAGGTTCGCACGGATGTTGGCGCGGTTGTACTTCGATCCGACGATGATCCCCTTCTGGTTGAAAAACGCGCCTGACAAGAAGTAGGTAATCCGGTCGCTCCCGCCGCTCATGCCGAGCGCCATATCGAAAACCGGCGCTGTCTGGAGCATTTCGTTTTGCCAGTCGGTGTTGACCGTATCGTCCACGCCAGGCGTGAACGGAAGCTCGTCGTCGCCATAGCCGTCGTTCTTCGCCGCCTCGTTGAAGTAGGCGACGTATTCCTTGGCATTCAGGAGGTTGACCTTCTTGGAGAGATCCTGTGTGCCGTAGTAGCCACTGATCTGCATGCGTGGTCGCCCCGCCTGCCCGCGCTTGGTTGTGATGAGCACGACGCCGTTCGACGCGCGCGACCCATAGATCGCGGCCGCCGATGCGTCTTTGAGAACGTCGATGCTGGCGATCTCATCAGGACTCAGTCCGCTCACAGCCGTGAGATCCTGACCGCCCATCGACAGCTGCGAGTAGTTCTCGCGCAGCATCGGGACGCCGTCGATCACGTACAGCGGATCATTTCCGGCCGAGAGCGAAGACGATCCGCGCACGCGGACGGTCATTCCGTTTCCGGGGTTGCCGGCGTTCTGAATGACCTGAAGACCGGGCGCCTTCCCTTGCAGGGCGGCGTCGACGCTAGCGGTCGGGACATTGACAATCGCCTCGCTGCGCACCGTGGTGACAGCGTTCGTCACCTCGCGCCGATTCGCCGTGCCGTAGCCCACTACGACGACCTGTGACAGGTTGAGCGGGGCAGTGCGCATAGTGAAGTCTACAGTCACTGAGTCGTTAGGCCTAACCGTGACTTCGCGCTGCAGCGGCGTGAAGCCGAGTCGCGACGCGCGTACCAGTCGATTGCCAGCCGGCACGCCGCGCACGACGAATTGCCCTGTGACAGTGGTTAAGGCGCCGACCGTCGTTCCTCCCACGGTCACTTGAACGCCTTCGATTGGCCGTCGCGTCGCTGAATCCGTGACTGTGCCACGCACCACGCCCGCGCCTTGCGCGACCGCGGTACTGGGCACAGCCCCGACCATGAGCGCGGCGGCAGAAAAGAGAATAGACCAGATTCGATTCATCATCGTCCCTCCTGGGGTGCTGCGTGCAGCGAGTATCACCCGCCGGCCTCCGTGCAGGCGGGGATCGTACGGTGCTTCGCAAATGGATTAGTGCATGACTGTCGCAACCCACTCGATTCGGCGTGCGTGACAGCTGATCGTGGTGACATGCTTTGTCACCGGGGACGTGACAGCGGTTCGCCCACCGCGCACGTTATTGATCGCGCCGTCGCACGTAGTCGGCGCCCCTACCCTCTTCCCGCTGGCCCATATGATTTCGTGGAATCGCCGTCGCGCGCACGCGCTCGTGGGCGCAATCGTCTTTATCACCGCCGCTGTCGCCGGGGTGGCGCAAACCAATGGACGCCCTTTCGAGGCTGATTCTCTGACACTCGCGGGCTTGCGTTGGCGCAATATCGGCCCGGCCAACTTCATGGGCCGCGTGAGCGACGTCGTCGGCATCCCTTCGCCGTCGAAATCATTCTTCATGGCGTCGGCCGCGGGCGGGATCTGGAAGTCGACGAACAACGGGGTCACGTGGCGACCCCTCTTCGACAACCAGCGGGTCATCTCCATGGGGATGCTCGCAATCGCGCCGAGTGACACACAACAGATCTGGGCCGGCACTGGCGAGCCGAATTCGCGCAACTCGATCTCTCCCGGCGGCGGCATCTACAAGTCGACCGATGGCGGTACGACCTGGAAGCTGATGGGGCTGGAGAAAACGCAGACGATCGGCCGCATCCAGGTACACCCGACCAATCCGAATATCGTCTACGTTGCCGCGTTAGGCGCGATCTGGAACAGCAATCCGGAGCGTGGTCTGTACAAGACCGAAGACGGCGGTACCACGTGGCAGCTCATCAAGTTCATCTCGGACAAAGCTGGCTTCATCGACGTGCAGCTCGATCCGTCGAACCCCGACGTCATCTGGGCCTCGAGCTGGGAGCGCGTGCGCGGTCCGTACTTCCTCAAGTCCGGCGGTCCCGGCTCCGCGTTGTGGAAATCGACCGATGCCGGGAAGACGTGGACGGAAGTCAAAGGCGGTGGCTGGCCGGAGTCGACGAAGGGTCGCATCTCGGTCGCTATCTCGCAATCGAATCCGAAAGTCATGTACACGCAGGTCGAAGCCGACACGCTGCCTAACGCGTCAGATGCGAAGGTGCGTAGCGCCGGAGCGGGGGCTACAGTAGGCAGGGCGCCGCAACAGCAGCGTCTGTCTGGCTTGTATCGCTCGGAAGACGGCGGCGCCACCTGGACGCGCACCAACAACGAAAACACGCGCCCCTTCTATTACTCGCAGGTACGCGTGCATCCGAAGAATCCCAATCGCGTCTACTGGTCGTCCACGCCGGTGCGCGTCTCCAATGACGGCGGCAAAACTGTTATGAGCGCGACCGTCGGCGTGCACGTCGACCACCACGGAATGTGGATCGATCCTAACGATCCAGAGCGCATGATTGTCGGCAACGACGGCGGCGTGGCGATCACCTTCGATCAAGGCGGCAACTATCTCGCGCCGAACAGCATTCCGATCGCGCAGTTCTATAATGTGAGCTACGACTTCTCCGTTCCCTATCGTGTCTGCGGCGGGGCGCAGGACAACTATTCCTGGTGTGGGCCGAGTCGGCGGCGTAATGGGCCGATCACGAACGCGATGTGGTTCTCGATCTCGGGCGGTGACGGCTTCGTCACGCAGAACGATCCGACCGATCCGAACATCATCTACAGCGAGTCACAGGGCGGCAACATCGGCCGCGTGGATCTGCGCACGGGGATCCGGACGCCACTCGTTAGGCCTCAGTACCGGCCGCGCTACGACATGTACGAAGATTCGGTGATCATCGAGCGCCCCGACACGGCGGCGCCGCTCACCGCGGCGCAGCGTCGCCGCATTGCCGATCTGCGCGCACGCCAGCGTGTCGATTCGGTAATGCTCGATCTGCGCTGGAACTGGAACACGCCGTTCCTCATTTCGCCGCACAACCCGACGACACTCTACTTCGGCGCGAACCGCGTGCTCAAGTCGACAAAGCGCGGCGACGAGATGTATGCGATTTCGCCGGACCTAACGGTTGGCGACACAATGAAGATCCGTGTCTCGCGGCGGGCTACGGGTGGTGTGACGCCCGACCTAACGGGTGCGGAGACATATGGAACGATCGTCTCGCTCAACGAGTCGCCAGTGCGGCCGGGGATCCTCGTGGCGGGGACGGACGACGGCAAGGTCTGGATTACGTGGAACGATGGCGGCAAGTGGGATGATCTAACGGGACGCTTCCCTGGCGTACCGGCTGGCACGTACGTGAGCCGCGTCGAGCCGTCGTCGCATGATTCGCTGACATTTTTCATCACGTTCGACAATCACCGGCACGGTGACTTCACGCCGTACGCGTACAAAACGAGCGATGGTGGGAAGAGCTTCCGCTCAATCGCGGCGAACCTTCCGACAGGGGGACCTGACTTCGTGCACGTGATCCGACAGGATCGCGTGAACAAGGATCTGCTCTTTGTTGGTACCGATGTCGGCGTCTACACGTCGCTGAACGGCGGTGAGAGCTGGCAGCGCTTCATGACTGGTTTCCCGACGACGCCAGTCCATGATCTCGCCATCCATCCGCGTGACAATGAATTGATCGCGGCGACACACGGGCGCTCGTTCTACATCGTCGACATCGCGCCGCTACAGCAGCTCACGCCGCAGATCGTCGCGGCCGAGGCGCACTTGTTCGCGCCGACGACGGCGTTTCAGTGGGGTGAGCCGCCCGTGGAAGGTCAAGCGGTGGCGCAGCTGATCTACGAGGCACCCAGTCCGCCGTATGGCGCGAATATCGTGTACCGCCTAACGAATCGCGCGCAGGGCCAGGTACGCGTGGTCGTACAGGATGTGACTGGCGATACGATCCGCACCGTGAACGGCGCCGGCGTCCCCGGTCTGCAGCGCGTGACCTGGGGGTATCAGGGGAAAGCCCCGCCGCGTCGACCGCTCTCTGTCGCGCAGAAGCGCGATTCCACGCAGCAGATGAATCGCATCACGACCGTGCTCGACTCGCTCGAGAAAGCCGGGACGAATGCACAGCTCGTGGGGCGCGTTAGGCAAGCGTTCCAGAGCGGCCAGTTTGGCCAAGCTGGCGGCGCGGGCGGGGGTGGTGGTGGCGGAGGCGAGGGCGGCGGCGGCGGCGGCGGCGGCGGCGGCGGAGCAGCCGCAGCTGGCCGATGGAACGCGCGTCCGGGTGAAGCGGCCGGTCAAGGTGGCGGTGGTGGCGGCGGCGGTGGTGCTGGTGGCGCCGCGTTAGGCGCCCTGCTTGGCGCCATGGGAATGGAAGGGGGCCAGGCCGGACAGCCGGATTTCCACGCGTTGCAGCAGCTCGTGCAGCTCTTCAACCTCCCAGGCCAGCCGACTGGAGTTGGCGGTGGCTTCGGCGGTCAGAACTTCATGACTCGGCTCGGCATTCAGACGGGTGGCTTTGGTGCGGGAGGCGGTGGTGGTGGCGGCGGCGCCGCCCAGACCGTGAGCCCCGGCGACTACTTGGTGTCGATCACCGTGAATGGAAAGACGCTGAAGCAGAAGTTGCGCGTCGAGCGTGCGCTACCGGGAACCGCGGTGATCGCCGCGCCCGAATCGCGTTAGGTCTTCTGACCCGATACTGAGCGCCCTCGGCTCGCTTGAGCCGGGGGCGTTCCTATTTCCTCTGACCTCAGACCTCAGACCTCGTACTACCACTAGTTCCCCACCGGAGCAGCGGCCTTCATAATAGGGGTCTTCCTGTAGGGCTCCTCCGTGGCCGACGAGCTTTCCGGTCTTGCAGTCGACACTCTCGTCACCGGCCGCTATCGCGTAGTTCGAACGATAGGCGCCGGCGGCATGGCGACTGTCTATCTTGCGGTAGACACGACGACCGAACACCCGGTCGCGATCAAGCTGCTCAATCCGGCGCTGTCCGGATCCATCGGAACCGATCGGTTCCTGCGCGAGATCTCGCTCACCAGTCGGCTGCAGCATCCGCTGATTGTCCCGATACTCGACTCAGGGACGCACGACGGAAGTCCGTTCTTTGTCATGCCGATGGTGGACGGAGAGTCGTTGCGCGAGCGACTGCGCCGCGACAAACAGCTTTCGGTGCGCGACGCGCTGCGCATAACGCGGGACGTCGTTTCGGCGCTGCGCGCGGCCCACGAACAGAACATCGTGCATCGCGACATCAAGCCCGCGAACATTTTGTTGAAAGGCGGACGCGCGATTGTTGCGGACTTCGGCATTGCGCGCGCGTATAGCGAGGCCGCCGGTGAGCGCGTGACCGAGTCAGGTATTGCGGTGGGAACGCCAGGCTACATGAGCCCTGAGCAGGCGTCCGGGGAGACGCGACTCGATCCGCGCACTGACATCTATGCTGTCGGCTGCGTGTTGTACGAAATGCTGGCAGGAGAGCCGCCATTCACTGGGCCGACGCCACAGAGCATCGCCGCGAAGCAAATGAGTCTTCCGGTGCCGTCGGTGGCGGTCGTGCGCACGAGCGTCCCGCCGGCGCTTGATCGACTTTTGCAGCGGGCATTGGCCAAGGCACCAGTGGATCGGATTGGAACAGCGGCGGAATTCGACGCCGGGCTGGAGCTGTTGCAGTTCGGACTCAATGCGGATGCTGGGGTGCAGCCGGCGAAACGGCGCCGGCGCGCCTGGATCGCGGCAGCGGCTACTGTGGTTGTGCTGGGCGGAGCGATGGCTGTCCTCACGCCGTGGCGCACGAGGGTTTCGGCAGCCGCGTTAGGCGACACCACGCGCTACGCAGTACTTTCACCCACACGCGTTGACGTGGCGCCTAACGTGTTTCCTGACTTCATGGGACTCGTGAGTGACGGGCTGACGCGGTGGACGGGCATCACTGTGACGGAATCCGGAAGGCCGCAGGACCGAACGATAGCCGCTTCTTTGTCGGGAGCCGGCGACTTAGTGCGGTTTCTTATGTAGGTTTGAGAATACAACGGCCAGTTGCTAGTTGATTTCAGCAGTTGCCTAGCTAGCGATGATGCTGCATGGCCGTGACGCGTTGAGAAACTTGTGGATCGACTGTTGTTCCGTCATGGCGCTCCACCTAACGATTTTGTCGCGCGACCGGGGCGCAATCTTGCTTCACGTCAGGCCTTCGCACTGGGTGCCGCGGCGATGAACGCCTGGCAGTTGTCAGCGGCCGACTCACACTTTCAAGCTGCAGTCGACCACGATCGCACGTATGGGCGTGCGCACCTGTGGCTTGCTCTTGCCCGCTCATGGCGCGGGGTTGAACGGGCGCGCTGGAACACCGCCGCGCAACAAGCCCTCCAGCGCAACGAGGATCTTGTCGCGGGCGAAGCCGAGCTCGCGGCAGCCATCGCTGCAGAGGCAAATGAGGATTCCCGGAACGCTTGTGAGAGATGGTGGCGCCTAACGAGGGAGGACTCAACCAATGCATACGCCTGGTTTGGCTCCGCACATTGTCAGGTAAGCGACATCAGCGTCGTGCGCGATCTGCAAAGTCCCTCCGGATGGCGCTTCCGGACGAGTTATCACAAGGCGCTACACGATTACCGTCGCGCATTCAGGCTGCTCCCAGCTATGCTCTTCTCCTTCCGAGATCAGTCGTTTGAGTCGCTGCGAGCGTTGTTCAAGAGCGGTGGCTATCACGGTCGTGATGGGCGAGCAACGCCGCCCGATACGGGACGGTTTTACTCCCAGCCAACATGGATGAAGGACTCGTTGGTGTTCATTCCGTATCCGGTCGGCGCTACCATGTTGTCTGGACCAAATGCCGTGTCTGCCTACAGTGAAGCGGTGCGCAACCTCCGTCGCGCGGTTCGAGACGTGTCATCGACTTGGGTCGCATCCTTCCCGAACAGCGTTGATGCACGGCACGCATTGGCTATATCGCTCGCCATGCTTGGCGATGACTCTGCGCTAGACACACTCACCGCAGCGCGCGCGCTTGCACGCACCGCCGATGAACTCGTTCGGGTGCTCGGCTCGCAGGTGTGGATGCAAGTCGCGTTCTCGCTCCAAAATGCAGATCTGATGCGATTGCGGCGCGCGAGGGACCTGGCAGATTCGCTGTTGCAGTCGCAGTCACCAGGCACCACACGAGATCCACTATTGCTGGCGAGTCTGGCCGCCCTGACCGGTCGTGCACACGCTGCAGCGAACTACTCTCGCACACCGCAGGTGTCAGCGGCCATGCATGTGCCAGTTGTGCTCCGGTCTAGCGCGGCACCTCTTCTCGTGTATTCTGCGCTAGGCGGGCCCTTTGACAGTCTCGTAAGCCTGGAGGAGCGCAGCCTCGCCATCATCGATCGGTCACTGCCCCCCTCCGAGCGGACCTTTGTTCGGAATGCTGTCATTATCCGCGCCGCGAGTATGGCTTTTCCTACACACACGTCGCCCCGAATGAACGAATACGCGAATCAGGGAGACTGGCTCGTAGACCTTCAAACAGCTCTCGCAAGGCGCGACACCTCGACGCTGCGACACACCTTGGATCGTATCCGATCTGCCCGTCGCACGATGCTGCCTGAGACCCTAACGCTCGACGCGCTGTATCCTGAAGCTGAGCTACTCGCCGCGGTCGGCGATACGGCGGCGGCTGCAAAGTGGCTAGACCCTACCTTCGCCACTCTGCCGCAGATTTCTCCGAATGCACTTGCATCTCCCCTGCACGCAGGATCTCTCGTCCGAGCCATGGCCCTACGCGCTCGGCTCGGTCGAGCGTTACGCGACCAGACGGCGGTAGCACGATGGGGGCGGGCTGTCCAAGTCCTATGGTCTGACGCTGACCACTTTTTGCAGCCTGTTGTCTCAGATATGCAGGCGTTGTTGCGATAACTCTACCGTTCGTCAACCTAACGACTACAACCCTGAGGCCGAGATGTCGACCGACCTGCGCTGTGGCGTCCTAGCCCTCGCCAGCATCAGTCTGGTCATTGCGTGTGCGCCGCCGGCGCCCTCCTCGCTCGCTCCGCCTGCATTTCTCGCTATGCGACGTGAGTGCCCGCACTCGTGGGTCGGGGATCCGACGGACTCCCTGCACCGTGCACTGGAGGATGCCGTCGATCTCGTTAGGCCAATCATCAATGTGCCTGAGTTTCATGACTGCCAGCGTTTCATTGCAGTGGAGGACAATCGCTCACGCTACCTCGAGTTTTACGCCATTCTCGCGTCCTGGCGTATCGACAGCCTTCTCAGCGATCTACAAGTGCAGCAGCTTCCTGCGCCCGCGATCTTGACACCGGCTATTGGACCTGCGGGCGGTCTTCCGACGATTACCCAACCGCCTCCCCCTGCTGGCCAGCCCGCCGCGAGCCCGGTTGCTGTTCCAATTGCGGAGATCTATGCGGAAGGCCGATATCCGGCGTTAGGCATCGAGCCTTGGCTGAACTGCCTATATATCTTCATACAGAACGGGAGGTGGGAGGCCGCAATGGTGCCCAAGGGCGGCGTCAACGTGCGCTGTCCAAGCGTCGCTCTTACTAGTGAGCGGCTCGGTACAATGCTGGAGGTCCGCGCAACATCGCCTGCCGGCTTTTCGGCTGAGCGCGACTATCCCGCGGTCGCGCGTTGGGACTGGGACAGTGTCAATACCCAGCAATACATCGGAGTCAAGTGCGGCGCAGCATGGTGTGAAATCGGACGCAAGGGCTTCAGAGCATCGTCACCGTTGCCCGTCCTTTCAACAGACCCAGCGGAAGTTCGCCGCGTCCGATTGATCAAGGGCTGGTATGACCAACAATTGCTCGCTAAAGGCGACCCCAAAGACCGAAGCCGACTGGTGCCGAGTGGCATTCTGGGGACAATAGTCCCGGATCCGAAGCTCGGGGACCACAATGATCCAGGTGACTTCATAGGGCATGTCGTTCCGGTCGCGACTGTATCCCTTGCACCTTCTGGCGCCGTCGATGCTGCGGCGATGCTCGAGTACGCGAGGAAGTTCAACTTCGCGCGAGCGACCGTCACCGCGCCTAACGTTGTTACACTATGCAACGACGCGACAGGCGCGCCATCTGGTACGTGTGTGAACATCTGGAGCGCATTGAACGGTAACCCGATTCCGCCGATAGCTGCGGCGGCCGCTGCCGCATCGTGTGGGTGGTGGGCGATCGTTAAGCGTGCGGACGGCAGTGCGCCTAGCCACGCCGCTCGCTGCGTGAGGCGATTCGACGCACCTACGACGTTGACGGGACCGGGTATCCCAGCCGGTCACCGACTTACGATTCCGGGAACGGTACGCTGGCGCTGGATGGCGCGTGATGAAGGCAATTGGTACCGCTGTCTCAACGGCTGTTGCGAGATGACTGAATAGCGGCAGCGATCATCGTTAGGCGGCCCGATTGCCTAACGTCGAGATACACGAGCGCGGTTGTCAACAACGACCACGTGGCGGGCCGATCTCGGTCGTGCACGTAGGATCGTATGAAGCTCCGTCCCATAGTTCAGCACGCCAAAGTCGATGTTGCGACGTAACGAATACCAACTATGTGAAGTTGCCCCCGGTGAGTGGACACCTCCAACGCCTCGATTTTGATTCGAGGCAGGA
>JBQTIF010000170.1:0-4471 GCA_052388395.1 Gemmatimonadaceae bacterium | reverse complement strand
CGTCGCTGCCGACGTGGCGTCACCCGTTCAGGCATGAGGCGAGATCTCCCCAGGTAAGCCCACTGACTGTCCCTGCACGAGCGCCGGATTTACGGAACGGCTCCTTGGTCGCGAGAGCTTCGCGGTCATTGGCCCGCTCGCCCTGAGCCGTTGCGCCTCAGATCCGGTTTCTGTACGTCACCCCGCAGGTCTCGCTACCCCGCTTCTTTCAGCGAGTCTCTCACGATCCTCGCCTTGCGGTTCGCTCGGGTCGTTGCGACCAACTCCCCAGAGGACTTTCACCTCCAAGTCAGTGTTCATGCTGGGCACACCAAAAAAAGCCGGCGATGTTTCGCCGGCTTTTTTCGTAGGCCGAGAACTACTTTTTCTTTGCGGCCTTCTTTTTCCCACCCTTACGTGCAGCCTTTTTCTTTCTTGCGGCCATGGTACTTGTCTCCATGACTAAAGTGGAACGCCCTTCCGATCCCCCGGTGGATCGGTGGGCCACAACCGAGCGATGCTCTGACTCGGTTGGTCCTACGCGCTGCTCCCGCAGCGCAACTCAACAAACCTGAATTGTCGAACAGCGGTTACGCATGAACCGTCGCGATCTGAAGACCTCGACGATTGATGTGAGAGTGCGTTACATCACGAACGCAAAGGGATGAGCCTCGCCGCGTGCTGCGGCTTCGCGCACCATGCGAGTCGCCCCGGTGCGGCTCGCGTAATCTCGCGACGCAGTGGAGTGCGGAGTCGTGCACGCACGTCGCGCTGCAGAGGCTCGAATAGAAAACGCAGAAACGCGCACACAGCGTACTGTTGGCGCGCGCATCGTCAGGCAGAAGTGTTGAGCGAGTGAGAGAAAAAGGGGGAGCGCAAATTCCCGCGTCGCCAAACCCGCGGTGCGTTGGAGAAGTTGTTCGCCGCGTACTGCTGCGACCGATTCGACGTCGAGGAACTCAGTTCGGGATAAACCCACGCGATTTCCTCTTGCGCGCTCCGTTGTATCTGACGGCGAATATAGAAGTTACGCACACATTACGCACTACAATGCAAGCAAACACCACTTTCTTCATCCATCGCACGACATGCATCTTGTTCGATGCAACGCGTGTGGAGTTGAGATAGATGCCCGCACTCACCATCGATGGTCGCACAATCAACGTTCGTGACGGCGCGACGATTCTCGACGCCGCGCGCGAGCTTGCGATCGATGTACCTACGCTGTGCTGGTATCCGAAACTCACGAACGTCGGCAACTGCCGCATCTGTCTCGTCTCAGTAGCAGGGAATCCAAAGCTCGTTCCAGCGTGCGCAACACAAGCGAGCGAAGGAATGAAGGTCACGACAGAGTCGATGGCAGCAGTGAAGAACCGACGCGGCGTTCTATCGATGTTGCTCGAGCGATATCCGGTCGAAGAAATCCCCGACAACGGCGATCGCAACGAGTTCGAGCTACTGGTGCGACGCTACGACGTTCCAACGACGCGGAGCAACGATCTCCCACTGAGAGAGGGTGATGAGCGCGACGGCGATCTCATCATCCGGCACGATATGTCGACGTGCATCCTCTGCACTCGATGCGTGCGAGCGTGCGAAGACATTCAGGTCGTTGGCGTCCTTGACGTCGCGTATCGCGGCGAGCACGCGCAGATCATCGTCGGCGCCGATGGCAATCCAGAGCACGCGGGATGTACATGGTGCGGCGAGTGTGTCCGTGTGTGCCCAACAGGCGCCATTCACGACATCCTGCCGATGGCAGTGCGCGCAAACAACGGTGCCTTCATCGAACAGATGCGCTCGAAAGACATGCCGCAGCCCGACAAAGAAGTTCGTTCAGTCTGTCCGTACTGCGCCGTTGGCTGTCAGATCGATCTTCAGGTGCGCGACGAAAAAGTTGTGCACGTGCGTTCACCCTGGATCGAAGAGAACACACCGAATAGTGGATCGACATGCGTGAAGGGTCGCTTCGGTTACGACTTCGTGCAGCATCGCGATCGTCTCCTCAAACCGCTTATCCGCAAAGGTTGGACAAAGAAGGGCGATCGCTGGGTCTTTGACGCGTCGCACGACGGCGTTCCTACATATGGAAGACGCGGCGGTCCGTGGTCAGAAATACAAGGCGAGTCGAAAACCAAGAAGAATCGACCTCCACGCACGAATCCGTTTCGACGCGCGCCGACGGGAATGGACACGCTCGGCGATCCGCGTGATCGCGCGGCAACGCCAAAGAGTTGGTACGAACCGTTCCGCGAAGCGACATGGGAAGAGGCAATGGAGATTGTCGCTCAAGAACTCGTGCGCTTGCGTGATACGCACGGACCGAAGTCGCTCGCCGTCTTTCAAAGCGCCAAGTGTTCTAACGAAGAGAATTATCTCCTACAGCGTCTTTTCCGCGGCGCGATCGGTACGAATAACGTCGACCACTGCACGCGTCTCTGTCACTCGTCGAGCGTGAGCGCGATGCAGCGCGCCATGAATACCAGCGCGGCGTCGGGTTCAATGCGTGAAGTCGAGACAGAATCAGACGTCATATTCATACTCGGCGCGAATACAACGGAGAGTCATCCCGTCTTTGGCGCCGCGATCAAGCGCGCGGTCAAGCGTGGCGCGAAGCTCATCGTCGCTGATCCGCGGCGTATCGAACTTGCTGCCCGGGCACACATCCATCTGCAGTCTTTACCGGGGACAGACGTAGCACTGCTCAACGGCATGCTGCATCACGTGCTCGCGCTCGGCCTCGAGAACAAGGAGTTTATCGTGTCTCGCACGCACGACTTCGACGAAGTGCGTGCGGCGGTGAAGCCGTACACTCCGGAGCAGGCAGAGCAGATTTCGGGTGTGCCTGCTTCATTAATACGACAAGCCGCCGAGTGGTACGCGCGCGGTCCGCGTAGCGCCACGCTGTGGGCAATGGGCCTCACACAGCATCAGACTGGCACCGACATCGTCGCATCGCTGCTGAATCTGCTGCTGGCCTGCGGAATGATTGGTCGTTGGGGGGCGGCGATGCTTCCGATCCGCGGCCAGAACAATGTTCAAGGATCGAGCGACATGGGCGCCATTCCGATGGTCTATACAGACTATCAGCCGGTGACTGATCCGGCGATCCGGCACACGTTCGCGAGTACGTGGGGCGTGCCTGACGAGCGCATTCCACTCGAAGTGGGCCTCAAGGTCACTCAAATCGTCGCTGACGGTTCGCCTGTGCGTGGGATGTTCATCATGGGCGAGAATCCGATTCTATCGGATCCGGAGGTGTCTCACGCGGAGCACTGGTTCAAGGAGCTGGAGTTTCTCGCGGTACAGGATCTATTCCTGACTGAAACAGCGCGCTATGCCGACGTTGTATTGCCTGGCGCATCGTTCGCTGAAAAAACGGGGACGTATGTGAATACGGAACGTCGCATTCAGCTCGCGGAAGCGGCTGTCGCGCCGCCGGGAGACGCGCGCGGCGATCTTGAGATCATCATTGACCTCTCCGAACGTCTTGGGCTTGCGACTCCGTTCACGAACGCTGCGGAAGTCATGGAAGAGATCGCGCAGGTCACGCCGAGCTGGCGCGGAGTCTCACACGACAGACTGCGTGGGACTGGAGGGCTGCAGTATCCGGTGCTCGATCAGACGCACATGGGGACCGACTTCTTGTTCGATGACGCGTTCCCGACGACTGATGGCAAGGCGAAGTTCGTTGCCGTTGAGTTCTTGCCCCCCGCCGAGCTGCCTGACGAGGAGTATCCGTTCTTACTGAATACGGGACGCCAGATGTATCACTGGCACACCGGCACGATGACGCGGCGATCCTTCGCGCTCGATGCGCGCGAATCAGGGCCGATTGTCGAGCTGAATCCGAACGATGCGGCTGAGCTGGGTGTGGGAGATGGCGATGAAGTACGTGTTGCATCCCGGCGCGGCGAGTTGCGCATCAGCGTACGCATGTCAGACCGAGTGGCGCGACGGCAGATCTTTATCCCGATGCACTATCGCGAAGCAGCGGTGAATCTGCTGACGAATCCCGTGCTAGACCCGTATGCGCACATACCGGAGTTCAAGGTGTGTGCAGTGAAAGTTGAGACGTCGAAGGTCGAAGGGCAAAGGTCGAAGGAAGAAGCAAGAGAAGTCGTTGCGGGGGATTGAATACCCAGGTTGGTCTAAGGTGCATAACGATCGTCGATTCAGCATTCGAAGCTGCATTGTTGCGGCAACCTGGGTTCTCCTCGCGGCGTGTGGTCTATTCGAGGAGTCTGACGCGGAAGTGAGGCTCACGGCGCATGCACCTGCGTCGGTGCGCCTGGGCGATAGTGTCGCGGTTCGAGTAACTATCGAGAACATTTCGGACTTCCCCGTGACGTATGGAGGAAATCCGTGCCCGCGGTTCTTCCGTGTGCTCAGCGCGTCGGGTGATCATGCGGGCCCACCGTTTCAGACGGTTGTGTGCCCGGCGATTGCGATCCTTCGCACATTGGCGCCACGTGAGCAACACGAATATGTG
>JBQTIF010000169.1:0-33618 GCA_052388395.1 Gemmatimonadaceae bacterium | reverse complement strand
CGTCGCGCTTGGGAAGCCTCTCGCCGCACGTCAACCTTGGCTACGAGCTGCGAACGGGGGAGGGGCGCAGCGACGCCGCTCTGGCGACTGCTGGATTCGATCAGCCGATGTCGGACTGGGCGACGCTGGCGATGGACGTCATTTCGGAATGGCAGGTCGGCGGGAGTGGGCTCAGGCTCCCCCATGCCGTGCGCATCCAGTTTCCGGTGGAGCGCAGTGTTGTGCCGACCAACATTCCGAACATGAAAGACCACCGCGTGCACGGATCGTTTGGCATGAAATTTCGCGTGTTGGGAGGGCCGATCCTGGTTGCAAATGCCCTCGTCCCTCTTCGGCGAGGAGGGCTGGAGTCGCGGCTGGTGTGGACACTTGGCATCGACGGCAACTTTTGACGCTCGCTGTCAGCGGTTGCCTAACGCGTCCGTTGCGTCGATCGACGATCGAATAGAGCCCTTACCCTCTCAGCGGCTCGCAATAAATTCGGGCGCATGGACGTCACCGGCCAACTCCAGGCCGCACTTGCCGGACGTTATACGATCGACCGCGAGATCGGCGCCGGCGGGATGGCAACCGTGTACGCGGCGCGGGACGTGCGCCACGATCGGCGCGTTGCTCTGAAGGTGCTCCGTCCCGAGCTCGGCGCTGTGCTCGGGGTCGAGCGCTTCCTGAGCGAAATTCGTGTCACCGCAAATCTCCAGCACCCGAACCTCCTGCCGCTGTTCGACTCGGGTGAAAGCGCGGGGCTGCTATTCTATGTCATGCCGTACGTCGAGGGCGAGAGCCTGCGGCAGCGGCTGGACCGTGAGAAACAGCTTCCAATCGAGGAGTCGATCCGGCTTGCGACGGCGGTGGCGGGGGCCCTGGATTACGCGCATCGCCACGGCGTGATCCACCGCGACCTTAAGCCCGAGAACATCCTGCTGCACGATGGGCAGCCGTTGATCGCCGACTTTGGGATCGCGCTGGCTGTCTCCAAGGCCGGCGGCACGCGCATCACGCAGACGGGGCTTTCGTTAGGCACACCGCACTACATGTCGCCGGAGCAGGCGACCGGTGATCGCGGCGTCGATGGACGAACCGACATTTATTCGCTCGGCGCGGTGACGTACGAGATGCTGAGCGGCGAACCGCCGCACAACGGCACAACGGCCCAAGCGATCATCGCCAAGTTGCTGACCGAAACTCCCCGCCCGCTCAGCGCACTCCGGCACACTGTCCCTGCGCATGTCGATGCCGCCATACAGCGCGCCCTCGAAAAGCTGCCGGCAGATCGGTTTTCGACGGGCCATGAATTTGCCGACGCCCTGCAGGGAAGAGTAAGCGCGATCTACGCGGCACCGGCCGTGAGGTCAGGGCCGGCATCGCGCTGGAAGCCGATCGCGTTAGGCGCATCCGCGCTGGCGGCGCTGGCGGTGCTGACCACGGTATGGGCGCTGAGTCAACGGCCCGACGCGCCCGCGGCGATGCACGCACGGTTCACCCTAGATTTGCCTAACGACGCTCGAGTGAACACCACTGTCATCGGACGGTCGGTGGCCTTCTCCCCGGACGGGTCCACACTCGCGTACGTAGGGGGGACGCAAGGGTACCTCTATTTGCGAAGACTCGACGAGTTGGCGCCAAAGCGCATACCCGGGATTGAAAGCGCGTCCAATCCGGTCTTCTCGCCGGACGGACAGTGGATCGGCTTCCTTTCTGGAGAAGGTCCTCCAGCGCTCAAGAAGGTCTCTGTAGCGGGAGGCGCCCCGGTCACCATCACCGGCACTTCGGGGCGCTTTGCCTGGGGACAAGACGGTACGATTATCTTCGCGAAAGGGATCACGCAGGGTGGCTCGGGGCTCTGGCGCACGAACGCGGCCGGGGCCCCGCCAGAGACGGTGACGGTCGTCGACTCGACCGATCACGCGCACGGCTCACCGTCGTTCTTGCCTGACGGGAAGAGCATCCTATTCACAATTCTCATAACGCCGGTCATTCGCACCGAGCTAGCGGCGATGCGGTTGCCCGATAGAAGGATCGTTCGCCTCGGCCTCTCTGGCGGCTCGCCGTTCTATGCCGACGGGTTTCTCTTCTTTTCGCGGAGCGACGGCACAGTCAACGCCGTGCGATTTGATCCTGACCGGCTGCGGGTGATCGGTGAGCCGGTGACGCTACTCGAGGGGGTGACGATCAAGCAGCAGGCGGCGGTTGCTGATCTCGCTCTGTCACCCACTGGAACGCTGGTCTATCTGTCGGGCGAAACCGGCGTCCAGCTGACCGAGGTGACGCGTGACGGGAGGATGCGCGCGATCAGACCGGACTTCCGTTTCTACCGTTATCCCCGCGTCTCGCCGGATGGCCGCCGCATTGCGGCCTCGATTTCATTGGACATCTGGGTTCACGATATTGCTGCCAATACGCTGGACCGCCTAACCACGACCGGATCGGCCAATACACCGGTCTGGACACCCGATGGCCGACGGATCGCTTTTACTTCGACAATCGGTGACTCGGCCGGAGTCTGGTGGCAGCCATGGGACGCCAGCGCACCAGCAGAGCGAATTCATCCGCTGTCGCGCGCGTCGATCTTCACGCCCGACGGGGCGTATCTGATTACCACGCTTCAGGAGGCCGGAAGGTGGTGGCTCCGAGCGGTGCCAATGAAGACTGACTCCGGACGAAAACCGATCACGCTACTCACCGCCGAGATTCCGCGTCAGGCCCGGATCTCCCGTGACGGCCGCTGGCTCGCATACGTATCCCAGGAGACTGGGAGACCGGAAGTGTACGTGCAGCCTTTTCCCGGTCCAGGCGGACGTTATCAGGTCTCGTCAGGCGGCGGGGTAGAGCCGGTATGGTCGCCTACCAGCAACGAGCTTTTCTACCGTGGCGGGCCGGCCCTCATCTCCGCCACCTTGCAGACGGTGCCGGAGTTCTCGGTTGTTAGGCGCGATTCACTGTTCCAGATGCATGCGTTGGCCGGTGAGGTGCAACCAGGATACGATATCTTCCCGGACGGCAAGCGCTTTGTCTTCCCGCGCATCGTAAGCAGCGACGCCGCGCCTGTCGTCGTCATGGGTTGGCTCGATGAAGTACGCGAGCGAATGGCCGCCGCAACGAGAAAGTAACCTATCACGCACTTCTCGCCTGCGTCCGCCATCGACCTCGCCGCCGTCCAGAGGCGAACGCTGCGCCTCCTCTTCGCCACCCAGATCATCAGCGGCATCGGTGTGGCGATCGGATCGTCCGTTGGCGCGCTGCTCGCCGCCCAGCTTGCGGGCGTAAGAGTTTCCGGACTTGCTCTGAGTGCTGTGGTTGTTGGCGCTGCGCTGTTGGCGGTACCAGCCACCGAAATCGTGCATCGCCGCGGCCGTCGACCGAGTCTGGCGGCGACGTATTCCGTCGCGGCTGTCGGCTCGATCGTTGTCGTCATGGCAGCCATGCGAGATTCAGTGCCGCTGTTGTTCGTGGGCTTTTTTCTTTTCGGCGGCGGCACAGCAGCGGGCATGCAAGCGCGTTATGCTGCCGTCGACCTCGCGCCGGCGCCGTTGCGCGGCCGCCACCTCTCGCTGATCGTGTGGGCAACGACGTTAGGCGCCGTTGCCGGCCCCAATTTCGCCGCTCTCGCCGGGGCATCACTCGACGGTTATGGTATTCCAACATTGGCCGGGCCTTTCGTCTTCTCGGCGGTGCTCTTCGGGTTGGCCGCGTTCGTGCTCATGCTGCTGATGCGCCCCGATCCCGCGACGTTAGCGCGACACGTCGCTGCGCAGTCCGCTGCGCACGCGGCGGCGGAAACACGTGTCGGCATGCGAGGCGCGTTAGGTGTCGTTGCCGCCAATCCGTCGGCCCGGCTCGGAGTGATCGCGATGGCGGTGGGTCACGTCGTCATGATCGGCGTTATGGCGATGACGCCGGTGCACATTCGCGCTGCGGGGCACGACGCGGCGCACACACTGCGCATCGTCGGTGTCGTTCTCAGCGTTCACATCGCGGGGATGTACGCCTTCGCGCCGGTCATTGGCTGGCTCACTGATCGAATCGGTCGCCGTCCCGTCATTCTCGTCGGCGGCGCGTTTCTGCTCGCGGCGTGCGCGCTCGCTGGAACTGCGGGACACGACTCGGCGCGCCTCGCTGCCGGACTCATGGCGTTAGGCATCGGCTGGTCATCCACAATGGTCGCGGGCTCTACACTGCTCAGCGAATCGATTCCTGTGCAGCTGCGCGCATCAGCTCAGGGCCTTTCGGATGTGACGATGGGACTCGCCGGGGCAACCGCCGGCGCGCTGTCAGGTGTGGTCATGCAAGCGTGGGGATTCCCGATGCTGGCGCTCGTGGCGGCGCTCGCAGCGGCGCCGTTCATCGTGCTGGCGGCGCGGAGTAGGCGCGTGACTCTTGCGACTTAAGAGTTCGTGAGGAGCCACTGCGTCACGTTGTCGACCAGCCATGGTCGCTGCGCAGCGAAACCGTCGTCGCTCTGGTCATGCTGCACGAGCTCAACGTGTGCCATAGCTTTTATCGCCGCCGCGTATTGCGATGGCGGAAAGATGTTGTCCTTGCCGGCGCCAACCAGCAGCATCTTCCTCGGCGCAAACGCGCGTATCGAGTCTGCCGTGAGACGAGTTCGCCCCACTGATCGAGCAGTTTCTGACCTGTAACGCCGTACAGCATGTCGGCAAACTCGTCGGCCATTGGACGCGGAAACTGAAAGGCTCGTGGCTCGATGCGCAGGCTCACGCCGACAATCGCGCGCACGCGCGGGTCGCTTGCGCCTAACGTGATGGCTGGATGTGAGCCTGTGCTTGCGGCGATCAACACGATGTACTCCGCGTCGACCGATTCCTCGGCTGCGATCCAGTCTACCGCGGCGCGCGTATCGTCAACGAGACCGGCGAGCGAAAACGAACCGTGCGATCCCCAGGAACCGCGGAAGTGAAAGTAGAGACAGTTCCGGCTTGAAAGCGACTCACCGCGGAAACGCACTTGCAGGTACGCCTTTCATCAACTTGAGCGCGTTCTGATAGTAGACCTTCTTGAGCACCGCGTCAGGCAGATCGATGCCGTAGAGCTTCCAGAACGCGTGATACCCGCGGTAGTAGTCGAAGTACTCGTCGCGCGTTTCGAAGACACGCCAGTAGTAGGGATACTCCTCGGGCTGGAAAGAATCCTTACCAAAGAGAATGCGGTCCTGGTATTTGACGAAGAAGTCATGCGCGCCGCGCGGCTGCCGGCCGATGTCGTAGAGCACCGCGCCGACTTCAGTATGCACGTTAGGCATCTCATCGAGCACTTTGCCTAACGCGCCGAGGTCGTTGGCTTGCCAACCCATGTGGGCGGTGACGAAGGTGGTGCGCGGGTTGTTGCGGAAGAGGTTGTTGCGCTCGGTCACGAGCGCTTCAAAGCTCGGAAAGCGCTCGGGTGGAAAGCGACGTCCTGGGAAGAGCGCCAGCTCGAGCCAGCGTTCATTCGTTAGGTCGATCTGTTTGAAGAACTCGGCGGGGTCACCGGTATGTATGAAGACGGGGAGGCCGAGTCGCGCGCAGGCGTCCCAGATCGGTTTGAGCTCGGGGTCGTCGAGCTTGAGGCGACTGCCGTCAGGTTTTGTTGTCGAGAGTCCGAAACCTTTGCCGATTTCACCGACGCCGACGGCGCCAGCCGCGACATCGGCTTCGAGCTGCGTGATGACGCGCTGTTGCCAACCCGGCGTCATGTCGCGGAAACTGATTCCCGTTAGGACACGCACGCGGTCCTTCATTTTCGCTGAGGCGCGGATGGCGGCCATCTGGTTTTTCAGTTGGTCGCCGGAGCTGTTGTTCGCGGCAATCATTATCTGGACGCCGATGCTGTCCATCGCGGCGCCGAGTCGTTCGAGCGCTTCGGCGGAGGCGATGTCGCCGGGGTGGCCGTGGAAGTCGATCGATGGGAACTTCGATTTCGGGACGCTGTGCGCTGGCGTTACGAGTGTCGATTTGGGCCGATAGTCGAGGATGCTGGGCGCGGTGATTTCAGGCGCTTGGCAGATGTTGGGACGGATTTCGGTTGTGCCTGGGGGGCACTCCAGGCCGGGTTGGATGCGCGTGCCACCGCGGCCGGGCTGGGCTGAGGCCGCTGTAGATACGAAAAGAAGGCAGACCGTGATGACGAACTCGCGGCGCATCGAAGCTCCGTATTCTTGGGTGCCGGAATGTGCAATCAGTGCCGCCAGTCCGCTAAGGGGGCAGATCGGTAACAACGCCGGACGGGCTAAAACTCACGGCAGTAGTACTCGTATATCTGGTTGCAGTGTACGCGACCTGTCTCTTCTGCAACAAGCCGCTCGGTCAGAACGAGGCGATCGAGACGTTTCCGGTTGGGCGGCGACTCGCGTTCGATGCCGAGCGGGGCCGGCTTTGGGTCGTCTGCCGACAATGTGAGCGCTGGAACCTCACGCCGCTCGACGACCGCTGGGAAGCAATCGAGCAGGCGGAGAAGCTCTACCGCGATACACGGCGCCGCGTCGCCACCGACAACATCGGTCTCGCGCACCTGCACGACGGTACCACGCTCGTTAGGATCGGCAAGCCACAGCGCCCCGAATTCGCCGCCTGGCGCTACGGTGATCAATTTGGACGCCGCCGTCGCCGTCAGCTCATCGGGGCGGGAGCAGGAGTCGCCGCAATCGGTGCCGTCGCAGCAGGCGGCGCTATCGCGGGGATCGGCATCGGCGCTTTCGGATGGGTGATGGCGCAGATCGGTCAGCGCCTCGTGACCGGCGATCCGGAGCAGGTCGTCGCCAAGATCCGCACCGAGAACGCCGGGCTGGTGCACGTTAGGCGCCGCCACCTGGGTGAGTCGTCAATCTCCCGCGCGGACGACGGCTCCATGTCGCTGTACCTTCGGTTCAAGAATGGAAGTGCCCACTTCGCGGGTCGTGAGGCCGAGCGTATCGCGTCGATCGTGCTGCCCAAAGTGAACCGGTTTGGTGGCGGCCGCAAAGCCGTGTCGGCAGCGGTCGGCGAAATCGAACAATCCGGCAGCGCCGAAGCGTACCTCGAGCGCCTAACGAGAACCGCCGGCGAATATTCGCGCCCGTATCCGTCGAGGAAGCGTTCGCGCTGGAGCGGCCATTACGACTTCAACAAGTACGGTTTGTTCTCACTTCCTGGTCAGCACCGACTCGCACTCGAGATGGCGCTACACGAAGAAGGGGAGCGGCGCGCATTAGAGGGGGAGCTGGCCGCGCTGGAGGAAGCGTGGAAGGAAGCGGAGGAGATCGCCGCCATCGCTGACAACCTGCTGATCCCTGAGTCGGTCGAAACAGCCTTTGCCACGATGAAGCGCAAGGGCGGGTGAGGGTCAGAACAATTTACTGCCTAACGGAACAGGCTTTTCCGGTACGCACAACACGACACGACCAGCCTCGTCTGGGAATCCAGTCACCAGACACTCCGACTTCATCGGCCCAATCTGCTTCGCGGGGAAGTTGACGACCGCGACGACGAGCCGCCCGACCAACTCCTCGAGCGCGTAGAGCTCCGTCAGTTGGGCGCTGGATTTCTTGATCCCGATGTCTGAACCGAAGTCGACGTGAAGGATGTAGGCCGGCTTGCGCGCTTGTGGAAACGGCTCCGCTTGCACGATCCGCCCGACGCGGAGCTCAACTTTTTCAAAATCCGCCCACGAGATCGTCTGCATTACAGTCTGCTCCTCCGCAGGGTCGAGTACCTTGCGCACTCGACCAGGAAAGCCCAAGCTGAGCACGCTCGACTTCCGCAGCTGCGTGAACCTTCACGAGGATTGACACGATGGAAGAATTCAGCGGAATGGTGCTTCGTCGGCTGGGAGAGACCGCTGATGGCTTGAGGGACGACGATCTGACGCTCGTTGCCAATACCCACAGCGGTGAGCTCGAGATCATTACAAAAACAGACTTCGAGGCCGACCAGCGCCGGCCACCGCCGAGGTATGTGCTTATCCGGCACATACCTAACCGAAAGCGTGAGCCCTTTGCGGAATTCGCCAGACTCGACTTCGTAGATAAGAACGAGAAGGTCGTGGGCCACTGCTGCCCTCCGGCCGATGCGCTTTTCTGGACCGATTCGTCATTTGAAAAGTTTCTCTACCCGTACTACGAACAGGTGCGGATCTTTCCCGAGGAAAACCTAAAGCTGCTCAAGCAGGATCTGCGAGACCCCGCGAAGCGCAAGTTCATCCTCGCCGTTAGGCATGACTCACCCTCCAACCCGGTCATCATTAAGCACAACAACCCCAAGTGCGATGGCCCGTACGGAGGTGGGCCGTACTATCTGGTTCCTGCCTTCAAGCGGTTTGATAGCGACCCGGGATGGTTCACACCTGAGGAGTTCCGGAAGATCTTCGACGAGCGCCGAAAGGTTGGCGGAACGTAAGGGCCGTTAGGCTCCAGTGCTTTGGCACGCTGGGCTTGTTTCAAGCGGCAAACTTGCCTGGCGTAAAACGTCGTCGCGCAGACCCATGCGTCGCCAGAGTGCATCCTGGCGAAAGTTGGCTATCTCGTCTTTGCGATTCTTCAACCAGTCGACAAGCAGAGCTTTGGCACCCTTCACGTCGCCTAACTCCCAGACGAGAACGGCCTCCTGCGGTCTGAAGTCGTACAGCAGCGCCATCGACCCGGTCGCCGCGATCTGAGTACGAACGCGCTGTAGTGTCGCACGACCGCTCGCGCTATCGCCACTTCGCGTCGCGACAACGCCCGCAACTACATCCCGGTACAAAGCACGATACTCGTTCCCCATCGCACGCGCCTTCTCGCGCGAATCGAGTCGGTCCATGTCAAGCACGAGTTGCCGCGCCAATCGAGCGTCTTGCGGCGAGGCACGATCGTACATCATCAGCGTGAGCTCGCACTCCAAAAACTTGTAATCGAACGGCCAGAGGTCGCGTCCACTGAAACAGATTTGACGCGCCGCCGGATAGTTCTCGAGCAGCAACTGAGCGTAATACAGATTCGAAAAACTCGTGCGCGCACCTTCAAGAAAAGCATCGTTCTGCATCGCGTGACTAACAGCGAGCCGCGCTTCGCTCGTTCGACCCGCCGACCACAAAAGCCTGCTCAAAGCGCTCCACGCTCGGTGCAGCTTTTCATCCCCAGCCACCGCGCGTCGTAAATCCGCGATCGCATCGCATTCCAGTTCGACGCTGTGTACGAGCGACGCTTTGCGTAGTTGCCAAAGAGCGAGCCGAGCGTGGCCGCGCACTTCGAACGCCCCTGGAGCCGACGGTGCGCGCACGAATGCCGACTCCGCGTACGCGAGCGCATGATCGATCGCCGCGCCGCGGTTGGGCTGATCCCGCTGACCTATCGCCAGCGCGACCCATGCACGCTCGATCCACAGCGGCGCATTGCGACGTTCGATTGCAATCAAACGCACGAGAGCCGAATCGGCACGACGTAGCGCTTCGATCGCGGCGCGCTGCTCGACCGCGCCGGGCAGGGAAGCGAGCGACTCGGCGTCCGCTCGTTCGCGCAGCATCGTTCGCACGAGCGAAGGCGCCTCCTCGCTCGAAGTTGAGACAAGCTGCGACGCCCGCGAACCGTATGTGCCGAGCCGCTGACGTATGGCGATCGAGAGCCGCGCGGCAAGTCGACTCGCTGAGGTCGCGCCAGTCTGGCCTAACGCGCTGAGCGTGATGCTCGGCATCGCGGTGCGCGTTCGCTCATCTCCGAGTTGAGCGACGATCACCAACGAGTCACCATCTCGGTCCAGCGACCCTTCAACGCGCGTCCCGACGCGCTGTTCGGTCAGCATTCTGTCGCACTCCGCTGCAGCTTGCTCCTCGCAGACTCGCATGAGCGTCGGGGATACAACTCGAAACGCCGGTACACGTGAAAGCTCACGCACGACTTCAGCAGTCACCCGGTCAGCCAAGCCACGAACCTCAGTTTGAGACGCCGAGGCCGTAAAGTTCACCGCGAGGACGTTAGGATCCGGAAGCGGCGGCGACGTCGCCATGTTGCGCCACAAGACCGCTGCTGTCGCCGCAAGTACTACGACGCCGAGCAGGACCTTGCTGCGCCAACGAGTCACGAGGCCGAACGACGGAGCGGCTTGTCCACCTAACGCGAGCGCATCAGAGCCGCGAGACTGACCGGGAGTCGACAGTATAGCTGCCTCGCCGGATGCTCCGAGTGCCGCGTTAGGCACCGCGCTCAGCGAGTCGGACGACACGTTCTGACTGAGCGCGCTGGAGAATTCGTCAGCCGTCTGCCAGCGATCAGCAGGGTTCGATTTCAAACCTTTCTCTACGGCGACCTGCAGCCACAGTGGAGTACTCGGACGGTGCCGCCGCAGATCTTCAGGCATGTCGGCCAGTTTGATCGAACGCATCCGCGCCGCATCGGGACTGTGGAACGGGTGCACTCCGCTGATCGACTCGAAAATGACACACGCCAAGCTCCATACATCGGTGCGATTGTCGATCGGCCCATGCCCGACTTCCTGCTCCGGGCTCATATAGCCGTGCGTGCCGAGCACATAACCGCTCGTGGTTGCTTGATTCTCTGGCGAAGGCGTTAGGGCTTTCGCGATGCCGAAATCAGTCAGATACGCATGACGACCCGTTAAGAGAATGTTCTCGGGTTTGACGTCGCGATGCAGGACCTTCCGAGCGTGGGCATAACTCAGTGCGCTGCAAATTCCGCGTGCGATCTGCAGCACGTCGTCAAGCGGAAGACCAGCAGGATGCCGCTGCAGCCTGTCGCGCAGCGTCTCAAACTCGTCTACATGCTTCATGACATAGAACAGCCGCCCGTTCCACTCGCCCGCATCGAGTACAGGGAGGATGTTCGCGTGGCCGAAATCAGCCATGAGCTTGATTTCGCGCACAAACCGGTCGGCGATCCGCGAGCCGGTTAGCTCGACATGGAGCGCCTTAATGGCGACCGAGCCACCAAGCTTGGTGTCGGTGGCTACATAAACAGCCGCCGAACCGCCGCGACCGACTTCACGGACGATTGCGTAACGTCCGCCGACAAGTTGCGTCTGTTCAAGGTCCGCCATCGCTCGTCCGACTTGCCTGATGCGGCAAGTATACGGTCAGAACTCACCAGCGCCAGAAAACGTGTGTCGCAGCTACGCCGCGACGATAACGCCTATAGCGCCGACAACCGAGACTAGCAGCGCGCCGGGAATCGCGAATCGCAACCAGCGCCCATAGGTCACCCCCGCGCTCAATAAGATGGCCAACAGTGCACCATTCGTCGGGATGAACAGGTCCGCCAGCCCCGCACCTGTTTGGTAGGCGATCACCGCCGCGTCGCGCGAGATCGACAGGAGGTCCGACAGCGGCGCCATGATCGGCATGGTGAGGACAGCCTGGCCGCTCACCGATGGCACAGGGACGTGTAGCAGCGCCTGCACAGGAATCATCGTTAGGGCTGCTACTTTGCCAGGGAGATAGTTCAAAGGAAGCGCCAGGCCATGCACGATGCTGTCGATCACGCGGCCGTCGGTGAAGACCACGCTGATAGCGCGCGCCAAGCCGACAAACAGCGAGGCCGCGAGCATCGTCTCCATCCCCTTGAGAAAATCCTTCGTTGTGCTCGTTAGGTCACGCCCCGCTGTGAGGCCAATCGCGAAACCGGCAATGAGATAGAACCCGGACAGCTCATTGAACCCATAGTTGAACTTGACGACGCCGATCACGTAGGGCACGAACGGCAGCACCGCGATCGCGAGCAAAATCACATCTCGTTTCGTCGCTGGTTCGGAGGAGACGACCACACCTTCCTTGTGCACATCGTCGCGCTTCGCCATGAAGAGCGTCCATGCGATCCACAGCGCAACGGCCACTGCGAAAAGGCTGAAGCGCAGCGCGGGAATTGTCATCTGCGGGAGCTCGGCAAAGCGCAGTGCGATCTGCGTCTGAAACGGATTAGTGGGCCCGAATGCCGCGCCAACAGCAGCACCACCGGCACTCATCGCGACCGCCGTGACCGCACCGAAGCCGAGTCCATGACTCAGCACGATCATCACGGGTACGAGCGCGACGATCTCCTCCTGCATGTTCTCCAGAGCGCCTAAAGTTGCGAACCCGAGAGTCACGGCGACAACTGCCAAACGCGGTCGGCGCGTCCGTCCCACGAGCGAACCCACAAGTCGCCCGAGCGCGCCGCTCATGTCGAGCAACGCAAACGCGCCGCCGACAAGCAGAATCGTTAGGATCACGTCGGCGCCAGCGATAATCCCGCGCGGAACTGCGAGGAGTGCGCCCATCGGGCCGACCGGTGAGGCCTCAACCTGCTTGTAGGTGCCGGCGACAACTACTTCGCGCCCGGTCTCAGCATCAGTGCGCCGCTCATACTGCCCCGCGGGTATGATCCATGTGAGAGCAGCTGCTACTACGACTGCGCCAAGGAGCAAGACAAACGGGTGCGGCAGGCGAACACGCATGGAACCAGTCGAGAGGTGGAGCGGCTAACATGCCCCCTTACTGCAGAGCGCGCTATGTCGGCTGGTTTGATCGAGCTGCCTCGTGCGGCGACCACTCCAAGAGCAACTTCGATCCTCTACAAATGTTATTGCGGTTGTTCGCTCTCCCTCCCTCGGCACGTTGAATCAGCACGAGCGCCGCTGCAACATTCGCTGAACCAGGCTTACGCGGTTGACGTCGACGCCGGTCGGCGCAACGACGCGAAACACAAGCGTGCGTCGCGCGGCAAGCCGCTCAGCAACAACAGCGCGAGCGGAACACCGTAGTTTCCCGCGCGTTCGATCGTGTCGAAGAACGGCTCGCCAGACAGGGGCCGCAGCAGCGCTGTCCACAAGCCCCACACGGCCATGATGAAGCCGAACGCGCCGTGTCCGATGAAACAGAGCGCCGCGCCGAATCTCAGGATCCAATACGGCAGCTCCGGCGGCACGCTCCAGGCACGCGCGCCGACGTTCGAGTTCGCAATGGGCGTAATCGACGACATGGTGTCGCCCGTACGATGTCGCCGGCCAACAGCGGTCTTCCACGACCGGCGCGACTACCGGTCGCGTTTGGTTGTGAGCGGCAGCGCGCTTTTGATGTTACTGAACAGCCCCTCGTTCTCGCAGAAGAGTGATAGTTCTCCGCTGAGGCGAACCGCCAAATAGCAACGCATATCCCAAGGCCGTGCACTCGACGATTTCATCCGGACGCTCGTAGTCGCCCGGGAGCCTCACGCGAACTGCCAGGTCTGCACCGCGCTCAATCAGGTGCTGCGTTACCGACAATCCAACATCATCGAATTGTGTTACCGAATGGAAGATGGCTGTGTGTCCGCCGACACCAGCGTCATCGACTGTTGCGCGGGCATTAACGTCCGCGCCGCGATCGAGAAGTAGAGCGACCGCTGTGAGGTTGCCGTATTCCGCGGCCACATGTAAGAGCGTTCCTCCCTGCAGCGTCAGGCGCCGACCGCCGGTCATGCCGAAATCGACCTCGGAGAAACGCGTGGTGCCGAGCGTTGGATCAGCGTCAATCTGCTCAGTCAGACTGTCGAGCCGGCCGCGCAGCAGATCAAGGATCGCGCTGTCGGCGTATTTGGTCTCGCCGCCGGCATCGAGAAGGATGTTGATACAGGTGCTCAGTCGTTCCGGAGATCGCACATACGACGCGATGATGTAGTCGAGAGCCGTGCCTGTATATGGATAGCCGGCTGCGCTCTGCCGAGGGTCTCGACAGTTCGGATTCGCACCGTGATCGAGAAGCCATTTGAGAGCCGTCGGGTCCAGTGACTCGCAAGGCGCGAAGATGATCGGGAAGTGTCCGTGCCACAGCGCGTTCACATCCGCACCGTGGGACACGAGAAGCTCCATCATGGGGATGCGATACGCATTGAGAGCGGCTCGCATCAGAGGTCCGTCGCCGCCTTGGTGCACGTCCGACCCGTGCTCGAGCATCCACGTCGCCATGGCGAGTCTCGCCGGGCTCGGTGATTCCCACGGGACGCGGCATTCGGCAACCCACGTCAACGGTCCATCTTTGCCGTAACCAAGTGGAGCATTGTGCAGCGATGGATAGCGCGTCATCAGGGTTTTGACGCGATCGATGTCGTTCGTATCGATCGCCTGCTTGAGTTGCCCAATCTCCTCGAAGGATTCGATGTGAGCCTTGAGCTTGGGCCAGCTCGCAAACCCATAGAGACGCGCGATCTTGAACTGCGCCTCGCTGATCGACGCTGCCTCGCCAGCCCTGAGCAGGTCCCTGGCTTGGTCCTTCAGGTGGCGGAGATTTGGGTGGTCCGGAAGCGGACGTGATGCTTCTGGGGGGGGGCGATCGATCGACATGGCGACCTCCTTTCATCGAAACGCCCGCTGTCCGCACATCGGGCTGAAAGAAGGTGGCGATGACTTGATGCTTGCAGGTGGGCTTCTACCCTTTCCGCGGACCGGATGCGTCCTTCACGCGAAAGCAATCTTATCGTCTTGCCGCGAAATCCGCCAAGTCCTCCGCGCTGGAGAACGAGATGCCGCCGACGTCCGGCATCCGTCGCTTGTTAGGCGGCAGCTGACTGAGCCACCAGGTGACGGCTCGCACAATGGAATTGCGCAATGCAACTGAGGGCGGGCGGCTTACGCGTCGGCCCATTTGCCGTACGTTAACCTCAAATACGATCGTAGCAGACGGGAGGAGAGCACGATGCGGCGAACCGCGCGACTCCCACACATTGGGTTGGCGTTCTGCGTGACCGTATGGGCTCCGCTCGCAGCGGGGCAGCCCGCGGCACCGCTCGCTCATTGATACCAGATGGCCAAGGAAGCGCGCGGTCGGATCCGTAAGCGCACGCATGAAGTCAGTGAGATTATCGATCTGCTGCGGCGTCATCACAAAGTGCGCACACTGGCGTCCAGCGGGACGCCATGTTAGGCAACGCCGTCGCGTCGTCCATATCCAATCTTGCTTTTGTTCAGCTCGCGACGCGATCAGAATGCTTTGAGTGTTAAGCATTACTCGTTAGGCGCGCACATGAGCCTGCCAAGACCCAATCGATGTGAGCCGAGTGACACGGGGTGTGTGTGGTCCGTCACACGTTAGGCGACGCGCGCGGAGTTATAGCTTGGCACGCTGTAACCCACGACGGCTGGTACGTGGCGGTTATCGGGATGTTGTGCAGCACCGTCCTCCTCGGTTTGGAGGCGCTTCTTCGGGGGAATCCCCAGGAGCGATCGGCACGAAGGGATCCCGACATGGTTGTACTCAGGCCAGATACAGTATCAGGAATAGAAGTCGTAACGGGAATCGCTACTGGCCACGGCGTTCATCTCGACAGCTACGCTTTTCTCTCGGTGTTGAGCGGATACCTATCGTTTCAGTATCGGCGCACTGCCCACGTAGCGCGAACTGGCGATCTCATTCTGCTCGAGCCGGGTCGCACGCTCGTCGCCGCGCTTCCGATGACCCGCGATACGTTGGATTTGCTGGCTCGCATTGCATGTATGAGCAAATATCACCTAACGCGACTGTTTCATGGCTGCTACGGCCTGCCACCACATGCCTATCAACTCCAGCTGCGGCTCGCATTCGCGAAACGCTTGATCGCGCGCGGGATGTCAGTTGCAGCGGCAGCGCGGACGGCTGGTTTCGCTGGGCCCGTACACTTGCACAGCCAATTTCGCAATCGCTATGGCGTGGCGCCCGGCTACTACGCGCCGGAGCGCAGGGACTTGCGCATCACAGGGCAACTGTTGGAAGCTTGGGGCGCCTCCCACTGCGAGAATAGGCCTCGACGCCGGTTACAGCCCGGCTTGCCAGAACGCGCTCATTGCCGCGGCGCGAATTTCAGGTAAGCTGCTGGCGCTATCGTAGGGAGAGCGTCAGCCCGTTCTGCGCGTAGTTTCCCGCGTGGGCTGGGCAGGCTTGCTGAAACCATGCCGGTCACATGAGAGCACTAGGGGATCTACACGCCGTTTTCCTGCAAGGTTCCGTCACGTTAGGCACGGCGGCACTGAGCTGGTACCTCTACGCGAAGTACCGGCGACCGTATGTTTTGTGGTGGTCGTGGGCGTGGACGCTGTACGTGTTGCGTATCGGCGCCATCATCGGCTTCCTAACGAGCGAAGCACAGGGCTGGCTCTTCCTGCATCAGATTTTGACTGGCTGGACCGCGCTCTTCCTGCTTTGGGCGGCGATGACGTTCGCAGAGGCGGCGACCTGGCGGCCCGCGTATGCGCTCGCGCTTCTGTTTCCGCTGACATGGTCATGGATCGCGATTTACGAGCTGGAGAGTTTCATGCTCGCGGCGGTTCCAGCGGTTCTCTTCCTGAGTTTCGCGACGTTGTGGACGGGCTGGCTCTTCGTCAAACAATGGCGGGCGTCGCGCTCACGCGGCTCGGCGATTCTCGCCGCCGTTCTCCTGACGTGGGGACTGCACCACCTCGACTACCCGGTGCTACGCGCGCGAGGGGCATGGGATCCGTGGGGGTACTATCTCGACATTCTGTTCGTCCTGGCAACCGGTATAGGCACTGTCGTGCTGGTGCTCGAACAACTCGATCGCCGGACGAATGAGCTGGCGCGGCTCTCCACGAGCATGGTGCAACAACACGAAGCGGAGCGGCGCCGCGTCTCGCTCGAGTTGCACGACCAGACAGCACAGGTCTGGGCCGGCGTTAGGCTTCAGCTCGGTCTCATACACGAAGCAGCACCTGCGCAACTGGCTCCTCGCTTGGAGCGGGCAATCGCGTTGGTGGACGAGGGGATCCGCAGCATCAGGAATGTAACGACGAACCTGCGCCCGCCGCTCCTCGACGACCTGGGACTCGTCCCCGCTCTGCACGCACTCTGCCAAAGCTTCGCTGAGCAATCGGGCCTAACGATCACGTTCGACGGCCCTGCAGCATCTCCCGCCGTATCCAACGAGACAGGCCTCGCGCTCTATCGGGCGCTGCAAGAAGCCCTTTCGAATGTGGCGCGCCACTCAGGAGGGACGGCCGCCGCCGTGCGACTCGTCGCGTCGCACGGGGGCCTGACGCTCGAAGTGCGCGACAATGGCCGCGGATTCCCGCTCGCGGCCGTGCCTAACGCGGCATCGTTGGGCCTCACCGGAATGCGCGAGCGCATCGCGGCGCTGCGCGGGTCGGTCTCGCAGATCAACGATGCGGGCGCCGCTCTCGTCGTGCGCGTTCCACTCGCCCATGCAGACTGAACGCGTTACGCCGCAGCCAGCCATCCGCGTCGTCATCGCGGACGACCACGCCGTCGTTCGGGAAGGCATCCGTCACGTCCTGTCGTCGGAAGATGGGTTCGACGTGGTAGGAGAAGCCGGAGACGGCGCAACGGCTGCCGCTCTCACGGAAGAGCTGCGCCCCGATGTTCTCGTCCTCGACCTCTCGCTTCCTGCGCTCTCCGGTTTCGACGCCGCGAAGCGCGTGCGTGAGCGGGCACCGGGGACAGCGATCCTTGTACTCAGCATTCACGAGCGCGAGGAGTACGTGCTCGAGAGCGTGCGCGCGGGAGCTCACGGCTACTTGCGGAAAGACTCCTCTCCTGCCGAGCTGCGCAGCGCCATCCGTACGTTGCACGATGGCGGCAGCTTCTTCAGCGCGCCCGTCGCACGGTCGCTCTCCTCGGCGCTGCATAACGAGCGCGAGCGGCACGAGCGCGAAAAACGTCTCGCCACGCTGACAGCCCGCGAGCGGGACGTGCTGGTAGCGATCGCGCACGGCAACGCGAACAAGGAGATCGCCAGCCAGCTGCGCATCAGCGTCCGCACTGTCGAGTCACATCGCGAGACACTCATGCGCAAGCTGGAAACGCGTGGCGCGGCCAGCCTGACACGCATTGCCGTGGACGCCGGATTGGTGCGCGATGAGAACTCTCGCGGTCGCGCGAGTCCGTAGTAGTACGGAGATCAACGGCCGCAGTTCAGCGCATACTCGCTCTCCCCTAACGCGCGTATTGTTGATTTGATGAGGGGCGTTGGCGCCCCACACAGTCAGCGTTCAGGAGAGCTGTATGCGCATGTTGTGTTTTGTTGCAGTGGCTTGCGCGACACTTGTGGCATTCCCGGCATTCGCGTCGGCGTCGGCGGCGGCGTCGGCGGCGGCGGCGGCGGCGGCGCAGCAGGCAGATACGACACGCAGAGCTGTGCCGTTAGGTGCCGTGACCATTACGGCGACGCGCACACACCGAGCGCCGCTATCTCCGGCCGCTTCGGGCGCGTCGGTCTGAGTGGCACGGCATCGTATCGTGAGGCTGGCAACTATCGTGCGCCGGGCGGGAGGTTCGGTGACATCGAGCTCGACGAGGATGTCATAGTCAACGATTCGCGGGTGCGTGACCGGTCATATCGGGTGGCGGCTACCTACGATTTCACAGGAACGAGCGGGCTCTTCTCGCGCGCGGAGTTCTACAGCGCTGAGCATGCTGGCTTTGGATATGTCGATCCCCCAGTCTTTAGTCCGAACCAACCCCCCATTCAGATTCTGTACCCGGATCAGCATCATTCGCGCTACACGTTAGGCTATCGCGCGCTGGCTCTCAGCACGTCTCTTGCGATTCGCGCCGAGCTCACGACGTATGTACAGCGGAACAAGCGACACCTTCACATCAACGTCTTCGTGCCGATCTCGCCGACGGCGACTGTGCGCACGAACTCGCGCAATTTTACGGACCTCGCAACGGTCGGCGGCCGGCTCGAGTTGGCCAAGAGCTTCGCTGCGCGGCACCTCCTCACGTACGGCCTCGACGTATTCCGGGACGAGTCCGACAACAGCGACTCGAGTCGCACGGTCGTTACCGGATTCGGGCCACCGTCGGCGCGATCGAGCACAATTCCAACGGTGCCTAACGCGACATTCAGGAGCGCAGGGGCGTTTGCGCAACTCGAGCTCCACGTTGGCGATCGGCTCACGACGGCGCTTGGTGCGCGCTGGCAGGACATCGTGGCGGAGACTCGGCCAACAGCCGGCGTGACGCTTCCCCTCCTCAAGAGCGAAAACAGAACCGGCGTTTGGTCGGCCAACGCCTTGTACCGGATCACGTCGGCCTTCAACGGCGTTGCTTCAGTGGGGCGTGGCTTCCGCGCGCCGAATCTGGTGGAACGGTTTTTCGAAGGCGCGGCGGCCGACGGGGGCGGCTACCAGCGTGCGAACGCCTCGTTAGGCGCTGAGACGAGCATCAATGCCGATCTTGGTCTGCGCTTCCGCCGCGCGGCGTGGTACGGCGAAGCGTTTGTGTTCCGTAACGAGATCGACAACGCAATCCGCGCTGTCGCCACGGGCGACTCGGTGAATCGGCAGCCGGCCTTTCAGAGCCGGAACGTCGGCAGCCTCAGGCTCCAGGGGCTCGAGCTTATGACCGGCGCCCGCCACCCCTCCGGACTCGATGGGTCGCTGAGTTTCACACGGCTCATTGGCCGCAATGTGTCGCAGCCGGACGACCCAGTCGGCGACAGCTACTCCAGCAAAGTCGTCGGGGATGTCGGCTATCGCGATGCGACCGGTCGCTTTACCCTGGGTTATACGTTGCGATACCAGGGCGAACAGAAGGACGTGATCATCGGCGACAATCCAATTGGTCCGGTCATCCCTGCGTTCATCGTCCACTCGGCGCGGGCGAGCGTGCGCTTGTTCGATGCGCGTGGGCTGAGCAATCGCATTGCACTCGCGGCGGAGAACTTGGGAAATGCGTTGTACGCCGAGTTTCCCAATGCAAGTTTTTTCCGACCAGAGCCAGGGCGCAACATAAGCTTGTCACTGTCAATTTTGTTCTGACCGAGTGAACGGAGCTCGTTAGGCACCGTGGGTAGCTCGCGAGAACGGCCTCGGTGAGCCCCCAGCCGAACGCTGGGACGAGCACGACGAAATCACGCGCCACGTCGCCAAGGATCGCATCGGTCCAATCGAGAATCCCAACGAGCTGACCGGTCGTCGGCTCGACCACCAAGTGCTCCGCCACTAAGTCGTGATGGATGAAGTGTAGCGGCCCGTCATAACGAGGGAGCGGGAGAGAAACTTCACGCATCCAGCGCAGCGCGTCGTCGGCAACTAGATCGAATCCGTGAAGCTCAGCGGCGACCGCGAGTCCTCGCTCAAACCACTCTTTTCGTCCCAAGTCATCCACATCGATCTCACCGACACCGGCGTCTCGCGCGGTTTTCTCCGGGATCGAATGAATGGCGCCCAACGCCGCGGCGATGTCTCGTGCGAGCGTGGGAAGGAAACTTGGGTCGAGTGCGCCGGCAGCGATGCCCTCGATGAAGCGATGCCCCGCAAACAGGTACGGGAATTCATCCGTCGGTTGCCCCAAAAGGTCGACCCGGGGCACGGCAACAGCTGGCGGAAGCACGGCGGAGACGAGGCGATGCACTCGCCGTTCCGGCTCAAAGAAGTCGGCGCAATGCGCTCGGCGCGGGAAGCGAAAGACCCAGCCGTCGCTCGTTAGGTACGCGTCGAACTCCCACCCCGAGCCAATGTGTTCGAGCGCACTGGAGTCGACCTCCGGAAAGCGTCTTCTGATCGCCGAGCGTGCCCCGTCCACGGTGAGGAGCCGATCCGGCTCCCACGGATAAGAATTCATTAAACACAATACAAGCAGAGAAGGCCGCGTCTGTCTTGTGGGGCTGTGCCCGCTGCCGCACTGTTGCCGTCCAGTGCCGAGACAGTGCTGGTCCCACCGCACGGCGCGAAGCCGCCTCGCGCGAGCCCTCTGTGGAGGGCTCGGCGCACTCGTCTGTGCGTGGGCCGCGGCGCCGCTCGGCGCGCAGGAACGCGTCACGTTTAGACATCTGACGATCGCCGACGGCCTGTCCCAGAACGCCGTCTCGGCGATCGTGCAGGACCGCCGCGGCTTCATGTGGTTCGGGACCAAGGACGGACTCAATCGCTACGACGGCTATCAGTTTGTTGTCTTCCGGCATGATCCGTTCGACTCGACGTCCGTTTCCGATAGCGAGATCACTGCGCTCTTCGAAGACAGCCGTGGCAGACTGTGGGTCGGTACGCGCAACGGCGGCGTGAACCTATTCGACCGAAACCGCGAGCGGTTTCAGCGCATAACGACTGGGCCCGTGCGCTATATCAACTCGTTCGCCGAGGATAGCGCGGGGGGAGGGGGGATCTGGGTGGGGTCGTCCAGCGACGGTCTCTTCCGCCTAACGAGTAATGCCAGCGGTGCTGTAGTTGGGGAACGGTTTGCGCATTCGGCAGCAGATTCTGCGAGCCTGGGTGACGACCGCGTGTTGGCGCTGCTGGCTGACAGCCGTGGCATACTGTGGGTGGGAACGCAGACTGGTCTCGATCGGCGTTCCGTTGCTGGCGGCGCCTTCGCGCACTTCACGGCAGGCCCCAACAGACCTCTCGGACTGATCGACAGCCGCGTCAGTGCATTGCACGAGGATTCGCACGGCCGGTTGTGGATTGGGTCCGTGCCCGGAATTAGCGTCTTTGACTCGGCGCGGACACGCCTGGAGCATCACTACCACAGATACCGCACGTTCCGCTACGGCTGGGGTGCAGCCGTTAGGCTCGCCGAGGATCGTTCAGGACAGCTTTGGCTATCGACGGGTTCGGAGCTGATGCGCTTCGATCCTGCTACCGGCGGATTCACGTACTTCCGGCAAGATCCCCAGAACCCGGAAGGGATCAACAGCAACCTGCCGACCGACATCTATCGCGACCGTTCGGATGTGATCTGGGTCGGCACGAACGGTTACGGCATCAACGTGCACGACCCCAAGGCGAATCGATTCCAAACCTTCCGGCGTCCCGATGGGCGCCCCACCCGTCAGGCAGGCTTTAGCGTTTACACGATCTTTGGGGACCTAACGGGGATGCTGTGGATCGACGCAGGTTTGCTGTATCAGTGGAACCGTAAGACGGGCGCGTTCCGCTCGTTCGAAACAAGCTCTGACAGACCGCGCGATTTCGGCAATACAGGCGTGTGGGCGGTCATTGAAGATCCGCCGGGTTTTCTCTGGACAGCGACGTACCAGGGTCTCTACCACTACGAGATCGCCAGCGGCCGCTCCAAGCACTACAGGCACGACCCGAGCGACTCGGCCGGACTTCCGGAAGAAGTTGCGTACGACGTGTTTCGCGCTCGGGACGGTGTCATATGGGGCGTGACCGAAAACTTCCTCGTTAGGTTGGTCGACGCGCAGCGTGGCCGTTTTGAGATGTGGCGGCACAAGGAACGACCAACCGTCGGGCAGTGGATCTTCCCTTCTATGATGCAGGACTCGGCTGGCTTCCTGTGGCTCGGATCGGACCAGGGAGTTGCTCGCTTTGACCCGAAGACCGGTTCGTTCCAGCGCTATAAACACAATCCGGGTGAGCCGTCGAGCCTGAGTCACGATGCTGTACGCGCGATACTCCCCGATCCCAAAGCACCGAACCGTTATCTATGGATTGGCACCGCCGGCGGTGGGCTCAATCGCCTCAACATCGATTCGGGGACGTTTCTGCATTTCACAGAGCGAGACGGGCTGCCTAACGATGTCGTCTACGGCATCCTCGCAGATGCGAGCGGCGACTTGTGGCTGAGCACGAACAAGGGGTTATCGCGATTCAATCCCGCAACGCGGCAGTTTCGCAACTACGATGCCAACGACGGGCTGCAGAGCAACGAGTTCAACTCGGGCGCTGCATTCGAAAGCCGCAGCGGTGAGCTCTTCTTCGGTGGGATCTACGGCTTCAACTACTTCAGGCCGGAGGAGATCAAGGACAACCCGCATGTGCCTGAAGTCGCGATCACCGGTTTCCGCCGTGGCAATCGTTATGAGACCGTGCGCGACACTGGAACCGCTCTACGCACCACGATCTCGGAAGCGGACACACTGCGCCTTTCACATCGCGACGCTGTGCTCACCTTCGAGTTCGCCGCGCTCGAATACTCAGCGCCGGCCAAGAATCGTTATGCATACCGCATGGTCGGTTTCAACGACGACTGGTTCGAGTCCGGTTCGGTGCGCGCGGCGACGTACACGAACCTCCCACCCGGGCACTACACGTTTCAGGTTCGCGCGAGCAACAACGACGGCTTGTGGAACGAACAGGCGACGTCGCTCGCCATTGTCATCATGCCACCGTGGTGGCAGACGTGGTGGGCGTATGCGCTTTACTCCGCTCTTGCCCTCGCGGCGCTGTACGGCGCGCGCAACTATGAGATGAATCGCTTGCGCCTCAAAAGCCGACTCGAGATCGAACATGTCGAGGCGGATCAGCTGCGCGAACTGGATCGAGCGCGCAGCCGGCTGTTCGCGAACGTCAGCCATGAATTCCGCACACCGCTCACCCTAACGATGGGACCACTGGACGATCTCCGGTCGGGCATGCATGGGCCACTTTCTCCGGCAGTCGCCGAGCAAGTGGATCTCGCGCGGCGTAACGCCGGCCGTGTGCTCGATCTGATCAACGAGATCCTCGCGCTCGCGCGCGCTGAATCGGGACGCGAGACGCTTCACGCGCGCCGCATAGATCTTGGCCCGTTCGTCACCAGCGTGGCGCGAATGTTCTTGCCGCTGGCCGAGCGCAAGGCAATCGCGTACGAGATCCAGAGTGCCACCGAGCAAGTTGTCGTCTACGCTGATCCGGATCATCTCGACCGCGCGCTTTCGAACCTGCTTTCGAATGCCTTCAAGTTCACACCTGATGGTGGGGCGGTGCGTGTTACGTTCACTGCCGATGACACAACAGCGCGGATCGTCGTTAGGGACAGTGGCCCGGGCATCCCGACCGCGGATCTGAATCGCATCTTTGATCGATTTCACCGCGCGAAGACAGCAGGGACACAGCCAGGGACTGGAATCGGATTGGCGCTTGCTCGCGAGCTGATATCCCTGCACGGTGGGTCGATCGCGGTGGAGAGTGAAGAAGGGTTCGGGAGTACGTTCACGGTCACGCTACGAAAGGGGCGCGCCCACCTCGCACCGGAGCAGATCGTCGACGACGATGCTGCAGCAGTAGTCGCGACTCCGCGCACGTCGCCGCTGACAATCACGCGGGAATCGCCTGCATCGGATACGGCTAGCCAGGATCGCGACGCTGATGCTGACATCACGACTATCCTCGTCGTCGACGACAACGCCGAAGTACGGCACTATGTGAAGCAGCACCTAACGCCTCGCTACCGTGTGCTCGAGGCGGTGAACGGCGAGCAGGGGTTGGAAACGGCGCGAAAGAAGTTACCTGACTTGGTGCTGTCCGATGTCATGATGCCTGAGATGGACGGCTACGCGCTCTGTCGCGCACTCAAGTCGGATCCGGACACCGACTTCATTCCTGTCATCCTGCTCACGGCGCGCGCCGAGGCGGAGGATCGTCTCGCGGGTCTCAGTGAACAGGCGGACGACTACCTAACGAAACCGTTCGACGTCCGAGAGTTGTTGGCGCGGATCGCGAACATCGTCGCGATGCGGCAGCGACTGATGGAACGGTTCGCAGGCGCGCGCCTCACGATGCATCCGAAGGCGGTAGATGTGGAGCCGGCAGACCGAAAGTTCATCGATCAGGTCCGCACGGCCATCGAGGCACACATCGGCGACGAGGATTTCAGTGTCGAGCGTCTTGCGAGCGACGTTGGGCAGAGCCGCGGGAACCTGCATCGCAAGCTGCGCGAGCTTGTCGGCGAAAACCCATCGGACCTGATTCGACGCATGCGACTGGAGCGGGCGGCGCAGATGCTCGAATCAGGGGCGGGCTCGGTCGCCGAGGTGGCGTACGCGGTCGGCTTCAAGAGCGTCGCGCATTTTTCGAACGCCTTCAACGAGTTGCACGGCGTGCGCCCTTCCGCGTGGCGCGATGTCGCGCTGGCCAAGAAAACCACCGCGTAACTCCCCAGGATCCGCTCAGCGACGGACGCCGTAGCGGATATGAGTTGCGTCGGGAGCGAACGCGATGACGCACGCGAGTCGCAATCGTGCTTCCTCGCGACTAGCAAACTACACACAAATACCCATGCCACCTAACGCGGACGTTCGGGCAGTTCGCCCGATGCGGCGGTCCGCCCGACGCCCTTACATTGGGCGCCCGGCAAGCAGTGGAAACAGCTCAACTACGTCCATTCCGCACTGGCGGCGCTAAACTCGACGGAGCGTGATATGGCGAAAGTGATTCCGAGCCGGATGACGGCCCACGTCGAAGGAGATTTCGGTGTCTTTCTGATTGGCATGCGCATCAACAAGCCATGGAAGATTCACAAATGGCTGCCGGTGTTCCTCGCCATGCCGAGGATGATCAAGGAATTGGAAGCGAACCGCGACAGCGGATTTCTTGGGCATCATGGGCTTTGGAGTCATAGTTCAGTACTGGCGCTCGTTTGAGCACTTGGAATCGTACGCGCGCAGCAAGGACCAACAGCATTGGCCGGCTTGGGTAGCCTTCGACAAACGGTTAGGCAGTAGCCGCGGGGATGTGGGCATCTGGCATGAGACGTATCAGGCGCGCGCCGGTGAGTACGAAACAGTCTATAGTGGGATGCCGCCCTTTCGGCCTCGGGAAGGTTGGCAAGCTGGTTCCGGCGAGTGGCTGTCGAGGGTCGGCCCGAGGGCGCTTCGTCCATTCAGCGTCACTCGAACCGGCGATTACGGGTTCGGGCGACAGTTAGAGCGTCAGTTCCATGGGGTCATCGTGATCACAACGCAGCAGGCGCGGGGACGGTCACAGAGACGTTAGGTGCGAATGCGACCGCCGATGCTGACACTTTGAGCCCTGTGGTCGCGTCCCAAACCCGGAGTTCAACCTTTTAGAGCGGGCATGGCGGCAACAAGGAAGCTGCCGCAGCGAGTACATGTCGCCTCGTCTCCTATCGTTGCGCGTACGTCGCAAGTGACGCGCACGCATGAACCTGCCTCGTCGGCGCTAACGCGTTAGAAGTAGTCCGCCACACATTGCCGCCCCTCAAGCCCGCCCCTACGACGGAGCTGGGCCCAATCAAATGACTGCTGTGCAAATCCAGACACACGAGGCTAGCGAACGAGTGGTAGCTCTGGCACAGACCGTACTACTCGTCGATGATGATGCGGACATGCGGCTCTATCTCAGGAGCTGCCTGAAAAGTTCACCGTCGACGTTCACGCGGGTGATCGAAGCGGGGGACGGATTAGAGGCGCTGCGGTTGATCCGCTCCGGCGAAGTCGATCTGGTGATTTGCGATGTCGGACTGCCCGGGCTCGACGGCCTCCGGCTATGTCGAGCAATCCGCACGGATTCGGCGCTGAGTCACGTGATCGTGCTGCTCATCAGCGGCGAAGCCGTCAATGGCGACGGCGGCGCCGACGGTTTTCTCACCAAGCCATTCAACAGCCAACAACTGCTCGCGGCGCTCGCCGCATTGCGTCCGCGACCTGATAGACCTACCTAGCAAAGCTGATTCCGTTCGCGTTAGGCGCTGTTCCGTTCCAATCCCTCAGGAGGCCATCGTGAAGCTGCATAGATCCCCCCGCGTTGTTGCCACGTGTGTGTTGTTGCTGCTCGCTGCCATTCCGCGCGCGCAGGCGCAGAGCCCGGCACTGTCGCCGCAGCTACTGAGTGTTCGCGCGTCGCTCGACAAGTACAACGACCCGATCGTCGCGGTTCACGACGGCTATCTCTCGACCGTTGCATGCATCGACTTCCCGAAAGGGGGGAGTGAAGGCTCGATGCGTTATGCAGCAGGCGGTATGGGTGTGCACTTCTTCAATCCGCAGTACGTTGGTCCGACGCTCGACCCTGCGAAGCCGCAGGTTCTGATCTACGAACCCGTCGGCGACAAACTGCGATTGGTTGCCGCGGAATGGTTCGTTCCTCTGGAGCTCGCAAAGGACACGAGACCTTCGATCTTCGGCAAGGAGCTCGAAGGGCCGATGGAAGGTCATCAGCCGCTCATGCCGGCTGGCGCGCACCACTACGACCTGCACGTGTGGCTCTGGAAGACGAACTCTGAAGGCGTCTTTTCGCCGACAAATCCTGCGATCAAGTGCCCGAAGGTTGGCTACTCGTTCTCGGAAGACGCGCCGAAGATGGTCCACAAGCACCAATAGCAACGAGACCAAGCCGCTATGACAACCGCCGCTCGCGCGTGCCCAGCGTGTCACACGCCGCTGCCTGACGAGGCGCACTTTTGCCTCCACTACGGTGGGCCGGGATGAACGCGCTGCGCGTGAGCGGGGAAGTCGAGCAGCTCAGCGCCGCGCTCGCCGACCGGTACCGCATCGAGCGCGAGATCGGAGCCGGCGGCATGGCGACCGTCTATGTAGCGTGCGACGTTAGGCACGAGCGCAAGGTGGCCATCAAAGTCCTACACCCTGAGCTCGCCGCCCGTCTGGGAAGCGAACGCTTCGTGCGCGAGATCAAAGTCACGGCCAACCTGCAGCACCCGAACATCCTGCCGCTCTACGATTCGGGCGCTGCGGGCGAGTTTCTGTACTATGTGATGCCGTACGTGGATGGCGAGTCGCTGCGATCGAAGATCGAGCGCGATCGGCAGCTGAGCGTAGAGGAGACGATTGGCATCGCGCGCGCCGTCGCCGCCGCGCTCGACTACGCGCACGAACACGGCATCGTGCACCGCGACATCAAACCCGAGAATGTGCTGCTGCAACGCGGGCAGGCGCTCGTCGCCGATTTCGGCATTGCACTGGCAGTCAGCGCGGCGGGCGGATCGCGGCTCACGGAAACGGGGCTCAGCATCGGCACGCCGCACTACATGTCGCCGGAACAAGCGACGGGCGATAGGACCCAGGATGCGAGGAGCGACATTTACTCGTTAGGTGCGATGACCTACGAGATGTTGACCGGTGATCCACCGCACCACGCCAGCTCGGTCCAGGCGACAATCGCCAAGATTCTGTCGGAGAAGCCGTCGCCGATCTCGCACAGCCGAGACTTGGTACCCGCGAACGTGGACGCCGCTGTTCAACGCGCCCTGGCGAAGAGTCCCGCCGATCGGTTTGTGCGCGCCGCGCATTTCGCCGATGCCCTAACGAACGCGGGATTCAGACTACCGGAAACGGGCCAGATGATCGCGGTTGCGCGCCCTGCGCCTCGGCGCCCGCGTACGCTCTGGGGAGTCGCAGCCGCCACGCTCGCCTTCGGACTGCTCACAGGTTGGTTACTTCACAAGGCTGCCGCGCCACGCGCAGGCGTGAATGACGACAGACCGGTTGTCTTCTTCCTGCCCATGGATTCGGGAGCTGCGGTTCCCGGATATCCTGCTGTGTCTCCGCAGGGAACCAGGATTGTCTACCCGGCCGGCGACGCGGGCTCGCTTCGCCTATTCCTTCGCAACCTCGACGATCCAGTTGCCACTGCACTGCCGAGGACAGAGGGGGCACACAGCGCGTTCTTCTCGCCTAACGGTGAATGGATTGGATTCGTCACGGATCAGTCGCTCAAGCGGATCCGTCTGGGAGTCGGCAGCGAGGAAGTCATCGCTCCATACGTCGAGGGAATGGCCGGCGCCACGTGGCGTGAGGACAATACGATTCTGTTCGCGACGCTGCCGGGCGGCTCGTTGTTCGAAGTGCCCGCCACCGGCGGTGCCCCGAAGCCGCTCGTCATCGGCGCACACACGTTCGCCGCCGGCTTCTTCTTTCCGCACTTCCTCCCAGGTGGCAAGGCGATCGTATTCAACACGGAGGCCTCAGGCGGTCTGCTCGGCGTTCTGGACCTAACGACTGGAGAACACAAGACGTTCGGTCGCGGGCTGCGGCCAAGCTTCGTCGAGACGGGGCACCTGGTGTTCGCCGACCCCAATGGTCGCCTAACGATACAGCCGTTCGATCTCGGCAGCCTCGATACGACTGGAACAGCGAGCGCGCTGTCGGACGAGCTCGCCGTCGGCCGCGGCAACGCGTTTTACTCCGTGTCGCGCGGAGGGACACTGGCGATCATCCGCGCCGCCGGTACGGATCTCGACCTCGCGTTCTTCGATCGTGCAGGTAAGGAACAAACGGTTTTCCGCAACGGCGGGTACTGGGCGCCACGCTTCTCACCCGACGGCAATCAAGTGGCGTTCGGTGGGACGCGGCCTGACGACATTTGGATCTACGACGTGCCCACGAAAACACGGCGGCGCCTAACAGTGGATGGGGCCAACAACAACGATCCGACGTGGAGTCCAGATGGCCGGCAACTCGCCTTGTCCGCGAATCGGCCGTCACGCAAGGACTTACTCGTGCGCAACGCCGACGGAAGTGAGTCGGAGCGACGTCTAGTCGTTAGGGAAGGACTCCAATGGCCAACGGATTGGACGCGCGACGGATTCATCGTCTTCACGGAAGTTCCGCTCGATGAAGATCGCGACATCATGGTGGTGAAAGCGGACGGCAGCGAGCCGCCGTTCGCGTATCTCGACACGCCGTTCAGCGAAAAGGCGGCGGACGTGTCACCGGACGGCCGCTGGATCGCGTACGATTCGAACGCGTCCGGCCGATTTGAGGTGTTCGTCAACAGCTTTCCCAAACGCGCGACGTCACCAATCATCGTCTCCGCGGCGGGTGGACGGAACCCGCGTTGGAGTGCCGCCGGTCGCGAATTGTTCTACTGGGAGAACAAGCGCCTCGTCTCCGTGCGGCTCGACCAGAACAAGCGGCCGCAGCCTAACGGTTTCAGCACGGTGCTCGAGACAAACTACGCCGCCGCGGACCATGCGAATTACGATGTGCACCCTGATGGGTCGCAATTCGTGATCGTGCAGGGGCGCGGGCGGCCACAACGGCTCATTGTGGCGATCAACGCGACGGCGTTATCCGCCCAGTCACGGTAATACGCCGTGACACTCGTCGAGCAGCTCACCGGCGGCTCCGTGCGGGCTGAGCGATGACCGAGATGGCCATCCGCGACCAGCTACAAGCCTCGATCGGAGGGGCATACACACTCGAGCGATATCTTCGTAGCGCGCTCGAGCACGGCGGCCATCGCATGCGTTAGGCCTCGGTTGTAGTTGAACTCTGATCCTGGATCATGCGCGAATTCGCGCGACAACGCGTAGTGCAGCGGCTGCGCATCGCGCGTCATTCGGATCTCGTCGTTGCGCGGATCGTTGTACGGCACTTCCTCGTTCCACTGCAGACCCGACGTCATGTCTATCACATGTCCCAGCCGCACACGCCGGCGCTCGGCGGTGTTGAGATCCGCATACTCCGGAAACCATTCAACGACCGGCAGATCGAGTGACCCGAGTTGCTTCGCGTTGAGCGCAATTCCCACCAGTGCGCTTACGACGCTTTTGGTGACGGAACGGAGATCGTGCAGCGTCTCCGCTGTCATCGTCACTCTTCCGAGCGGCGTTCCCCAACGCTCATCAAAGCCATCGAAGTACTCCTCGTAAATGAGCCGCCCGGCGCGTTCGATGAGCACGGCGTGCACGCCCAGCTCGGGCCATGAGCGCAGCGACTCCGTGAGATTCCACAGCCGTCCGGAGTCCACTCCTAACGAGTCGGCGTTGGCGGTCTTCCAACCGTCGTTGAGCGCGGCTGGTTGCTTATAGCGTGCTGTTGAGACGCTCTGCGCCGCAGCGGCAGACGTAGCGACGAGAGCGAGAGCGTAGAGACCGTGTAGAAGCATTGCTACCCGTTCAGCTGTAAACGTCGGCGACGAACCGCGCTGCCCCCAAAGCTCCACCGACTAGCGCGCGGCGTCCATAGGAGGGCTCGCGGTGAGCGGCGCAAGCAGTAGAATCTACCCGACCCCTGCCGTGAGAGACTTTCGGTGACAGCTGCGCCGTTCGAGCGCCTGAGCACGGCACTGAGCGGGCGCTATCGCCTGGAGCGCGAAGTCGGTGCGGGTGGCATGGCTACCGTGTATCTCGCCGAGGACGTGCGCCACCATCGGCGCGTTGCGATCAAGGTTCTGAAGCCGGAGCTATCCGAGGCGTTAGGTGCGGAGCGCTTCCTCAAAGAGATCGCGGTCACCGCCAACCTGCAGCATACACACATCCTCCCGCTCTTCGACTCAGGAGAGGTGCCTCAAACGCCCGAAGGTTCACAAGCGTCGTACCTCTACTACGTGATGCCGTACATCGAGGGCGAGAGTCTCCGGCAGCGCATTGATCGCGAGAAACAGCTTCCGCTCGACACGGCGATCGACCTAACGCGCCAGCTCGCCGGCGCACTGGACTACGCGCACTGTCAGGGCGTGGTCCATCGAGACATCAAGCCGGAGAATATCCTGATCAAGAATGGCCAAGCGTTGCTGACTGACTTCGGCATCGCACTGGCCATTAGCCAGGCAGGCGGCAGCCGCCTAACGCAAACGGGACTTTCAATCGGCAGCCCGCATTACATGAGTCCGGAGCAGGCCACTGGAGAGCGGGACATTGACGCGCGCAGCGATGTGTATTCACTCGGCTGCGTGCTCTACGAAATGATCGCCGGTGACCCGCCCTTCGGAGGAAGCACTGCCCAGGCGATCGTGGCGAGAAAGCTGACGGGACGCGTCCCGAGCCTGCGTCCGATTCGCGATACGGTAAGCAAGTGCCTCGACGACGTGATTGCGAAAGCCCTCGCGAAGGTGCCGGCGGATCGCTATCCCAGTATGGCGCTCTTCACCGATGCGATCGCGCGCTGTGCTGGTGATCAAAAGGCAGCGCCGGTCAGACGGCATAGCAAGATGCGGATCGCCGGCGCCGCGTTAGGCGCCGTGGCGGTCGCAGGGGTTATGTGGCTGGTGAGTAGCGGGACAGTGACCTCGTGGTTCACGCCACCGCCTCGATTCGCGCGGGTGGCCGTCCTCCCGCTGGAGAACCGCACCGGCGATTCGACGCAGAACTACGTCGTAGACGGACTCACCGAATCTGTCATCGCGGATCTCGCACGACTCGAGGGCGTGGACGTGATCTCGCTATCGTCCGTCCTCGGCTATCGTACCGCGCCGAAGCCGGTCGATTCAATCGCCCGTGATCTCGACGTCCAAGCTGTCGTGTCGGGTTCCGTGCAGCGTCGCGATGACCGGCTGCTCGTCGAACTTCGGCTCATCGCTCCGGGTGCCGCGGCGTCGTCCGCGGATACGCTGGAGAGTCCGGCAGGTCAAGTCGCTGAGCTGGAACAGCGCATCGTGCGAACGCTGACCCGGGAGATCGGTGGCAGACTCGCCGAGCCGCGCGCTGCCCCCAGCGTTGGCGGTTCACCTAACGCGGAGGTTCAGCAACTGCATCTGCGCGCACGATACCATTTGGCCAGCCGCACCCCGGAGGGTTTGCAGAACGCGCTGGACTACTTCCGCCAGGTGCTCGCGATCGATCCAGCGCACGCGCCGGCGCACGCGGGACTCGCGCAGTATTACAGTCTGCTCCCCTTCTATACGAACACCCCGCCTTCTGAGGCGTTTGCGAGGGCAAAGAGTTCAGCGACGAAAGCCTTGGAACTGGATCAATACCTCCCCGAGGCGCACGGCGCGCTCGCATACGTGCTCGCCTACGGTGACTGGAACTGGACGGATGCAGAGCTAGCGTATCGTCGCGCCATTGCGTTGCAGCCGAGCGGCGCGGATTTGCACCATGCGCTCAGTCGTCTTCTCGCGTCGCGCGGGCGGATGGAAGAAGCGGTAGCGGCCGCGGAGCGCGCGCATAGGCTCGATCCGCTCTCGCTCGTCGCGCACGCCAACGTTGGTGTGATCAGATACTTCGGCCGCGATTACGCTGAAGCCCGCCGCCGGTTGGTGGCGACGCTCGAGCTCGACCCGAACTTCTCAACCGCACACTGGGGACTTGGCCTGGTACACCAGCAGTTGGGCGAGCCGGCGCAAGCCATCGCGGCGTTCGAGAAAGCAATCGCGATTAGCGGACGGGGGAGGAACACCCTCGCCTCGTTAGGCCACTTACTGGCATCTGGCGGTCGCCGTACGGAGGCGGAGGCGATCCTCAACGAACTGACGCGGCGGGGACGCGGCGGCCCGATCCAGCCGTACATGCTGGCACTGGTGCTGGCCGGGCTCGGCCGCAACGACGAGGCGCTCACGATGCTTGAGCGCTCGTACGACGAGCGATCAGCACTGCTTAGCTACCTGGGCCGCGACCCGCGTTTCGACTCGTTGCGCTCGGCAGCGCGCTTCACTGCGCTGCTGCGCCGCATGAACCTCGCACCTAACGCTTCGCAGTAGCGCCGTTTCCTCCGGCATACGCGAGTAGGACCGCGCCACGATCGAAGGATCTCGAGCTCAGCAACTTCATGTCGAGTGCCCCGTTCTTTTCGGGGAACAGGTGCCTGCCATTACCCAGCACGACGGGACAGATGACCAACTGATACTGATCGATCAACGTTGCTTCGATTAGCGAGCGTGCCAGTGACAGACTTCCCCGGATCACCATGTCCTTGCCGGCGCCTTGGCGCCGCTTCGCTACTTCCTGCGCCGCATCCCCTTTGACGATCTGCGCGTCGGGCGACTCGTCCCACGGAGCGCGCTCGAGCGTCTTGGAAAACACGACTTTTGGTATCGCGTTGAGCTTGTCGGCGGACGGCTTGTCGTCGCCTGACGTCACGTTAGGCCAGTGGTCGGCGAACATCTCGTACGTGACCCTGCCAAGCAGGATCGTATCGATCGAATCCATGAATTTGAGCTGCCGGTCGCCAAAGCTGCGATCGCCGGTAGTTGCCGCCGGCACAAAATCCACGTCGCCTTTTGGCCCCGCAGCCAGACCATCGATCGACACGAATTCTTGGAGTATGACGTTGCGCATGAGTGCGTCCGCTTAGAGGGCCCGACAGTTGCCCGCAGTTCTGCGGCAAATGTCATGCGC
>JBQTIF010000168.1:0-36716 GCA_052388395.1 Gemmatimonadaceae bacterium | reverse complement strand
CGGCGCGAGGCGGGCAGGGTCTGATGGTGTCGTGGAGTCAGAACACGCGGCGACGACGACGCCGGTGAGCGCAACAACGGCCAACCGCTGGTACACACGGCCTCCTGGGGGTGGGAGGTATAGGTTGTACTGCTCGTTAGGTTCGCGATCCGCAGCGGTACGTCACGCGGGGGTAGACGGGCCGGGACGCGACAAAATACGTGAAGCGTGAAAACCGCGCCAGCCTAGGCCATGCGTGTGAGTTGCGTCACCATATAGTCACGGCCGTTGCATATTTACGCACGGCGGCGGACCCAGCCGCGCCAACGAAGTCGTTAGGCACGTCTGCACGATGATGCTGCTGCGGTAGCAAACCGTGGGGACAGCGGGCAATTCATATGCCCATCGATAAGGGCGTCCCCGTTGACTGCCGACGCGCGGCTGCTCACTGCGAGCTTCTCTGTGGAGCAGCGAAACTGCATCGGGCCCATCCAGAGAGGCCGATGCCGGGACCAATCTTGGTCCTTTTTAACTATGCTGCATCAAATATGCTCGCTCACTGTCAGTGACCCCATTAAGATGGATGTCGTCCTAGCGCCGGACTCACAGCGGCCGTATCGTGTGGGCCCCGCCCCGGTTACTCCCACCCCTGACCGATGCCCGGCGCCCGATTCAAGTCTCGCTATTCCCGAATGTCCAAAGCGAACTCGAACTCCTCGCATATGTCCGACGATTCGGAATTGTCGCCCACGCTGCGAGTGCGCGCCCAGGCCGATCAGCTGTATCGCACAGCGAGTGAATGCGTGCGTCAGCGCGAACGCTACGTGCACCTCGTTGCGAGCTCCGCTGCCGATAGCGAACTCGAATCAACGTTGCGTCTCGCATCGTTATGCGACGAGTTACTTGATCAAGCGGTGCAATCGTACGAAGGCGCGGTGGCGAAGGACGGTGGCGCCGCCAACGAATCGTGGTGGCACCCGGCGAATGCTTTGTGGATGGCGAGTCGCGATTACGCCCGGCGCCATCGTGACGTCGATGAAAGCTCGCGCAAACTCGGCGCGCATTCGGCGAGCAAGTTGACTGAGCTCGCCTTGCAGTATGACCTCGAAGCGTCGGCTGTCCTCGCCCTCGATCACGCGCTCGCGACCTACAGAAAGTGTTGCCCTGAAGCCGAGCATTCGAAGGGGACGCGGCGCGCTCAGGCGAGCTAGCTACAAGGAGTGGACGCGTGCGCCCTCTGGCGGGCGCGCGCAGTCAAGAGGTTGCCACGCGGCGACCAGAGCCCAGCTGACATCTGTTTAACTGAAAGCTGACGCGCTCACAGCTTTGGGCGGTGGTGTGGGCGTCGACGCACGTAATCAGCGGAACATGGTTTGGGAGCGTAGGTAGCCATAGGAGCTGTCGCGGCGCGAAACTTCACGCGCGCCCTTTGGAGAATCGCTTGGACGCGCTCAGCCAGTTTCTCTTCAAGTACCCGCCGTACTTCTACCAGCAGGGGACATTCGGCTTTTCCGCGTCCCGCCTAACGACGATCGTGGTGGCGCTGTTGGCCGCGGCTGTGCTAGTACTGAACGTCATCGTGCTGCGCCGGTTGCGCACAACCGGCGCCGAGCGGCCGATCCTCCTCGCCTGTCGCACCGCGGTGATCGTCGTGCTCGCGTGGTGTCTGCTTCGCCCCGTCCTCGTCGTTTCATCAGCTGTCCCGTCGCGCAATGTCGTTGCAGTCCTCGTCGACGACTCGCGCAGCATGCGCATCCCTGACCAGGCGGGTCAGCCACGAGCCGCCTTCGTTCGCCAACACCTCGCGTCGCCCGACAGCGCGCTGTATCGCGCCCTCGCGGAGCGTTTCCAGGTCCGCTTTTACCGTACTTCCGGACGTGGTGGGCGCTCGGCACCACATGGCGACAGCGCATACGCGGCAACGCGCTCTCAGTTGGTCGATGCGGCGCTGCGCGTTGAGGATGACCTCATCGGCACCCCTGTGGCTGGTGTCGTGCTTGTTTCGGACGGGGCTGACAACGGCTCTGACATGGGAGAGCGCGATCGCTTGATGGAGCAAATGGTCGCGCTCAAAGCGCGCGGCGTCCCAGTGTTCACCGTCGGCGTGGGCTCCGAGCGGTTCGAGCGCGACATCGAGGTCGTGAGTGTGCAGGCGCCGCGCTGGGTACTGCGCGGCGGGAACGTCGTCGTGGAAGCGGTCGTTATGCACCGTGGATATGGTGGCCAAACGATTCCTGTTGTTGTGGAAGACTCCGGTCGCATCGTTGCGCGCGAAACAATCGCGCTCCCGCGCGATGGCGAGGCCGTAACGGCCCGTATTCGCACGCCCGCATCCGCAACGGGCGCACGGCTCCTCACCGTGCGTGTGCCCGTTCAGGATGGCGAGCTGATCGACCGGAATAATGCGCGTTCTGCTGTTGTGTCCGTGCGCGGTCGTCGCGAAAAGATTCTTTACGTTGAGGGCGAGCCGCGCTTTGAAATCAAGTTCCTGCGACGCGCCGTCGCCGCAGACTCCAATCTCCAGCTTGTCACGATGGTACGCACCGCACGCGACAAGTATCTCCGATTGAGCGTGGACGACAGCCTGGAACTGGCCACCGGTTTTCCCAAGACGCGGGAAGAGCTCTTCGCCTACCGCGCCATCGTGTTAGGCAGCATCGAGGCGTCGGCATTCACGCTCGACCAGCTGCGAATGCTTGCGGACTTTGTAAGCGAGCGCGGCGGTGGACTGGCCGCGTTAGGTGGCCGTCTATCGTTCGGGGAAGGAGGGTATCGTGGGACGCCGCTCGCGGATGTGCTGCCCGTCGAGCTGTTGGGGGACCCAGGTGAACCAGATAGCACCGCGCTGCGCACGGTTCACGCGGTGCCGACGGATGCCGGCCGCTGGCACGCAGCGCTCCAGCTCGCCGGGAGCGACTCAGCAACCCGGGCGAAGTGGGACACGATGCCGTCGGTCACGATGCTCAACCAGTTCGGACGGCCGAAGCCAGGTGCTACGCTGCTGCTCACCGCGCGAGATGTCGACGGGGGCCCGGCGCAACCGCTCCTCGCGGTGCAGCGCTTCGGACGCGGCCGCGCGGCGGCATTCGCGGCGCAAGACTCGTGGATGTGGCAGATGGCGGCAGAAGTCGAGATCGAAGACGATTCGCATGAGACGTTCTGGCGTCAGCTGCTGCGCTGGCTGGTGACGGACGTTCCCGATCGCGCGGATCTGGTCGCTACGTCCGACGGGGCCGAACCTAACGAGAGTGTTCGCATCCGCGCCGAGATTTCGGATGCGCGATTCGTGCGCATTAACGGAGCTCGTGTCACGGCGGAACTGGAAGCGCCGAACGGCACGCGCACGCCACTGCCGTTCGAGTGGTCGGGCGCGCGTGACGGGGAGTATGTCAGCGACGCGCTGCTCGGCGATCCTGGCGTGTATGCGGTGCATGCGCGTGCGATCGTGGAGAGCGCCAGGAGCGACACATTACGTGCGGAGCCGGCGCATCTGGCTGTTGTGACATCGGAGCGCGAGTACTTCGGCGCCGAGCGACGCGCGGCGCTATTGCGCCAATTGGCTGACGAGACGGGCGGGAAGTTCTACGAGCCTAACGAGGTGATGGACGTGGCCCGCGACCTGGCGCATAGCGCGAGTGGCGTGACTGTCGTCGACCGCAAGGATCTCTGGGACCTTCCAGCGGTATTCTTGTTGCTTGGTGTGGTGCTGGCGGCAGAATGGGCGTACCGGCGTCGCAGGGGGTTTGCATGAGAATGACCGCAGGCGCAGGGATATGGTTGTGTGGGGCAGCGCTGGCGCCCCTAGCGTGGTTATTGGGGGGGAGCCCCCGCGCTACCGTCAACGCGGCGACGCAAATAACTCAGCGCACGCACGTCCTCATCGTAAGCGGCGTCGGCGGCGATTCTGCCCGTACCGAGCGCTTCACCCGTCTCGCGCTCGAGGCGTCAGCCGCTCTGCGCACGCGCTACAACGTCGAAGATAGCCTCATCACCGTCCTCGCCGAGCGCACAGCGCACGATCCTCGCATCATCCGCGAGCGTTCTACGCGCGATGCCGTGCGTGGCGCGCTGGCGCGCCTCGCCGCGACGGCGCAACCTAACGAGCGCGTGATACTGATCTATATCGGCCATGGCAGCGCACAATCCGGTCGTCCACAGCTCGCGCTAGTCGGACCGGACCTCGGTGCCGCCGAGCTGGCGACGCTGCTCGCTGGGATCAAGGCGACGACGCTCGCCGTCGTGCTCGCCGCGAGCGCCAGCGGAGACTTCGTCAAACCGCTTGCTGCACCCGGCCGCGTCATCATCACGGCCACCAAAAGCGGCGCTGAACAGAACGAATCGCTCTTTGCCGAGCATTTCGTCTCAGCGTTAGGCACCGACGCAGCCGATAGCGACAAGGATCACCGCGTCTCGCTGCTCGAGCTCTTCACATACACCCGCCGCGAAGTGGCGCGCGTGTATGAGACCAGCAACCGGCTGCTCACCGAGCACGCCGTCCTGGAGGACGACGGCGATGGCATCGCTCGGCCCGACGCATCTGCCACCGGCGCCGACGGCCCGTTCGCCAGTCGCGTCGCGATCAACCGCATTGGAACTGTGGCGGCGACAAACGACGCCCGGGCGGTACCGTTCGTGCGCAAACGCGAGGATCTGCAGCGCCAGATCGATTCATTGCGGACGCGGCGCGATCGCCTCTCCAGCGCCGAATACGACCGTCGGCTCGAAGACCTCGTGGTGCAGCTCGCGCAAGTCAACCGCGCCCTGCGCGATACGCTCGGGATGCCACGCAAGCCGTGACGGCGCGGTACCTTCGGCAGCTGCTACTTCTTGTCGCGCTGGTACAGACGCCGTGCGTCGCCTGCGCGCAGGCGGATGCATCGCGCGGTGACCAGGGAAGCATCGCGAGCGCAGTTCGAGCTGGGCGCTACGAGGATGCCCTGGCCGCCCTCGAGATGCGCCTAACGAGTCAACCGCGCGACATGGCAGCGGCACGCGCTCAGCTGCGCACGCTGCTCCTCCTTGGCCGCATCCCCGAAGGGTTGACGCTCGGCGCGCGCTACGCCGCGGAACCGAATGGCGCCGCGATCCTCACGACGCTTGGCCGACTGCAGCGCGCTGCCGGCCGCGACCAGGAGGCACGCAGCAGTTTCGCCCGCGCGATTGCAGAGCGTGCGCCAGACTCGCTCAGAGCACGTCTCGAGGCGGCAATACTCCATTTCGACGAAGGGCAGACGGCGCAGGCGATGACGGCGTTCGATAGTTTCATCGACGTTTTCAACGCCCGTGCTGCCTCGTTAGGTGCCGACGAACTGCTGGCTGTCGGCATCGCCTGTCGCTACCTCGGCCGCAATGACCCGCCGATGTTCCGCGATGCGCTCAGAGCGCTGGATCAGGCTGTTAAGCGCGACAGCAGCGATGACGCAGCGAGCCTGGAAGCCGCCGCGCTCTTCCTCGAGAAGTACAGCTTTGCAGACGCCAAGCAGACGCTCGATCCAATCCTTGCGCGCAACGCCAAGCATCCGCGCGCGCTCGCGCTCATGGCGCGGTTGCGCCGCGCCGAAGGACACCCTGGCGAAGCGCTGACGTTCGTGACGCGGGCGCTCGAGGTCGCGCCGGCGCATCCCGAGCTCCGCGCGCTCGAAGCCAGCCTCCTGCTCGATCTCGAACGCCTAAGTGACGCGCGATCCGCGGCGGAGCGCGCGTTAGGCGGCGACTCGACAAGCGCAGGCGCGCGTGCGGCGCTGGCCGCGGTGCGCTTTCTCGCTGGTGATTCGACCGGCATAGCGGCCCAGCGAGAGGGGCTCGCTCCACGCTCTCGCGATGAAGTGGATTACTTCACCGCGCTCGCCGAGATCGCCGGCCGCAATCGACTTTATCGCGAGGCCGCCGGCTTTGTCAGACGGGCGCTGGCCGCCGACTCGCTCGATGCCCATGCGCTGGCGTTGCTCGGCAACAACCTCCTGCGCATCGGCGAGATGAAGGAAGGGCGCGCGCGGCTGGAGCAAGCGTTTGCGCGCGATCCGTATGACCTGTGGACGAAGAACACGCTCGACCTTCTCGACACGGCGCCGCAGTACGAGGAGGTCGCTGGTGAACACGTCATCCTCGTCATAGAGAGAAAAGACGCGCCGCTCGTCGCTCTGTACGCGCTGCCACTCGCGGAACGCGCGTATGCTGAGCTCGCCGCACGTTATCGCTATCAGCCATCCGGACGGCTGCGCCTCGAGTTCTTCCGCAGCCACGCGGACTTCTCGGTACGCACTGTGGGTCTCGCGGGTCTCGATGCGTTAGGCGTGAGCTTCGGGCCTGTCGTAGCGCTCCTGGCACCGGCCGCGCGCCCGCCGGGTGAGTACAACTGGGGCTCCACACTGTGGCACGAGCTCACCCACAGCTTCACGTTAGGCGTGAGCGCACATCGTGTGCCGCGCTGGCTCTCAGAAGGGCTCTCCGTGCATGAGGAGCATCGCGCCGCTCCGGCTTGGGGGAGTGACGCAACGCCAGCATTCCTCCAGGCATTCCTCGGGGACCGCTTGGCGCCCGTCAGTCAGTTGAACGACGGATTCATGCGGCCGAAGTACCCTGAACAGATCATGTTCTCGTACTACCAGGCGTCGCTGGTCTGCGAGATGATCGAGAAAGAGCACGGGATCGATGGTATACGGCGCATGCTGGCGGCGTATGCGGCCGGCAAGTCCTCCGATCAAGTCTTTCGCGAAGTGCTGCGCATCGAGCCTAAAGCTCTCGACACACGATTCACTGAGTACGTCCGCGAACGCTTTAAACGTGAGCTCGTCGCTGTGACACCGAGCGTCAGCGGCAGCGGAAGTCAGCTGCAGCGCTCGCTCGAGCGCGTGCGCGAGCTGCGACAGGGCGGTGACACTCGTGAGGCGATTGCCGAGTTGAACCGTGCCAAGGAGCTCTTCCCGAACTATTCGGGCCCTGGGGCGCCGGCGGGGCAGCTGGCGCAACTTTATGAACAGAGCGGTGACCGTGCCGCCGCCGTGCGTGAGCTGCGCGCCCTCACGGCGATCGACGAGGACGCGTACAGCGAAAACATCAAACTCGCTGAGTTGGCCCGCGCGTTAGGCGACACCGCAACGGCGATCGAAGCCCTCGACCGCGCGATGTACATGCATCCGTACACCGCGAGTGCGCATAGCGACCTTGCGACCCTGGGCGAGGCGCGGCGCGATTTCGAACGCGCCATTCGCGAACGCCGCGCTGTCCTGGCCCTCGATCCTGCGGATCCGCTCGAGGCGCAGTACTCCCTTGCCGCGGCACTTTTTGCCGCTGGACGGCGAGCCGACGCGCGGCGTGAACTTTTGCGTTTGCTGGACCGCGCGCCACATTTCGAGAAGGCCCAAGAACTCCTTCTGAGAATTCGCGAAACACCACCATCGCCATGAAATCAAGAATCATCGTTCGCGGCGCGTTGCTCGCCGGGCTCGGCCTAACGCTGACCGCTGGTGTCCTGTTCGCCCAGTTCGGACGACGCGGTGGCGGTCGCAACATGGGCCGCGACCCGATGCCGAACGCAACATACGACGGCCGCTACACGTTCGCTCGCGTTCGCTTTGAACCCTATACAGGTGGACGCGATCTCAAGTGGGACCACGATTATCCGCGTGCGGAATCGCACTTGATGAAGATCCTGCGCGAGCTCACAACGGTTCGACCGCGCCTCGACGGAAGCAACATCTATGCATTCGACGATCCCGAGATCTTCAAGTACCCGATTGCTTATGTCTCGGAGCCAGGCTTCTGGACGTTGAGCGAATCAGAAATCGTGTCGCTGCGGCAGTACATCGCCAAGGGCGGCTTCCTCATTTTCGACGACTTTGCCGACCCAAACGAGTGGGCCAACTTCGAATCCCGCATGCGCGAAGTATTGCCTAACGTGAACATTGCCCCGCTCGCGGTTTCACACCCGATCTTCGACTCTTTCTTTCACATCGAAGAGAAGACGCTGCACATGCAGCACCCATACCGCGACTACCTCGCCGAGTTTTACGGCATCCATGAAGACAACGACCCCCATAAGCGACTCATCGCCGTCATCAACTTCAACAATGACATCGGCGATTACTGGGAGTTCTCCGACGAAGCGTATCTACCCATCGAGCTCTCCAACGAAGCGTACAAGCTCGGCGTCAACTACATCGTATACGCGCTCACGCATTAACCGGACTCTTACGTGACGACTCTCTCAGTAGACAGCACCAGCAGCACTCACGCCGACGTCGCGCTTGCCGAGCGCGTTCGCACAGTCCGCGAACGCATCCTCGTCGAGTTGCGCAAGATCATTGTCGGACAAGATGCGGTCATAGAAGAGACGCTCATCGCGCTGTTTGCGGGTGGTCACTGCCTCATTGTCGGAGTCCCGGGCCTTGCCAAGACGCTTCTCGTTCAAAGTCTCGCCCAAGCGCTCGACCTCAAGTTCTCGCGCATCCAGTTCACGCCGGACCTGATGCCGTCAGATATCACGGGGACGGACATCATCCAAGAAGACCCCTCGTCAGGCAGGCGCGATATGGTCTTCCTGCCGGGACCCGTATTCGCCAACATCCTCCTGGCCGACGAGATCAACCGTACGCCGCCAAAAACGCAGGCCGCGCTCCTCGAGGCGATGCAGGAGAAGCGTGTGACGGTGCAGGGCCGCACGTACACGCTCGAGCCGCCCTTCTTTGTCTTCGCGACGCAAAACCCGATCGAGTTGGAAGGGACGTATCCACTGCCCGAAGCGCAGCTCGACCGCTTCATGTTCCAGATTCACATCGGTTACCTCTCGGCCGACGAAGAGCTCGCCGTAGTGAAAGAGACGACATCGATCAATATCCCCGAGCTTGCGCGTGTCGTGAGCGGCGGCGACATCGTCAAGCTGCAACAGGTCGTTAGGCAGGTCCCCGTCGCCGATGCGGTCGCGAACTACGCGATTGCGTTAGCTCGCGCCTCGCGCCCGGCGCCAGGCGCGCCGGACTTCATCAAGGACTGGGTGGCCTACGGCGTCAGCGTTCGCGCCGCGCAATTCATGGTGTTAGGCGGCAAAGCTCGCGCGCTGCTGCACGGTCGTCTGCATGTGAACTTCGACGACATTGCCGCGCTCGCGCACCCCGTGTTACGGCATCGTATCCTGCTCAACTTCCGGGCGCAGTCCGAGCGCGTCACAACCGATTCGATTATCGACAAGTTGTTAGGCGCGGTGCCACGACCGACATCGGGGTTATGACCGTACCGCGCCCCCCGGGGCCCGTGGCCGCCCAGCTCGCGAGTGGCCTCGATCCGCGGGTCCTCGCGCGCATCGACAACCTCGAACTTGTCGCGCGCGCGGCGGTGGAAGGCTTCCTCAACGGTCTGCATCGCTCGGTACAGCTCGGTTTTTCCACCGAGTTCGCCCAGCATCGCGCGTACGTTCCGGGCGACGATCTGCGACGGCTCGATTGGCGCGTCTTTGCGCGCACCGATCGTTATCTGGTGCGTGAGTACGAGGCGGAAACGAACACGAATGTCGTCGTCGCGCTCGACGTGTCCAAATCGATGGCGTACGGGTCGCGCGGCCTCACAAAGCTCGCTGCCGCGCGTGTCGTCGGCGCCTCACTGGCCTACCTGGCCCACCGCCAGCGCGATCGCGTCGGCTTTGCGGCGTTCGCCTCGGATATTGCCGAGTACGTTCCACCGGCGGCAGCCCATTTCCAGCTCGTTCTTCATGCGTTAGGCAGAGCCCAGCCGCGCGAGCGCGGCGAGCTCATGGCGCCACTCGCCCGACTCGGCGACGCCTTGCGTCGCCGCGGAATCATCATCGTGTTGAGCGATTGCTATGAAGCCCCAGGCGTCGTCGCTGATGCGATGGGCGGTCTTCGCACAAGCGGTCACGACGTCGTCGTCATGCACGTGCTCGATAAAGCCGAGCTGGAGTTTCCGTTCGAGGACGCGGCCACGTTCGAGGACCTCGAGACGCGCGAGCGGATTCCGCTGGTACCGGCGCGCATGCGCGATCGCTATCGCAGCAGCGTGCAGGAGCATCTGGCGGCGCTGGAGCGCAAGCTGCTCGAGCGCGGCGTCGACTACCTCATTGTGAACACCTCGCAGCCGATCGAGGATATGCTCTTCAACTACCTCGTTAGGCGAGAGCGCTTGCGCAGGGTGCGGTAGGGTCGATGTCGCTGCTTGTACCGCTCTTCCTCGCCGGGCTCGCGGCGATCGCGGTCCCCATCCTGGTGCACCTCGTGCACCGCGAGCGCTCGGTGGCCGAACGCTTTCCTTCGGCGATGTTTTTGCGCCGCGAACCGTATCGCGCGATGGCGCGACAGCAACTGCGTCACCTTTTTCTATTTGCCATGCGCGTGCTCGCCATCACGCTGCTCGCCTTTGCCTTCAGCCGTCCATTCTTTACCCGAGACGTGGCCGTCGCGGCCACCACGCCCACTGGCAAAGATGTCGCCATCGTCCTGGATCGCTCGGCGAGCATGGCGTACGGCGAGCGCTGGTCGCGAGCCAGGGCAGCTGTGGAGCGGACGCTTGGGACCCTCGGCGGCGATGATCGGGCGGCGCTCGTCGTCTTCGACACGCGCGCGTCCCAAACAGCTGCGCTCTCGGGAGATCGCGAGACCGTTCGCCGCGCGCTCGTCGGTGAGCGTGTCTCCACAAGGTCGACGCGTTATGTCCCGGCACTGCACCTCGCTAAGCGCGTGTTAGGCGAAGGGGGACGCGCGCACCGCGAGCTGGTGCTGATCAGCGATTTCCAGCGATCTGGTTGGGACGTGCGCGACAATCAAGTGCTGGCTGGTGGCGAAAAGCTCACGCCGATCGACGTCTCAGGCGAGGACGTGACCAACATGGCGTGGCGCCGTGTTAGTGTGGAGCGCGACAGCGCCGCATCGAGCGAGGCTGTACGGGTGATTGCGCGCGTAGCCAACACCGGTCCGGCGCGTCGCGCTGTGCGCGTCACGCTCGCCATCGGCCCGCGCGAAGTCGCGGAACAGCGCGTCGATCTTCCGTCTGATGGAGGCGCGACAGTGACATTTGCGGGGCTGCGCGTTGCCGCGGCCGCGAACGAAGCACGTGTGGTGCTGCACGGCGACACATACGCCGTTGATGACACGTTACGTCTCCTCCTCGAGCGGCCACGGCACGTCTCCGTATTGCTCGTGGAGGCGCCTGGCGCAGATCGCGGCTTCTTCTTACGCGAGGCTCTCGCGTTAGGTGCCGCGCCGAGCTTCGTCGTCAGGCAGCGCACGCGCAACGCGGTCACCGTGGCAGATCTTGTCGGACCAGATGTTGTCGTCCTGCACGACGCTGGATGGCCGGACGGTGCTGCAGGGGCTCGCCTGCGCGAACGCGTTGCCAACGGATCGGGGCTGATCCTGGCGTTAGGCGACCGCGCCGGCGCCGACGCATGGTCCGGTGCGCCGCAGGAAGTCATGCCTCGACCGCTCGCCGCCCCGAGCGATCGCAGCGCAGGCCGGGGCGGAACGCTCGGCTGGATCGATCGCACCCATGCAGCCCTGGAGACGTTCGCCGCGAGCCGCTCGGGTGATCTCAGCGCGGCCCGGTTCGTACGCTACCGTGCAGTATCAGACACGTTCGGTGGCCGCGTCCTCGCCCGCTTCGACGATGGAGCTGCCGCCCTGGTGGAGCGCGGCATCGGCCGCGGGCGCGTTCTGACATGGGGGACGGGATTTGGCCTGGAGTGGTCAGATTTTCCGCGCCAGCCGGTTTTCCTCCCATTCGTGCACGAGCTCATGCGTTATGCGGCCGGCTATCGAGCCCCGCGCGTCGCACAGATCGTCGGTGACGTCATCGACGTGGATGACGCGTTAGGCGCTGCTGGCGCGCGCACGTTGTCGCAAGCCGTCGTCGCCGCGACGCCGTCGGGCCAGCGCCAGCGATTCGACGCCGATACCGGACGGCGATCACTGCCGCTGGACGAGGCTGGCTTCTTCGCGCTCACGGGCGCCGGCACACCTGGGAGTCGCCCGACACTCGTCGCCGCGAATGTGGATCCGCGCGAGAGCGAGTTCGATGCGTTCGACCCGTTGCGATTGACGGACGCCATGGCGACGGATGTCGCTGACGCATCCGTCGACAGCGGCCGTGTGACGCTGACAGCCGAAGAACGCGAGCGGCGCCAGTCCCTCTGGTGGTGGTTGCTCGCTGCCGTTACCGTCGTGTTAGGGGTAGAAACGGTTGCCGCGGCACGCGCCGCCGGCACACAGTCCCGTGCGTAGGAGCCAGGAGATCGCATGTCGAGTCTAGTGGAGCGCCTAACGACACAGACCACGGCGCCGGACGAGCTACGGGGCCTCTTGCGAACGATCCGTCGTCGCTGGCGCTTGCGTCACGTGCTTGCCGGCATGGTTTTTCTGCTTGCTCTCGCCCTCGCCTTGGTGCTCGTTGGCGCACTGTTGCTGCGCCAGTTCCGTTTCTCCGCGGAAAGCGTCGTCATCGTGCGCTGGACGGTGCTCAGCCTTCTCGCAGTCGCCGCGGCCTGGTGGATCGCGCGACCACTCGTCAGGCGCGCCAACGATGAGCGTGTGGCGCTGTATACCGAAGAACGCGAACCTGTGCTCGATGGCGCGCTGCTTGGCGCCGTCGACGTCGCTACAGCGACCGCACAGGGGACGCCGCAATCACTCGGTGGACATCTCATCGCGCACACCGTGCGACAGCTGCGCACACTGGACGTCCCACAGCGCATCGAGAAAGTTCATCTGCAGCGCTACGCGATGGCGCTCGCTGGTGTCATCGCCTTCGGCGCCTTGATCCTCCGCCTAACGCCGACTGACATGCGCCATGCGGCGGCCCTGATCGCCGCACCCTGGAAGGATGCTGCGTCCGCCGCGCCGTACGCCGTGCTCGTTCAGCCGGGCAACGCCGAGGTGCCCAAAGGAAGTGACGTCCAGGTGCGAGCGCAGCTGCGCGGCTTCAGCGCGGCTCATGTGATCGTCGCGCTGCGTCGCGGATCGGCGACGACATGGGAGCGCTTCCCGATGACGGTCGGCGGCGATTCGGCGTCGTTCGAATTGCGGCTCTTCGATCTTACCGCCTCCGCGGATTACTTCGTCGAAGCGAGTGGCGTGCGATCGAGCGTTTATCACCTGCGTGTCCGCGAGCTCCCGGCGGTGCAGCGCATCGATCTGGAGTACAGATACCCGGCCTACTCGGGACTTGGCGTAGAGCGTGTCAGCGACGGCGGCGACATCGCCGCGCTCGTCGGTACGCGCGTCACGGTGCAAATCAAGACAACCCTGCCGGTTCGCGGCGGACGCCTAACGCTGGAAGGCGACAGCGCCATCGCCCTCACGGCCGTCAGCGATACGCTGATTCAGGGGACGTTTACCGTCCGACGCGACGGTTTCTATCGCATCTCGTTGGACGCCGAAGACGGCACGCGCGTCGCTGGTACGATTGACTACGCGATCGACGCTATTGAAGACACCAAGCCGTCAGTATCAGTCCGTAAGCCCGGTCGCGACACGCGTCCAACCAGCGTCGAGGAGCTCTATATCGAAGTCGCCGCCGATGACGACTACGGCGTATCCAAAGTCGAACTGGTCTATCGGGTGAACGGTGGTGAAGAGAAAACCGTGCCGCTCTCGGCGCCTAACGGCGCACAAAAAGAGGTGTCGGCCGCGCACACGATCTACCTCGAAGAATTGAGTCTCAAGCCGGGTGATGTGGTGTCGTACTACGCTCGCGCCACGGATAACAACGCGATCACCGGCGCGCAGCAGGCCGCGAGCGATATCTATTTCGCGACCGTGCGGCCATTTGACCGCAACTATAGACAAGGGCAGGGTGGCGGTGGTGGCGGTGGCGGTGGTGGCGGAGAAGACAACCCAACCGCGCTCGCGCAGCGACAGCGCGATATCATCGCGGGGACGTACAAAGTCGAGCGTGATCGTGCCGAGATGGACGCACGCGAATTGCGCGAGAACGTTGCGACGCTGCTCCTTTCACAAGCGCGCTTGCGCGAGCAAGTGGAGCGACTTATCGCACGCGCACGCCAACGCAATGTCGCTGCCGTTGACAGCAACATGGCCGCGCTGCTCGAGCTGCTTCCCGAAGCGGTGAAAGGGATGCAGGGTGCGGAGACAGAGCTCACGGCTCGGCGCGTCAAGGAGGCGTTAGGTCCGGAACACACGGCGCTGCAATATCTGGAACGCGCGGAGGCGTTGTTCCGCGACGTGGAGATCAACTTCGGCCAGCAAGGTGGAGGTGGTGGTGGGAGCCAGGAGTCGCGCCCCGACGAGCTTGCCGACCTCTTTGAACTGGAAGCAGATCGCTTACGCAATCAGTACGAGACTGTCCAGCAGCCCGGGACACAGACGCAGCGCGACATCGACGAGACGCTGGAGCGATTGAAGCAGCTGGCGAGCCGACAGCAGGCGGAGAACGAACGCGCGATGCGAGGTGGCGCAGCGCCACCTAACGCAGGTGGTGGTGGAGGGTCGCAGCGCCAGCTGGCGGACGAAGCAGAGCGATTGGCGCGGCAACTGGAGCGCCTAACGCGTGAGCAGCAGTCACCCGAATTGGAAGAGAGCGCGCGGCGCCTGCGTGAGGCAGCCAACGCGATGCGCCGTTCGGCGACCAACTCCAGCTCATCGCAATCCGCCGGCGCCCGCGCCGCGGACGAGCTGGAACGCGCTCGCCGTCTGCTCGAGCGGTCCCGATCGAGCGACGTGACGCGCGGCGCGCAGGAAGCGCTCGACCGCGCTCGGCGTCTCGCCGAGGAGCAACGCGGCATTGCGCAGGACGCCACGAGCGCCAACCGTGATCCAGAACGCGATCGCCGGCTCGACGAGCGAAAGGGCGAGATGGCGAAGGAAGTGAAAAAACTCGAGCAGGATCTCGATCAGCTTTCACGCGACGGACGTTCTACGCGTCCCGATGCGGCGCGGCGTCTTGCGCAAGCGGCCGACGAGCTACGCCAGGGTCGTGTGGCGGACAAGATCCAGTATTCGCGAGCGCTTGCTCGCGCGGGTCAGCAGCAAAGCCGACGCGGTCTCGAGGAACAGATCGCGGAGGATCTCGAAGCGGTCGCGCAGCGGTTAGGCGAAGCGGCCAGCGCCGCCAACGCCGACCCTAACGAGCGGACTACGCGCGCCTTGGAACGAGCGCGCTCCCTCGCCCGTGGTATGTCGTCGCTGGAAGATCGCATGCGACAGCGAGAGGAAGGACAACAGGGGCAACAAGGACAGCAAGACCAGCAAAGCCAACAGGGCAGTCAGCAGGGGCAGCAAGGGCAGCAAGGGCAGCAAGGGCAGCAAGGGCAGCGAGGGCAGGGACAAGCTGGTCAGCAGCAAGGCGAGGGTGGAGCCGCAGCGCGAAATCGCGCTGGCCAACAGCAGAATCAGGGACAGGGTGGCGGCTTTACACCGTACTCGCCTAACGAGATCCGTCAGTTCACGCGGGAGCTGCGTGAACGCCGCGCTGACGCCGAGGCACTGCGCCGCGACCTCGCGGCGACAGAGTTCGACGCTGGCGGTACGATTGAAGGGCTGATCCGACGCCTGCGCGATTTGGAGTCCGGTCGAGCGTTCAACGATCCCGCCGAACTCGCACGGTTGCAGCAAGCGGTGACGCAAGGCTTCAAGGAGCTCGAGTTTGCGCTCAGCCGTGCCTTCGGTCAGTCTGGTAGTCAGGGCCCAACCCTTGGTGGCACAAGCGACGTCCCGCCGGCATACCGCGAGCTCGTCGACAAGTATTTCAAAGCCCTCTCCCAGCGCGGCTCCAAACCGTAAGAGCTAAGGCCTGAGAGCTAAGGTCTACGATAGTCTTCGTATTGACTATACGAAGCTTTTCGTATACGTTGGTTCTGCGGCACCCTTCCGAGGATTCGCTTGTCCAAAAAACGCACGTCACACGTTCCCGCGCCGACGCCGGGAGAGCTCGAGATCCTTCGCGTACTCTGGCGGCGCGGTCCCAGCACGGTGCGTGAGGTACACGAGACACTTGATAAAACCCGTGGCGCTCGTGCGGTCGGCTACACCACCGTGCTCAAGCTGATGCAGATCATGGCGGAAAAAGGTCTCGCGCGCCGCGACAAATCCTCGCGCACGCACGTCTACAGCGCCGCTGCTGCCGAGAACGCCACCAAGCAGCGCCTGGTTTCCGATCTCGTTGATCGTGCGTTCGAGGGCTCGGCCCTCGGACTCGTTATGCATGCGTTAGCTACGCGGCCGGCATCGTCACAAGAGCTCGAGCAGATTCGCACACTTCTTCGTGAGCATACGTCCGGAGAGAAAAAATGACAGCTACCCAGATCGCAGCGCTCACGCTGCTACACTTTTTATGGCAGGGTGCACTCATCCACTTAGCACTCGTCACGATTCTCTCCCTCGCACGACCGCGCACATCTCACGTGCGATACTTCATAAGCACGCTCGCGCTCGGGCTCATGGCGGTGGCGCCGATTGTCACCGCCATTCGCCTATCGCAAACAGATGCGCGCACGGCATCGCTGGCGATGACTACATCCGATGCGAAGTCAATTGAGCAGCGACTACATCCAACGTGAGCGCGCAAACCGCGCTGACGGTGCCCTCCGCACCACCGGCGCTCACAGCGCCAGTGCGCGGTTTCCTTTCTACTGGTACCGCCTCTGGCCGATCGACTGCCTAGGCTCATGCCGTGGCTTGTCGCGTTCTGGCGTACTGGGGTCATCCTTCCTTGCCATTCGCTTGTTAGGCGGATGGCTGCGGCTGCGCGCGCTTGTTGAGAGTGGTCTGCTCCCCGACACACACCAATACGACGCCATCATCCAGCGGCTGCGTGAGCGCCTGCGCGTGACACGCCCGATCCGCGTGCTCGAGTCGGCGCGCGTCGCCGCGCCGGCGATCATCGGGTGGCTGCGCCCCGTGCTGTTGGTTCCGTTGAGCCTCAGTGGTGGCCTAACGCTGGCTCAACTCGAGACTATTTTCGCGCACGAGCTCGCGCACATACGTCGCCACGACTACGCCGTAAATCTTCTATAATCGATGATCGAGACGGTGCTCTTTTATCATCCGTCGATCTGGTTCGTCTCCAAGCGCATCCGCGAAGAGCGTGAGCATTGCTGCGATGACCTCGCGGTCGCAGCGTCGGGTGACGCGAAGATCTATGCATCTGCCCTGTTGGAGCTGGAGATCCAGCGGCTCGCCGGTATTCAGCTGGCGATGGCGGCGACCGGCGGCGCACTTCTGCATCGCGTGCGCCGACTGGTGACTCCTGGCTCGGTAGACGGAGCGGAAGGATCGCGCTGGTTCGCTGGAGTGTTCGTGCTAGCGGCCGTGCTACTTGTCGCCGGCGGTGCCCGTCTACTCCGCGCTGAACCTGGACGCGAGGACTCCGGTAACGCGCCCAACGACAATGTCACCGTCGAGAGCGAGCCACCGCGCAGCGCCGAGTCAGCGGTAGCGCCAGACACGGTGATCATCTATCGCGGGAGCGAGCCGCTCGACGCCCGCACCCGCTGGGCACATGACGTCGCACGCCAGCATGGCTTACGGCGCTATTGGGTCGGCTACGCTGTTGAAGGTGACGTCGATCGTGGGTGGGTCTACTTCAACCGGCACGTCCCGGTTCGCGCCGCCGGCTGCAGCACGATCAACGGTCGCCTGTGGATGAAGGAGCCCTCTGGTCTCTTATTCAGCGGCCAGCGTCTCGACAGGCTGGTTCCACGGCGTCCGGCGAGCGACGTCGCCATCCTCTTCGGTTTTGTTGTGCGCGGTGGCCGCGCGGTGCTCGATCGAATACACGCAGGCAACTTCATCTTCCCGGTCGCCCTCGACGGCCGCGATCTGGTCTGGTTAGGCGCGTCCGCTGACGCACCGAGTATTGCGCTGGCGCAGGAGGTGTTCGCCAGCGCGCCGACGAGCCAGTTGCAGGAAGACGTTGCCGGTATCGTCGGTGTGCATAACGACTCAGAGCTCGTGCGGCCGGTATTGTCGCGCCGGCTCGAGGCGCTGAAACGGATCGTCGAACGTGACGAATCGCTCGACATCCAGCGCGAGGCTGTGGAGACGATGGGCGAGCTCGAAACCGAGCGGGCACTTGTGCTGATCACGGAGATCGCGCGTTCGCACCGCAGTGACGAGATCCGGCGCGAAGCAGTGGAGACGTTAGGTGAGGCGGCGCGTGCGCACCCCAATCGCCAGGTGCGTCGCAAAGCGATCGAGGCGTTGGGTGAAAGTGACGATCCTCGCGCGCGCACAATGCTGGAGCGGATCCTCATACGCCCGTGATCGGACCGCAGCCCTGGCGCGCTCAATGCATGCGAAAGCGCAGGAGGCTGCCAATGAAATGGAAGCGTGGTCCAGTCAGCGCGGATATCGAAGACCGCCGCGGGATGCGGATGACGCGGATTGGCGGTGGAGTTGGTGGCGGTGCGATCATCGTCCTGATTCTCAGTCTGATCTTCGGTCAAGATCTGACGGGCGTATTGGGCACCGGTGCTGAGCCCGGTACAGCCACGGATCCGACCGCAGAGCAAGTACCAATCAACGAGACGCCAGAAGAGCGCGAGCGTGTCGCGTTTGTCTCTTTCGTGCTCGATAGCGCACAGAACTATTGGCAGCGCGCGTTCGCAGCGAGCGGTCAGGACCATCAACGTGCGCGGCTCGTCCTGTTCCGCGACGCCACGGGTACCGCGTGCGGCTACGGTCAGTCAGCGTCGGGGCCGTTTTACTGCCCCGCTGATCAGAAGGTGTACATCGATCTCTCGTTCTTTGACGACCTAGACCAACGCTTCGGCGCCCCGGGCGACTTTGCACAAGCGTACGTGTTAGCCCACGAGATCGGGCATCATGTGCAGACCTTGTTAGGCGTCGCTCGCCACGTGCGAGAGCTGCAGCAATCGAACCCTCGGGTCGCGAATCAAGCGCAGGTGCGCATGGAGCTGCAGGCGGACTGCCTTGCGGGGATGTTTGGTAACGACATGGCGGCGATGGGCATTCTCGAGCGCGGCGACATCGACGAAGGATTAGGTGCAGCTTCCGCCGTTGGCGATGATCGCATTCAGCGCCAGACGCAGGGGCATGTGAATCCCGACGCGTTCACGCACGGCTCAGCGGCGCAGCGTGCGGAGTGGTTCCGCCGCGGCTTGCAGAGCGGCGACATGCGAGCGTGCGATACGTTTGGGAGCCGTTAACGGCGAGACTGTCTGCGCTCGTTAGGCGCTCGCGCGACGTGACAGATCCCGCTAACGGGCTGCCAAGCGGTTGCCGCCCTTAGGACTTCACCGCCGCCTGCACCATTTTCATGAAATCGTTCGTCACGCGCGTGTCCAGCCAGCGCGTGACAACGACCATGTCGCGCTCGGGGCAGACCCAAATCGTGTTTCCGCCGGCGCCGCGGGCGAAGAAACTCTTCGGCGTCGCGCCCGCATGCGTCGTCCCCTTGTCGTTGTTGAGCCACCACATGTAGCCGTACACGGGGCGGATGTCCGTCGGCGCAGTCGCCATGTCGATCCACTTCTCCGACAGCAACTGTTTACCGTTCCACTTGCCGCGACGCAGGTGCAGCAGACCGAAACGCGCGTGATCCCGCGTGCTCGCCCATACGCCGCCACCCCAATGACCGCCGCCGCTGACGGACTGCACTTGTTTGCCGTTCAGATCTACAAAAGACGTTCGATAGCCGTGCCATTCCCACGTTGGCGACGCACCGATCGGATCCATGATCTCGCGCTTGAGCACCACCGGCAACGGCTCGCCCCAGACACGCATGATCGCGAGCGACGCACGGTTCACCCTAACGTCATTGTACTCCCAGAACGTTCCCGGCTCCTTGAGCGTGCGATCACGCCCTTCGCGCCGATCGGCGACATCCGGCTTCTCGAACAGCGTCCCCTCCCACTCGGACGTCTGATTCAGCAGCATGTGCCACGTGATCTTCGCGTTATGCGGCGAGTCGAAGCCGCCATCCTTCACATACTCCGCCACCTTGTCGTTTACGTTGCGGATCTTTCCGCGATCGAGCGCGAGTCCCGCCGTTGTGGCGACGTAGCTCTTTGCCACGCTGAACGTCATGTCGACTTTTTCAGTGTCGCCCCACTCCGCCACGATGTACCCATGACGGATGATGATCCCGTTCTGTCCGGTGCGATCACGCGTGGGGCCGAGGACGTCAGGATAAGGCTCGTTCTTCGTCTGCTCTTTGACCTGAGCCGCCATGTCTTTAAGAAATCCGATCTCCTTGCTTTGCGCGAAGGCTACAGCGGCGGCGACAGCAGCTGAGTCCATTCCGACTTCCGACGGCCGCTTGCGCTGCCACGCTGAACCTGGGCCTGGGAAGTACGTCGTTGCCGTCTGACTGAGTGCGACGGCGGGCGCGAGAAGCAGCCCAACAGCGATGGCGCGGATCGCGCGCCAGCGGGCAGCAGAGTGAATTGACATGTTCTTGTAGGGTAAGGACTGAGAGCTAAGAACTAGCAACTATTTTGTCGAGATGCCAAACGACACCGCTCAGCTGACCATTCGCGACGCGACACCGGACGATTTGCCGACGATAAACCGCTTGGTTCATCGCCTCGCCGAGTATGAACGCCTAGCTCACGAATGTCACTCGACCGAAGAGAAACTGCGGCGCAGCTTGTTCGGTGAGAAACGATATGCCGAGTGCGTGATTGCACGGCTCGATGAGGTGCCAGTCGGATACGCGCTCTTTTTTCACAACTACTCCACGTTTGCAGCGCAACCGGGACTTTATCTGGAAGATCTTTTCGTGCTTCCTGAGCACCGCGGACGCGGCGTTGGTCGTGCGCTCCTGAGCCACCTCGCGCGCACTGCGGTCACCCGCGACTGTGCGCGCTTTGAATGGGCTGTGCTGGATTGGAACGAGCCTGCCATCCGCTTCTACGAGTCACTTGGCGCGCAACCGATGAGCGACTGGACGGTCATGCGCGTTTCGGGGCAGGTGTTGGAGCGGCTGGCCGGGGGGGTCGGATCTTGCAATACGTGTCCTAATCAACGCACTCACGAACCAAATTCACGCGGCGTGAAAAAGGTTCGCGAGTGCGCTCGTTAGGACACGTATTTCAAGATCCGACCCCCCCGGCGACCCCCCCGGCCCCGGTCTTCTCGTGCGGCGTGTCGCGCAACAAGAGTGCCTTCGCCGCGCGCGCGCGCATCTTGAGGTTGAGCATCTCCACGGCCACCGAAAACGCCATTGCGAAGTACGTGTACCCCTTCGGAATATGCGTACCTAACGACTCGGCGACCAGGTTCGTCCCGATGAGGACGAGGAACGCCAGCGCCAGCATCTTCACAGTCGGGTGCGCGTCCACGAACCGCGCGATCGGCCCAGCCGACAACAGCATGATGCCCAGCGCGATCACGTTAGCCACGATCATGATAGCCACACTCTCCACCATGCCCACTGCCGTGATCACGGAGTCGAGCGAGAAGATGATGTCGATGAGCATGATCTGTGTCACAACAGCCCAGAGTGAATTCGCCGCTCGGCGCTCTTCGCTCGTATGCTCTTCGCCCTCCAACTTGCCATGAATCTCGTACGTCGCTTTCGCGATCAGAAACAGACCGCCGACGAGAAGGATCAGGTCACGACCAGAAAAACCGTGATTGAAGACGGTGAAGAGCGGCGTCGTCAGGCGCACCAACCATGCGATGCTCAACAGCAGTAACACGCGTGTAACGAACGCACCGGCTAAGCCGAGTTGCCGCGCACGCGGCTGTTGCTCGAGTGGCAGCTTTCCTGCCAAAATGGAAATGAAGATGATGTTGTCGACGCCGAGTACGACCTCGAGCACCGTCAACGTCAGAAGGCCGATCCAAATGTTGGGATCAGTCAACCATTCCATGGAGCGCTCCCGTGCGGTTACAAAGACGCCCGCCATCACAGCGGGCGTAGCTGGGCGATAACTTAGCGTCCTACTCGCTATCCCCTATCCCCTATCCACTACGTGGAATGACCGACCCCCGCTACCCGATCGGCCGCTTCGAACCGCCTGCCACCTATGACGATGGCTCGCGAGAGCAGTGCATCGCCCATATCGCCCATCTGCCGACGGCGATGCGCGCAGCCGTAGCGGGCCTCAATGACGCGCAGCTAGACACGCCGTACCGCGACGGCGGTTGGACGATTCGTCAGGTCGTCCACCACGTCCCCGACAGCCACATGCACGCCTATATCCGGACGAAGTTCGCCCTCGCAGAATCGGAACCGTCAATTCGCGCATACGACGAGGCGCGCTGGGCAATTTTTCCCGACGCCAAGGACCTTCCGATCGATGTCTCGCTGGGAATCCTCGAGGGTCTGCACAAGCGCTGGGTGACGCTGCTCCGCTCGTTAGGTCCGAGCGACTTTAGCCGCGCTCTCTATCACCCGGAAAACGGGCGCATGACGATCGACGTGATCCTCGCGCTCTATGCCTGGCATTCGCGACATCATACGGCGCACATAACGACGGCCAGGGCGCGGCACGGCTGGTGAGGCACCAGATCAAAACAAGGAGCTTTGAGTGTCGAGTGCCGAGTCTCCAGAAATCGAGGACGGCAAGCTCGCCTGAGCGACCTTTCGGCAATTGCGTAGCCAAACAGGAAATTTCGGCGATCGTGGGTCGGCCAATCGCGTCGTAGGTTGCGCAGGCGAGCTACGCATCCTCGAGACTCGGCGCCGGAAGCTGTTTACTCAAAGCTCCCTGTGTTGATCTCTACGCTCAGTCGCGGTGCATGGTCGCCTCGACACGCTCCGCCGCCGCACGCGGCATATCCGACAGATGCTCTCGCACGATCAACCACTTGCCGTCGATCCGCTTCCAGAGTGAGGTCCACGCCCCGCCAATGATGTGCGGCTCGTTCTCGGGGGTGAGGTGCGGCACGACGTAGGTTGTCGTTAGCACTGCCGCGCTGCTGGAGAGCACGTCGACGTGCATTGGCCCCCACTCCCAGCGTGGATTCTTCATGAACTTCCCGGTCGTCTCCCAGAACGAGTAGATCCCCTCTTCCAGCGTGTCGCGTGACGCTGTAACGCGCCCGCCGGCCGCCGAGATGACCTCGCTTCCACTCCGCGGGTAGATGCTCATCATGTGCGCGACGACGTCGCTCTGAGAAAGGTCATACGCCGACACAAGACGCTTCTGAATCGTGTCAGCAATGGCGGCGCGCTCGACATCACTAAGAGGGGCCTCCGAGGCTGCTGGAGCCGCAGTACATGCGCCAGCCGCCGCGAGCAGCAAAGCGGCGAGTAGTGTCATCGGCCGGTGACGGAGAGTTGTCATAGTGTTGGGACGAAATCGGCTATAGTTTTGGCTTTGCAGGGCACAAATGGCTGGCGTAGTGTATGCAACGTGCCATGCTCGGCAGATTACACGCCGCACGCGCCTTAGCGAGCGGTAGTGAGCCTCCGGAGGTAACTACGGTGCGATCACTTCACAAAACCGCGCTTATCTACACCGCGGCGCTCGTCGCGGCGTCATGCGGGAGCTCAGATGCTCCCAGCGATGAGCTGCTACGCGATCTGAGCGCGGCCCAGTCGTCAAGCATTGAGCTGGCAGCCAGGGTTCAGGATTATCAGCCGACGCGTTTCGTGACCGCCGTCGAGCAGCTGCCCGTCGCTGCCCCTACCCGCGCCCGAGCGCCGCGCCGAGTGCACAGACCTCCAACCGTCGCCGAGATCCCCTTGCAGGAGACCACGCCAACGCCCGAACCCGCGCAGGAGATTCTACAGACGCAGGTTCCGGAGCCGGAGCAGCAGGTCGTTTCGGCGGTGCCGAGTGTCGTGCCCCGACCGACGGCTACCGCGGCGACACCTGCGCCAACTGGCGAGGGACGCGATGAGGGACCCAGTCGCGGCGAAGTGCTCGGCACGATTATCGGAGAGACGATCGGCGTTGTCATCCGCGGCGGGCCGGTGGGACCGGGGCATTGCCCCCCGCGTCGCCGACCAGGCCGAATCTGGCTGCCATTGGAGTTGCCAATCAATCGTTAGGCCTGCAACGTTAGGCACTGCCGCCGAACGGCGAAGGGGCGCGACGTTGAGTCGCGCCCCTTTTGTCATGCCGCAAAAGCTCCTCAACTCGGTGGAATAATCAGCTTGATTGTGTCGCCAGGGAATACCGTGATCCCCTGCGAGATCGGTGTTCGATTTGATCCGATAGGATCGGCAAGAAACCGCAGCTCGGTGCCGCCGAACACGTACGTCGGCGGAATACGCAGAGTGGTCGACGAGTTGCCGCTCGCCGTGCCCATGCGGATGCGGGCGCCACCGCTCGTCACCAGGTAGATATTCATGTCGAGAAAACTCTGGTTATCGACCTGAAGCATCGTGGCCGGATCAGTTGCGCGCGGGCCGCCCTGTCTAGCTCCACCACATGCGTTAACAGCAACACTGGTTGCGAGCAGAGCAATCGCAGCCAGCGTCTTCATGCCGTTTCTCATTTCATCCTCCCCACTTGAATAGTCGAGTACAGTCAGTTGTACCGCATTCTGGGAGAATACGGTCCCTCCCCGAAGGGAGTCTCGGGGAAGAACTCACTAGAATTCAATTAGTGCGCCAATCATTTTCCCGCCCGGCGTGCTCGGCCCAGCGTACCAGACGAGCTGCTCCCACATCGGATCAATCATGTACTTACAGAAGGATGCCCCCGATCATCATGATGCCGAACTCGTGCTCAGAGTATACGAGCTTCGACGTGACCCAGTCATGCGCCAATCGCGGCAAGAGATTAGCAAGAAGTTTTTACCAACCACGTACGACGACTTCGTTGCTGTGACGAAGGAAGACCATCCGCTCAATTCCGCCTATCGACAAGTCTCCAGCTACTGGGAAATGGTCTACGCAATGGCGAAGCACGGCGTCATCCACGGCGAGTTCATGCTCGAGAGCTGCGGTGAAGGCCTGTACCTATTTGCGAAAGTGCGGCCATATCTCGAACGCTTTCGTGCCGAAGTGAATCCACTGGCATTTCACAACGCCGAGTGGGTTGCCGAGCATACGAAGCGCGGGCAGCAGCTGACCGAGCGGTTCAGCAAGCGTGTCGCGGCGTCGCTCGCGGCAAGGTAGTCGTTATGCAAAATGGAAAGAAGCCGAACGAGCAGCCGTTCGAGATTCGGCGGTCGGCAATTCAGGGGCGCGGCGGCTTTGCCATGCGTCGCATCACAAAGGGCGAACGCGTCATCGAGTACACCGGCGAGCGCATCTCGTGGAAAGAGGCAGATCGGCGCTACGACGACGACGCGATGAAGCGACACCACACCTTCTTGTTCACGTTGACGCGACGCACGTGCGTGGACGCTGCTGTGGGGGGGAACGACGCGCGCTTCATCAACCACTCATGCGATCCGAATTGCGAAGCCGTGATCGTGAACAATCGCATCTATATCGAGGCGCTTCGTGACATCGCCTCGGGTGAGGAGTTGAGCTACGACTACGCGTACGAGCGCGATGCCGATTCGGCCGTCGACGAGGAGAAACTCTACGTGTGCCGCTGCGGCACGAAAAAATGCCGCGGGACGATCCTCGTGCCGGCCAAGGAGCCGGTGTCGAAGGTACGGCATTCCGCCTCGCGACACGCGGCGCAGCGACGCCACCGGGCGCTCACGTCCTAACGAGTGACTGCTCCCCTGTCGCAGCGTGTACGCACGCAGGTTCTGGCCGAACTGCTGACCCACGCTGTCGATTACGCGGGGCTGTATCCCCCAGCGGCGCTTTCCATGCGCGACGCGGTTCGCGAATACGAGTCACAGCGCAACGGACCGCACAGCTGGGCGCTGGGCCGTTTCGTCGTTGGTGTTGGCCAGCTCGATTCGTTCGTTGCTGTCCGGGAATCGTTGCGCAGCGATGCATGGCCGCTGTCCGTTCTGGTTCCTCAGCCTAACGACAAGGTCGCAGACCAGACACGGCATGCGACGCTCCTGCGCGTCGAGGCGATTGAGACCAAGGCGGCGACGGCAGCCGAGGTCGCGGCACTGGAGCCACTCACAACGCTCTCCCGAGAGCTCTACGTTGAGTTGCCACTTGGCGATCAGCTCGATGTTCTGATCGCCGCAGTTAAAGCGTTAGGTGCACGGGCGAAGATTCGCACGGGAGGCGTCACCCCCGACGCGATCCCAACGGCCGAAGCTGTTGCCCGTTTCATCGTCGCATGCGTCCGTGCAGGCGTGCGATTCAAGGCAACAGCGGGCCTGCATCACTTGATTCGCGGAGACTATGCGCTCACGTACGAGCCCGAGAGTCCGCGTGCCGCGATGTTCGGCTATCTCAACGTCTTCGTCGCCACGGCGTTGGCATACCGTGGCGCCCCGCTCCGCACCGTGCTGCGCGTGCTGGAGGAGCGTGACCTCGCGACGTTCGCTGTTTCGCAGCGCGCCGGAGGAGAGCTCTGCTGGCGTGAGCACTGCCTAACAGTTGCTGATGCGCGTGCCACTCACGAGCACGCCATCGCCGGCGTCGGTTCGTGCTCGTTCGCTGAGCCGATCGCCGAACTGCTCGCATCGGCCCTGGCGGACGCGCGGTGATCGACGCGACGCACGACTCGCAGCTGACGTCGTGGGTCGATAGCGCCAACGACCCCGCGACGGACTTCCCGCCGCAGAATCTCCCGCTGGGAGTTTTCAAAGGCGCGTCGAGCGAGACGGCTCGTTCGGGAGTCGCCATCGGCGAGATGATCCTCGACATCGCGTCGGCACGCGGTCTCGGTCTCTTTGATGGAGATGCCCAACGCGGCGCTGCCGTATGTGGCGAGACGCTCAACGGCTTCATGGCGTTAGGACCTCGTGAATGGTCCGCCTTCCGCGGCCGTGTGAGCGACTTGCTTCGTGCCGACACCGCGCTGGGCAAGCGCGCAGCCGCGCGAGCGGATGTGCTGCTCGTGCCACAAAAGAACGTGACAATGCAGCTTCCAGCGCGCATCGGTGACTACTCTGACTTCTATGCATCCATTGACCACGCGACGAACGTTGGCTCGATGCTACGGCCGGATAACCCGCTACTGCCTAACTACAAATGGGTTCCCATCGGATACCACGGGCGTGCATCCTCGATTGTCGTGAGCGGCACGCCGCTGCGGCGGCCGTCGGGGCAGCGTCAGGCTGACGCGGCGTCGACGCCGACTTTCGGCCCATCGCTGCGCCTCGACTATGAGCTGGAGATGGGGATGTTCATCGGTCCCGGTAACGCGTTAGGCGCGTCGATTCCGATCGCTCAAGCGAGTGAGCACCTGTTTGGCCTCTGTCTGCTCAACGACTGGTCAGCACGCGACATCCAGGCATGGGAATACCAGCCACTCGGTCCCTTTCTGTCCAAGAACTTCGCGACCTCGATCTCGCCGTGGGTAATAACAGCGGCGGCGCTGGCGCCGTTTCATGCGCCCGTAAGAAGCCGCGCCGCGGAGGACCCGCAAGCTCTGGTATACCTTGATGACGCCGATGATCGGCGGGGCGGGGCACTTGACGTGGCGCTCGAGGTGTATCTGCAGTCGCGACTCATGCGCGAGCGAGGGCAGGCCCCGCAGCGACTCTCGCTGTCGCGATTCGCGGGCATGTACTGGTCTCCTGCTCAGCTTATTGCGCACCACTCCAGCAACGGATGCAACCTGCAGCCCGGGGATATCATTGGCAGCGGCACTGTGTCGGGTGACACGCAGCACTCGCGCGGATGCCTTTTGGAACTGACGTGGCGAGGTACGCAGCCGCTCACACTTCCATCTGGCGAGGCGCGACGTTTCTTGGAGGATGGCGATATCGTGATCTTCCGCGCGTTTGCGGATCGGCCCGGATTCCGGCGCATCGGTTTCGGTGAGTGTAGCGGAGAAGTCCTCGCCACCAACGCCTAACGACAATGAATATGCACGCGATCGAGACGGACAACGCGCCACGCCCAGCTGGCCACTACTCGCAGGCCGTGGTTCACAACGGCTTTGTCTTTGTCGCAGGACAGCTGCCGATCGTGCCGGGGCAAACAGAGCACAAGCCGGGGAGCGTGACGCAGCAGACTGAACAGACACTCCGCAACGTTGCGGCCATTCTCGTCGCCGCAGGGAGTGGCCTCGAGCGCGTTCTCTCGATGACGATCTACGTGTCGGACATCGAGCACTGGGGCGAAGTCAACGCCGTGTACACGCGGGTGCTTGGGGCGCACAAACCGGCGCGAGCGGTGGTACCCGTCAAAGATCTACATTACGGTTATGTGCTGGAAATACAGTGTGTGGCAGCTGTCTAGGTCAAAGGTCAAAGAGGGAACCATGATCACATTCGTTAGGCTCGCTTCTGTTGCTCTCGTCGGGTTGGCTTCCGTCGCTACCGCGCAACCGCCGGCTGCAGGCGCCGACTCGGTCTTCAATTCACAGTCTGTCATGATCCCGATGCGGGACGGCGTGCGCCTGCATACGCGGATCTTTACGCCGCGCCAGGCGCGTGGTCCGCTCCCGGTCCTCATGGTGCGGACGCCCTACGGCATCGACGGCTGGAGCTCGGGTCGCATCGCCGGCGTGTATCCAGAACTCGTCGCCGACAGCTACGTGTTCGTGTTCCAGGACAGCCGCGGGAAGTTCAAGAGCGAAGGGGAGTTCGTGATGATGCGGCCACCGCGCGTCAACAAGAGTGATCCGAAATCAGTCGACGAAGGCTCCGATGCGTGGGACACGACGGACTGGCTCGTGAAAAATGTGCCTAACAACAATGGGCGGGTCGGCATCTTCGGCGTCTCCTACCCGGGCTTGCTCACTGTCGACGCGCTGCTCGAGCCGCATCCGGCACTCAAGGCGGCATCGCCGCAAGCATCTCCCGCCGATCAGTGGTTAGGCGACGACTTCCGTCACAACGGGGCGTTCCGCCTCAGCTACGGCCTCGAGTACGTAGCGATGATGGAAGCAGGCAAGGATGTCCAGCAGTTCGATATGGATACGTACGACACGTATGACTGGTACCTCAAGGTTGGGCCACTGCGCAACGTCAATGAGCGCTACTTCAAGGGGCGCATGCCCACGTGGAACGACTTCGTGAAGCACCCCGACTATGACGCATTCTGGCAGCGCATGGGACTGCGTCCGTACCTCAAGTCGGTGACCGTGCCCACGTTGCACGTCGCCGGGTGGTGGGACCAGGAAGATTTCTACGGCCCGATCACCATCTACCGTGATCTCGAGCGCTTCGACAAGGGCAACCAGAACTTTCTCGTCGTGGGGCCGTGGAATCACGGCGGCTGGCAGCGCCAGCGAGGTGATTCGTTAGGTAGAATTGCCTGGGGGAGCAACACGTCGGAGTACTACCGAACCAGGGTGCAGGCTCCTTTCTTCGCGCACTATCTACACAGCAGGGGAACCCTCGACCTGCCGGAGGCGCTCGTGTTCGAGGCCGGTAGCAACGTTTGGAAGCGTTACGACGCGTGGCCGCCCAAGACCGGCGTCGCGACGAAGAAGCTGTACTTCGGGCCTAACGGCGCGCTCACGCTCGATCAGCCGCCGGCACCCACGCCGCAAGCTTTCGACGCGTTCGTGTCAGATCCGAGCAAGCCGGTCCCCTATCGCCAGCGGCCGATCCAGCAGACATACGATCCGCGCGGCTCGACATGGAGCACGTGGCTCACTGAAGATCAGCGTTTCGTGCACAACCGCCCCGACGTTCTGAGCTGGGTCACGCCGCCGCTCGACGAAGACGTGACGATTGCCGGGGATATTCTCGTCACGCTGTTCGCGGCAACCACTGGCAGCGATGCCGATTGGGTTGTGAAGCTCATCGACGTCTATCCTGACGAGATCGCCGACAATCCGCGCATGAGCGGCTATCAATTCATGGTCGCTAACGAGGTGCTCCGCGGGCGGTATCGCGAGAGTTTCGAGAAGCCCAAGGCGATCGTGCCTAACAAAGTTACTGACTTCTCGATCGACATGCACACGCAGGCGTACACGTTCAAGAAAGGCCACCGCATCATGGTGCACGTGCAGAGCAGCTGGTTCCCGCTCATCGATCGCAATCCACAGACTTTCGTCCCGAACATCTTCGAAGCCAAGGAATCGGATTTCAAAGCAGCGACGCATCGCGTTTATCGCAGCCCGCAGAACGCTTCGTTCGTGCAAGTGCAGGTTGTGTCGCGCGTAGTGCCGTAAAAGGGGCCGGTAAGGTCAAAAGCGGGAACGCCGGCTCACGCAGATTGGCACTGCGATGTCGCAGATACTGCAAATGGGGCGGGGAAGGGCACCCCAGAAGTATCTGCGAGAATCGCACTTCTGAATCTGCGGAATCGGCGCTCCCTGCTTTTGCGGAGCGACGACGCCTAACGGAGTCCACCTGGCCTAGAGATTCAGCTCCCACGTTTGCGCCACGAGGTCGTGGCCAAAGGAATGATGCGGCTCTTCCTTCACGAGTCGGTATCCTTCCAGCATGTAGATCTTGCGCGCTGCGTGGAGAACACTCTGCGTCCAGAGCGTGATCTTCTTGTAACCAGTTGCGCGTGCAAAACGCGTACACTCGCCCACGAGCCGCTTTCCAATGCCCAGTCCGCGCGCGTTAGGCTCGACCAGCAGCAGTCGCAGTTTGGCGACATCGTCCGATTGCCGAACCAAGAAAACACAGCCGAGTATTTCGCCGTCCGCTTCGGCGATCCAGCAGCGTTCGCGTTTGCGGTCGAGCTCACGGATAAATTTGGCCGCTATCTCGGCGACGAGCGCCTCGAATTGCTCGTCGAATCCGTATTCCTGCGCGTAGAGCGCGCCGTGTCGGTGCACGACCCAGCCCATGTCACCGGGCCTGTGCTGACGCAGCGTGACCCGCGGTCTATCACCTGGCGGCTCGTCGAGTAGCCGTTCGACGGTTTGCATCGCGTCGAGCAGCGTCGCCTGCCGCTTGGCCGGGAGCGCGCCTAGGAGCGCCGCCACCTTGTCGCGCGCACGCGCCTCCAGGGGAACAAAAACGCGCTCCCCCTTCTTGGTGAGATGCAGATGCACATTGCGTGAATCGGCCGTGGAGCGAACGCGCCTAACAAGTCCTTGATGCGTGTAACGTCGCACTATGCGGCTCAGGTAGCCCGCGTCTATGCCAAGCGCTCGTCCGAGCGTCGCTGCAGTCGGCGCTTCGCGATGGGCTAGCTCGTAGAGCACGCGCACTTCGGTCAGTGAGTAGGGGCTGGCGAGGTGGCCGTTCCCCAGCGCCCCGATCTTCTGTGTGTAGAAGCGATTGAAACGGCGCACCGCCGCGACGCGAGATTCTCGAGTGCTAGGCATAGCGACCCTCCGGTGGCTTTGGCGAGTTATACACAGATGATTGACTTAGTCAACTATCTCCCTATCCCCTATCCCCTATCCCCCTATCCCCTATCCCCCTATCCCCTATCCCCCTATCCCCTATCCCCTATCCCCTATTTTGTAGTCATGCCTTCTCGCACTGAGGAAAAAGTCCCGACCTGGCGCGAGCGCCTTGCCGCTCTCAAGTACGTGCCGGCGCTATTCAAGCTTGTTTGGGAGACGCACAGCGGCCTCACAATCGCCATGACGGCGCTGCGGATTGTTCGTGGCGTTGTCCCGGTGGCGATCCTGTGGGTGGGGAAGCTCATCATCGATGGCGTCGTGAGTGCGCGCGAAGCCGGCGCAAACTGGCGCACGGTACTCAACCTGGTGCTGCTCGAGATCGGGCTTGTCGTCCTTGGCGAGCTGTTGGCGCGCGCGTCGCGTCTTGTCGATGGGCTCCTGTCCGATCTCTTCAGTAACCGCGTCAGCGTGCGCCTGATGCAACACGCCGCGACGCTGGATCTGGCCAAGTTCGAAGATCCGCAGTTCTACGATCACCTCGAGCGCGCCCGCCGGTCGTCCACTGGTCGGATCGGTCTCATCGCCCAATTGTTAGGCATGGCGGAGGGAACGATCACACTCATCACGATCAGCATCGCGCTGCTCGCATTCAATCCCTGGTTGATGCTGCTGCTCACCGTTGCCGTCCTCCCAAGTTTCCTTGGCGAGGTGCGTTTTTCAGCGCTGCAGTATTCCCTGATGTTTCGCTGGACGCAGCAACGCAGGCAGCTCGACTACTTGCGCTACGTCGGTGCGAGCGACGATACGGCGAAGGAGGTGCAGCTCTTCGGACTTGCCCCGTGGCTCACCGAGCGCTTCCGCCGACTCGCCGATAAATGGCACGCGGAGAATCGCGGCCTGGCCATTCGCAAGGCGCTCGTCAGCTCTGCCCTTTCGCTCGTGAGCACGGCGGGGTACTACGGCGCTTACGTCATTATCATCGCGCGCACAATCGCCGGGGCAATCACGTTAGGCTCGTTGACGTTCCTCGCGATGTCGTTCGCGCGCGGGCGCGATGTGATTCAGGGGCTGCTCGGCACGCTCGGCAGCATTTATGACGAGAGTCTGTACTTGCGCGATCTCTTCGTCTTCTTCGAAATGCAGCCGACGATCGCTTCCAAGAGCGGCGCGCGGGCCGTTCCTCGATCGCTGCGTGCGGGTTTCATCTTCGAGGACGTCGGCTTCCAATACCCCGGGAGCGATCGCTGGGCCGTCAGACACGCGAGCTTCCGGTTGCGCCCCGGCGAGCGTCTCGCGCTCGTTGGTGAGAACGGGGCCGGGAAAACGACCCTAACGAAGCTGCTTGCGCGTCTATATGACCCGACCGAAGGACGCATCCTGCTCGAAGGAGTGGATCTGCGCGAGTACGACCTCGCGTCGCTGCGACAAGCGATCGGCGTGATCTTCCAGGACTACGTGCGCTACGACTTTCGCTTCGATGAGAACATCGGCGTCGGAGAGATTCGCGATACTCATGCGTACCTCGATGCCACGGGCGCGAACGGCGACGCACCGGCGGCGATGAAGCTCGCGTCGGAGAAGTCGCTAGCCGTGTCGCTTCTTGCGCGACTGCCGGCTGGTTGGCGTCAGATGTTAGGCAGACGCTTCGATGAAGGAGTCGAGCTGTCCGGCGGCGAGTGGCAGAAGGTGGCACTCGCGCGCGCGTACATGCGCGATGCGCAGGTGTTCATCCTGGATGAGCCGACAGCGTCACTCGATGCCCGCGCAGAGTACGACGTCTTCCTGCGCTTTTCGGAGCTGATGGCGGAGCGAACAGCGGTGCTTATCTCGCACCGTTTTTCCACGGTGCGCATGGCCGATCGCATTCTCGTGCTCAACAACGGTGAGGTCGTCGAGGACGGGACGCACGAGGACCTGGTGGCGCGCGGCGGGTTGTACGGCGAGTTGTTCGCGATGCAAGCGGCGGGCTACAAGTAATAGGGGATAGGGGGATAGGGGATAGGGGATAGTGGATAGTGGATAGCACTGCTCGCCGCTTACTCAACTATCAACTATCAACTATCAACTACATTCTCGCCGCCATCTCCTTCGCGAATCCGGACGTCGTCGTTAGGATCGCCCCGTCCATCATCCGTTCGAAATCGTACGTGACGCGTTTGTCGGCGATCGTTTTCTCGAGCGATGACACGATGAGATCGGCGGCTTCCTCCCAGCCCATGTAGCGGAACATCATTTCGCCGGAGAGAATCACTGAGCCGGGGTTCACGCGATCCTGCCCCGCATATTTCGGCGCTGTGCCGTGCGTCGCTTCGAAGACGGCGTGACCGGTGACGTAGTTGATGTTCGCGCCGGGTGCGATGCCGATCCCGCCGACCTGCGCCGCTAACGCATCGGAGATGTAGTCGCCGTTCAGGTTCATGGTTGCGATGACGCTGTACTCCTTCGGGCGCGTCAGGATCTGCTGCAGGAACGCGTCGGCAATGGCGTCCTTGACGATCGTCCCGTTAGGCAGTCGGCACCACGGCCCACCGTCGACTTCCACCGCGCCGAATTCATTTTTCGCCAGGGCGTACCCCCAGTCGCGAAAGGCGCCTTCCGTGAACTTCATGATGTTCCCTTTATGCACCAGCGTAACGCTCGGCCGTGCGTACCGCACGGCGTGTTGCAGGGCGGCGCGCACGAGCCGTTCGGTGCCTTCGCGCGAGATCGGCTTGATTCCGATGGCGCTTGTTTCAGGGAAACGGATCTTCTTCACGCCGATGTCGTTCTGCAGGAAGGCCACGACTTTGCGGACCTCGGCCGAGCCGGCCGGCCACTCCACGCCGGCGTAGATGTCCTCCGTGTTCTCGCGGAAGATCACCATATCGACGTGCTCCGGGTGCCTAACGGGCGAAGGGACACCTTTGAAATAGCGCACCGGGCGGATGCACGCGTACAAGTCCAACTGCTGGCGCAGCGCCACGTTGAGTGAGCGCATGCCGCCCCCCACCGGTGTGCCTAACGGCCCCTTGATGGCCACCAGATACTTCTGGATCGTCTGGAGCGTCTCGTCAGGCAGGTACGTGTCGACGCGAGCCTTGGCTTTGTCGCCTGCGAGAACCTCGAGCCAGGCGATCTGCCGTTCCCCGCCGTACGCCTTGCGAACGGCTGCGTCGAAGACATAACGCGACGCGCGCCAGATATCGGGGCCCGTGCCATCCCCCTCGATGAACGGGATGATGGGGTTCGCCGGCACGCGCAGCGCACCGCTGTTGATTTGAATGGCTTCGCCTGTCATGCGCGCCGCGGGATCGGCAAGTGTCGATGTCATCCGCGTATTCTAGCGAGCCGTCGCGTGCTCGGCACTCCCGCCGAGATCGAATGACGAGCACATTGGCCCCCATGGTCGAACGGAATCGACGGCAGTATTCCCTCGCGGGGCGGACGGTGCTCATCACCGGTGCCACACGCGGCATTGGTCGCGCCATCGCACGTGCATTCGCGGCAGCCGGGGCACGCGTGCTGATCAACAGCCGCAAATCTGATGCGGTTGAACGCACCGTCGCTGAATTGCGCGCGGAAGGGGGAGCTGTCGAGGCGCTGCCGGGGAATGTGAGCCGCGCCGACGAATTGGACGCCGTGATCAGTGCCGCGCTGACTCGTTATGACGGCCCGGACATTCTCGTGAACAATGCCGCTGCCAATCCGGTGTTCGGGCCGTTCACCGATGTTTCGCCCGAGGCGTTCGACAAGATCATCGCCGTGAACCTCAAGGCACCGTTCGAGCTTACACGCCGGTTGGCACAGCCGATGATCGAGCGCAAACGCGGCGCGATCATCAACATCTCGAGCATCGGCGGTCTCGCTCCAGAGTCCGGTTTGGGGATCTACAGCGTGAGCAAGGCGGCGATAATCTCGCTGACGAAGGTCATGGCCATCGAGCTCGGCCGGCACGGAATCCGCGCCAACGCCATATGCCCAGGCTTTATCAAGACGGATTTCAGCGCGGCGTTGTGGAAGAACGAGGCTGTAGTGAGCGACGTGCTAGCGCACACGCCACTAGCGCGCGTGGGTGAGCCTAACGACGTAGCGCATACAGCGCTCTATCTCGCGTCGGACGAGGCGAAGTTCTGTACGGGAGGGGTGTTTGTGGTGGATGGAGGATATAAAGCCTAGACCTCAAGTATCCCCGCCGCCCCCATCCCCCCTCCAATACACATCGTCACAAGGCCGTACCCGCCACCGCGCTTGCCTAACTCGGAAACGAGCTGAGTGGTCAGCTTCGCTCCCGTCGCACCTAACGGGTGTCCAAGCGCAATGGCTCCGCCGTTCACATTGACGCGTTCGATCGGCATTTGCAGATCGCGAATCACAGCGAGCGCCTGTGCCGCGAAGGCTTCGTTGAACTCGATCAGCTCCATATCGGCCATCTTGAGACCAGCGCGCGCGAGTGCTTTGGGGACTGCCTTTACAGGTCCGACGCCCATGATGTCTGGCTCTACGCCAGCGACGCCAAAGGCCACAAACCGCGCGAGCGGCGTTAGGCCTTCTGTTTTCGCACGATCGCTGCTCATGAGGAGCAAGGCCGCGGCACCGTCTGAGTAGGGGGACGAGTTCCCCGCGGTGACGGTTCCTCCGCTCTTGAACGCGGGAGGAAGCTTGGCGAGTCGTTCGAGACTCGTATCAGCGCGCACCGTTTCATCGCGCGCGTGCAGCCCCGTCTCGACATGCTTCGCCGTGCCGTTCCACGTGACGCGCTCCACCGCGACAGGGATGATCTGCTCGGTGAACGCTCCGCACTCGATGGCGCGGGCCGCTTTGCGGTGACTTTCCAGCGAGTACGCGTCCTGCTCCTCACGCGACACTTTCCAGCGCTCGGCGACGCGTTCAGCCGTGAACCCCATGGCGATCATCGCCTCAGTCATTTCAGGATGCAGCCGCGCGTGAAAGCCCGACATCGGCACCTGGCTCATCATCTCAACGCCGCCTGCAATGACGACGTCCGCCATTCCGCTCATGATGGACTGTGCCGCCATGGCGACCGTCTGCAGCCCGGACGAGCAGAAGCGATTGACCGTCGCGGCTGGAACGTCGACAGGGAGTCGAGCGCGCAGCACGGCGAGGCGCGCCATGTTCAGTCCTTGCGCACCTTCCGGCATCGCGCAACCCCAAAGCACATCGTCGATGGTTTTGGGATCGATGTTCGCGCGTTTGACGGCTTCTTGCATAACGAGCGCCGACAGGTCGATCGGCGTGACATTCGCTAGCGCGCCGTCGGCCTTGCCGCGCCCAATCGCTGTTCGCACAGCACTTACGATCACCGCCTCTTTCATAGCTTTCTCCTAGTCAACTGCAACAGCAAACCTCACAGGGAGTGTCCCAAGCTTAGTTGAAATTCGGGGAGTGCCTCACGTGGAGACGCTTAGGCGGCGTCTCGGATCGACGTCGTGATCGTGCGGTTTAGCGCCTTCTTTAGCAACGGCAGCTTCCGATATCCCTTCACCCGGCGGAATTGCGCTTCGATCGCGAGCAACGACGCCGCGGACCAGCGCAGCTTCTGATCGCTGGTGCGCCAGTGATC
>JBQTIF010000167.1:0-28872 GCA_052388395.1 Gemmatimonadaceae bacterium | reverse complement strand
GGTACCGTGTCGTGTGGTCGGGCGGCACGGGGCGGCGGCGCGTTTGGGTCGCCTCACAAATCGACTCTGACCCCATTGATCCGTGCTAGCCAACCTTGGTACCACTGCGCCGTGTCGCGCAGTGCGTCCTCCAGCGGGTACTTCGGCTCCCAACGCATCCAACGACGCGCTTTCGTGCAGTCGAGGTACTGCTTCGGAATCTCATTCGTCGCCTGATTCAGTATCGTGAGCGGAAGGTGCGGCTTGCCTAACACTTCGAGGATTTTCTGCGCCAGCGCGATGACGGACATCGGCGTCTCGGTTCCGAAATTGAACGCTTCGCCGACGAACCGTTCCGGCATGTGCTCCGCGAGCGCGAGGTATGCGTCGACAGCGTCCTTCACGTAGAAGTAGTCGCGCACGAACGTGCCATCGCTGCGAATAACTGGCGACTCGTCCAGCAGCGCTGAGCGGATGGTTCCCGGCACCAGCCGATTAAAGTTGAGGTCACCGCCGCCATACAAATTTCCGCAGCGAGTGACGGCGACCGGAAGCTTGAAGGACGTCGCATACGCGGCCGATATCAGATCGGCGCACGATTTGGAGACGTCATAAGGAAAGCGGCCGACAAGCGGCGTCTCCTCGGTATACGGCAGCTTCTCATGTTCGCCGTACGCCTTGTCGCTCGAGGCAACGATGATGCGTTGGACACGGCTGCCTAACGAGCGGGCGGCTTCCAGCAGCACCCACGTCCCTTTGATATTGGACTCGAACGTGGAAAGCGGGGAACGCGAGGCGGTGCCTACGATCGTCTGCGCGCCGAGATGAAAGACAGAGTCGACTTCATACTCGTTGAGTGCGCGCAGGACAACGTCATAGTCTTCCAGCTCACCGCGCACGAGGCGGCAACGCGCGAGCGTCCCCGCCGTAACGGCTTCACTATCAGGGACCCAGTCGCGCACGAGGCATATAACCGTGGCGCCGCGGCGCACGAGCTCAGCGGTGAGGTGCGAGCCTAACAAGCCCGTCGCACCGGTTACCAGGACCTGGCAATCTTTCCAGTGCGTCATTTCCAGTTTTTCCATGGCGCACGCCCCTGCGACCAGAGCGTCTCGAGAACGTCGCGCTCGCGCAGCGTGTCCATCGGTTGGAAGAACCCCGTGTGTTTGAACGCCATGAGCTGTCCGTCGCTCGCCAGACGCTCGAGCGGTTCGTTCTCGAGAATCATGTCGTCGCCGCCGAGGTAGTCGAAGATCCCCGGCTCGAGGACGAAGAAGCCGCCATTGATCCACCCGGCGTCGGCTTGCTTCTTCTCGATGAACTCCGCGACACGTTCGCCGTCGAGTGTTAATGCACCGAACCGCGCGGGGGGCCGCACAGCCGTCACAGTAGCCAGCTTGCCATGCGCCCGGTGGAACCTAACGAGCTCGCCGATGTCTACGTCCGACAAGCCGTCGCCGTACGTGAGCATGAACGAGCCGTTCGTGAGGAAGCGCTTGAGCCGCGCCACGCGCCCGCCGGTCATCGTGTCGAGTCCTGTGTCGACCAGACCCACGGACCAGTCGAGCCGACTCCCTTGCACGATTTCGACGTTTCCACCTTTCAGGTTTACGAAGAAGTCGCTGTCATGCAGTGCGTAGTCGTTGAAATACGCCTTGATCAGGTCACCCTTATAGCCGCACGCCACGATAAAGTCGCGATGCCCGTGTGTCGCGTAATAGTGCATCAAGTGCCAGAGAATCGGCCGGCCACCGATTTCAACCATCGGTTTGGGACGCATGCCGGTTTCTTCGGCGAGACGCGTACCGCGGCCACCTGCCAGGATCACAACGCGCATCTAGACAATAGCTGGAGTCGGAACAGGGATGATGAAACGGCCCCCTTGTTCACGATAAGCCACCTGCTGGCCCATGATCTCCTCGGCGAAGTTCCACGCCAAAATCAGGACGTAATCGGGACGCTCGCGCAACAGGGTATCGACCGATCGCACCGGTATGTGCATCCCCGGCGTTAGGCGCCCAAGCTTGAGCGGATTCTTGTCCACGGTGTAAGGCAGCAAAGTCGGGTCAATGCCGCAATAATTCAGCAGCGTATTCCCTTTGGCCGGCGCGCCGTATCCGACGACGCGCTTTCCTGAGCCGTGGAGATCCTCGAGCAGGAGCCGCAACTCGTGTCGGTTGCGCGCCACGAGGCTCGCCCAGCCATGCCACGTCGCAAAATCCCCCAAGCCACGCGCGTCTTCATCGCGCATCATCGCACGCGGCTGCTCGTCGTGATCGGCGCCTTTTTTGAGGAAGACGCGCAGCGAGCCGCCATGCACCGGGACGCGATCCACACGTGCGATCGCCAGACCAGCTGCTTCGGCGAGACGCGCGAGGCTTGTAACGGTGAAGTAGCACAGGTGCTCGTGATAAATCGTGTCGTATTCCAGGCGGTCGACCATTTCCAGCGCGTAAGGCACTTCGACGATCCCAAGGCCGTCATCCGCTAGAAGCGCCGCAAACCCTCGCAAGAAGTCACGCGAATTGTCGACGTGAGCGAGCACGTTGTTTCCGATGACAGCTCGTGCAGCTCCGTGCGTGGCGCGCAGCTCGGTGGCCACTGCGTGATTGAAGAAGCGGTTGTCGGTCGGCACGCCGCGATCCACCGCCATCGCTGCGATATTGCGCGCCGGTTCGACGCCTAACACATCGACCCCGTGATGTTGGAAGCAGCTCAGGAGCGATCCGTCGTTGCTTGCGACTTCGACAACGAGATCTTTTGGTCGCAGCGTGAGGCGGTCAGCGACATCCTGTGCGTAGCGGGCATTGTGTTCTGCGATCGTCGCCGACGTCCCGGTGACGTAGATGTAGTCGGAGAAGAGCACCGCGGGATCGATCACGTCGGCGAGTTGCACCAGCGAACAGCTCTCGCAGAAGTAGACGTCGAGCGGAAAGAACTGTTCCGCGCGGCTCTCGCTGATGTCATGCAGGAACGCGTTCGCGAGGGGCTGCGGCCCGAGAGAAAGAAACCGACGCAGCGCGTCATCGCCGCACGCTCGGCAAGTCGTCCGAACGTGGTGCACTGCGCCGAGCGCCAAGGCCGGCGAGCCGATAGGGGTCGCGAGAGACAGTGCGTTCATTGTTCGCACGCGTGAAGGCAAAGTGGGTGCCCGGTAGGCCGCGGCCCTGGCAACACTGCATAACAGTAAGCGACCGAAGTACTTGCCGCGTCATACAGCGGCCGAGACGGAGCGCTACGCGCAGCCCCGCCGTGGCCCGTGTCGTTTGGGCGCTACACGAATAAACCCCGGATGTCTCAGACGCACGCCTGTTCGGTCGAATTCAAGTACGACCCGCCGTCCTAACGCATGTCGGCGTGGCACAACGCTTTGCTTGCGGACGTGGGGGCAACGACATCGGCGTCACGTCTGGCCTCGACCCGAGCGCCAAGGCAGGCACCCTGATTGCGAACCCCGCACACGCGGCCGCCAGGTATGGCAGCTATCGTTCGCGCGGCGCGGGCGACTGAATCTCCACCCTAACCACTCCGACGTGCGCGTACGGCTCTTCTTAACCGCCTGGATCGTGTGCTCACTGCATTACGCGACGGATTTTGTGCGCGAACACTTTCTGGTGGTGAGCATCGTCGAAAGTCGTTCTTTCGATCTCTCGCCGTACCTGGGGATGCATCCGGACATCTTCGCAAATCCGCCTAACGCCCCCGTCCAAGGCGTTCATCACGGCGCCAATCCCGGCATCTCGATGCTCGCGGCGATACCGTACGCACTCACGCGTCCACTTGTCGATCGGGTCGTGGCGCGAGAGCTGGCTGCGAGGCAGGCACGCAGCGACACCAGCGCGGTGTACGACGATCCACGGCAGGCGCGCGTCCAGTTCTACCGCAGAGCGTTTGAGCGTGGCTGGGACGTACGCTTTGGCTTGGTCGGCATCATCACGATGCTCCTGTGTATGGCGCCGCTTTCCGCGTTCGGAGTTGTGGTGATGTTCATGCTCCTGCGCGGCAGCGGCGTCGCCGAGAAAGCCAGCGCGTGGCTCTCCATGCTGTACGCATTCGGCACGCCTGTGCTGTTCCGCAGCGCCTATCTCAATCAGAACCTCGCGATTGGCGTCGTCGCCCTCAGCGCCTTCTTGCTGCTGTGGAATCCGTCCGGTGTCGTCACGATGCGACCAGAGCGGCGACTTTTTCTCGCCGGGCTAGCCGGCGGCTTTGCATTTCTCTGCGACTACTCCGGCGCGCTCGCGACGGGTTTGTTGGGGCTGTATGCGATAGTCCGCGCACGTGACGCCGATTCCGGTTTGGGCGGGCCCCTGCGCGCCGCGTTAGGCTACGGGCTCGGTGCTGCTGGTCCGCTGTTGATTCTCGGGCTCTATCAGTGGGCCGCGTTCGGCAACTTCATCCTGCCGCCGCAGCACTGGATGCCTGCCGCGCAGGCGCACAGCGAGTTGGGGTATCAGGGAATCACGGGGCCGTCCTGGGAGCTCTTCAAGATGCTGCTGCTACATCCGGCGTTCGGGCTCTTCGTCTCGGCACCGCTGCTCATCCTCGCGTTAGGCGCTCCGATCATCGCCTGGCGGCGGCGCAGCGTCGTCCCGACGCGTGAGCTCGTGCTCTGCGGCGCCATCGCCGTCGCGTTCATCCTGTTCTTTTCCACTGTGCAGTACGTGCGCCTGCAATGGAGCACCGGCATCCGCTATTTGATGCCGATCGTTCCTTTCCTTTTCATTGCTGCTGCTGTGACGCTCATGCGGCTTCCGAAGTGGCTCGCGTGGCCGATGGTTCTTCTTGCCGTCACTGTCAGTTGGTCGATCGCCATGGTCCGGAACCAGTACGGCGTGCACAACAATGTCATCCGCGTATTCATCGAGGGCTTCCAACTCCCTTGGCTCTCGACACTGGGCCGCATGGCTCGCCAATACGCCCCTTGGCTCGAGGGACGGCCGTCTGCTCTTCCGGCCATGCTCCTCACGGCTGGCATCATCGCAGGGATCTGGTTGATCAAACGGCCGCGCGAGTCGATGCTGCCGGTGCCTTCCGCGCCACCGTCCCGTGACTCATGATGCATGGCGTCGTCGGTCTTGCGGTCCGCCTGAGTGATCGCTGTGGTGGTCCGGCATGGCCCGTGCTAACCGGACCTCGCCGACCACACACCAACTAGCCCTATGGCGCTCTATCAGCCGCAATCACTCAAGAAGTGGAATCCCGACACTTTGGTCGATGTCGTGATTCCCGTGCTGAATGAGGCGCATGTGCTGGAAAAGAGCGTCGCCACGGTGCGGGCCTTCCTATCGGCGCAGCTTCCCTGTCGCTGGCGTGTGGTGGTCGTTGACAACGGCTCGACCGATGGGACTGACGCGGTAGCGCGTCGCCTGTCGCACGAATACAGCGACGTGCGCTTCGTACAGCTCCCCCAACGCGGCCGTGGTCGCGCCCTTCGTCAGGCTTGGACCCAAAGCGACGCCGACATCATGTGCTACACGGATGTCGACCTTTCGACCGAGCTAGAGGCGTTGCCGAAAATGGTCCAGGCGATTGCGGCCGACGGGTTTGATCTCGCTACCGGCTCGCGACTTCTGCCACAATCAAAGACGACCCGCTCCGCGAAACGCGAGTTCATCTCGCGCTGCTACAACGTCTTTGTGAAGGCTGTTCTCTGGACGTCATTCAGCGATGCGCAGTGTGGGTTCAAGGCGATTAGCCGCAATGCATGCACAGCGCTCGTCCCCGAAGTCGAAGATCAGGGATGGTTCTTCGACACGGAGCTGCTGACGCTCGCGGAAAAGCGGGGCTTCCATATCGCTGACATTCCAGTTCGCTGGATCGAGGACGACGACAGCCGCGTGAAGATCGTCAAGACTGCTTGGGACGACATCAAAGGCGTGTTTCGCGTACGCTGGAAGCTTATGCGCGAGGTCTTTGTCCCCCGCGCGCCTGGAGAAGGGGTACTGAGCCGCCGCTCCACGCCGTAGCAAGGGGCGCATCGACACGCCGTGGCGCTGCCGCCGGTCTGCCTAACGGGTGCGAGCGGCTTCATCGGACAGCGCGTCGTCAACGGTTTGGCGGCTCTAGGCGCGACGCACGTCACGCTGCTGCGGCGCAAGACATCACGCAGCGTTCAGCCTCAAACGTGGCGCTCCGTCGAGCTGGATCTCCTCAGTGACGCCATCCCTTCTGGGACGATTGCTCCAGGGTCGGTCCTCATCCACCTCGCCGGCGCGACCGGGCGCGCCGACGCGCGCACGATGCAGGCGGTGAACGTAGACGCGACCGCCAAGCTCCTGGACGCCGCACGGACCGCGCGTGTGCGCCACTTCATCTTCGTCAGCTCGATCGCGGCGGGGTACCGCGATCAGCGCTGGGCGCCGTACGCCCAAAGCAAAGCCGCGGCCGAACGTGTCGTCATTGCCTCGGCGCTTCCGTACACTATCGTTAGGCCGACCATGGTTTTCGGGGCCGGGAGTCCGAATCAGTCAGCGCTCGAGCGCCTGGCGACCCTTGCGTTCCCACTGATGCCCGGTCAGGGTCAAATACGTGTGCAGCCTATTCACGTGAACGATGTTGCGGATGCGCTTGTGCAGATAGCGGCGAGTGCCCGGGCGGTAGCGCCGCCGGTAACGCTCGGCGGCCCGTCCACCCTGACGATGCGCGAGTTATTCGCCACGATCCGGCGAGTCCGCGGTTTGGCGCCGCGGCAGCCGGTGACTTTTCCGCTGGAGCCGTTACGTCGTGGCCTGGCGTTACTCGGGACAGCGACGCGGTCGAAGCTTCCTGTAAGCGCCGGCCAGTTCGTTGCCTTCGCCAATGATTCGCTCGCGGAGCCGCCGCCGCCCGGCGTCGACCTGCCGACTCCGCTGGTGTCACTGGAGGAGATGCTGATGCAGCGGGCGGATGCCTAACGAGGCGACATGGCGCGCCGAGGCGCGCACGTTCGCCGCGTATCTTGGTTCGCCGCAGATCGCGGCCGAAGTCGTCGAGCGGTATCGCCGGGCCGTCGAAGACTGGCGCCTGCCGAATCCGCTCTTCGATCGCTGGCTCAGGCGGCTGGCCGCAGTGCATCCCGTGCTGACGTCGCTCGCGGACGCGTATGCGCGGGTCGTGCGGCCCTACGGCGATCTGCGCCGGCGCCTAACGCTGATGCTCGCCCTGCTCGAGTCGCACGGGGCGACACACGCGCGGTACGATCGCGCCCGTCCCGCCAGTAGCACAACCACCTGGGTCGCGCTCGCCGCGGTGGCCGTGCTGTGGGGCGCGAGCACGCTGGTCGCGTTCATGCTTCTCGCGCCGCTGCACCTGCTCGCGAGTCTCTCGCGGTCGCGTTAGCCAGCATGCCGCGCCATCTCGTCATCGGCTCGGGAGCGAGCGGCGTGCATTACGCGCTGACTGTTCTCGAGCGCGGCGAGGAGGTGACACTGCTCGACGTGGGCTATGAGCGCCCCACGGCGCCGTATCCGGACGCTACGTACGCCGAGCTCAAAGAACGCGTGGACGATCCGCTGGCGCACTTTCTCGGCGAGCGAGCGGAACATGTGGTGTACCCTGGGCCGTCGTCGAAGCCGTACGGCTTTCCGCCTAACAAGGCGTACGTCTTTCGCCAGCCGGCGGGGTGGCAGCTCCGGCCACAGGGCTTCGACCCCCTCATATCGTTTGCGCGTGGCGGACTAGCGGAGGCATGGACGGGAGGCTCGTACGAGCTGGATGAGCGCGATCTCACCGGCTTTCCGTTCACGTTAGGCGATCTCCAGCCACACTACGCGACTGTCGCGCACCGCATCGGGGTGACCGGTGAGCGCGACGATCTGCAGCGCTTCTCCCCGATGACGGCGCGCTACGATCCTCCGCTGCCGCTCGATGCGCACTCGGAGCGCTTGCTGCGCAGCTACGCCAAGACGCGCCAACGCGTGAATGCGTTAGGCATCTACCTGGGCCGCTCCCGTGTGGCGGTGCTCACGAGCGATCTCGGCGCGCGTCGCGCCTGCACGCAGCTCGGTCGCTGCCTCATGGGCTGCCCCCGCGAATCCCTCTATGCGCCAAGCTACACGCTGCGCGATCTGCAGCGATTCCCCGGCTTCACGTATCTGCCCGGAATCTTCGTCGAGCGCGTCAGCGTGGACGGCAATGGAGTCGCCGTCGGCGTCATTGTCCGTCCGGCGAGTGGTGGTCCCGAGACGCAGATCTCCGGCGACCGTGTCGTGCTGGCCGCGGGAGCGCTGGCAACGACGCGCATATACCTCGCGATGCTTTTCCACGAACAAGCATCCGCGCCGGAGCTTCCCGGCCTCATGGACAACCGGCACGTGACGATGCCGTTTGTGACGCCGGCACTCGTCGGGCATGACGTCGATCTGGCGAGCTACCAGTTTCATCATGTCGCGTTAGGCATGCGTGGCGCCACTCGCGCCGGTGACCTCCACGGCCAAATGACGGCGCTCAAAGGCGCGCAGGTCCATCCGATCATAGCGACGCTGCCGTTCAACTTTCGCACGTCGCTCAGTGTCTTTCGCCGGATCCGCGCCGCCCTCGGCGTCGTGAACTTCTGGCTTGCTGACTCGCGTCGCAGCGCGAATGTCGCCCGACTGGTAACCGACAACGGCGCGCCGCCGCATCTCGTGCTCGAATACGGCGACGATAAATCCGATCTTCCGCAAACTCACCAAGCGATCGCGACCGTACGCCGTGCACTGGCACTTCTTGGAAGTGTCGCGCCCAAATCCCAGACCGTGATCCTGCCGCGTGGCTCGAGCGTTCACTACGGCGGCACACTTCCGATGACTGGTGAAGACCAACCGCACACGTGTCGCGCTGATGGCTCCGTGCGCGGGGTCGAGCGACTCACGATTGCTGATGGCGCAGCGTTCAGTTCGCTTCCTGCGAAGAACCTCACGTTCACGCTCATGGCGAACGCCGTGCGCATCGCCAGCGCGTCCCAGTAAGAGATCGATCGATGATGCACGTCGTTGTTGTGCCACAACGAGCCGATGTGTGTTGCGATGTTCCGACAGCACAACTGTGCACTCTCTGCGCGCAACGCCTACGAAGCGTGCTTAGATCGCATGATGTAAACGTTGAGTCGGCAACTAGTTGTCGCTTTCGCTAGAGAGCCACCTCATCTGTCGTAGCCTGGCGCCGTGCTTGCACACTCTGCCACACCCCAGCGAATTCGCTCGGCAGACCTTTCCGCGGTAGCAGTTGTGCCGCACTCAACGCGCTACGCCTCGCTCATGTCAGCAACGCTACAAATCGCCGACGAACGCAAAGTCAACCGAGTTCCAGGGCGATCGAAAGTCCGCCCACACGTCTCGGTCGTGCTCGTCTCCGACGGCTGCTGGCAGACGATGGAGCGGAGCCTGTCGCGCGTCGCGCCCCGCTGCCGCGGTATGCATGCGGAGGTCATTGCAATCCGTTGCGGTGATGAGGCCGTTCCCGCTTCGATCCAGACGGCAAATCCAGAAGTCCGGTTTTGTGCCGCGCCGCTCGGTACGAGCGAAGCGCAGCTCCGAACAATCGCGATGCTGGAAGCGTGCGGTGACATCGTTACCTTGCGCCGCGCCGCAGAAGTCGACGATGCCCTATGGCTGGACGCGCACTTCCGCGCGGCGACTGGGGCAGAGCCAGGCGATTTCGACGAGGCTGAGCGAGCGGTATACGACGGCGTCGCCCAGCACACTATGATCGATCCGCTGAGCGCTGAACTGGCGGACGCGCCAACATCACGGCGCGGTGTTGTCGCTGCACGCCACGCCATCGACTCCGCGCCCGCGAGCAGCGCGTCGAGCGCCGCCTAACGAGGCGTGAGTCGGGCCGCGCTGTCGGTCGTTGTTCCATCAGTCAACGGCTCCGGTGATCTCGACGGCGCGCTAGCAGCCCTCGAAGCTCAAGGCAATCCGGAAACGTTGGAGATTCTCGTCGTCGATCGTCTCGGCGATGACCTGCGCGAACACGTCCGCCGCAAGTTTCCACGGGTGCGACTCCTCCCAGTTCCCACGAGCGCCACGATCCCGCAGATGCGCGCCGTCGCATTTGCGGCCTGCACCGCCGATGCCGTCGCGGTCATCGAAGACCACGTGATAGTCCCGAGAGGCTGGGCAAACGCGCTGCTTGGCGCCATGAACGGTAGTCGCCGGGTCGTTGGTGGAAGCGTCGAGAACACAGCTACTGATCGTCTGTCCGATTGGGCCGCTTTTCTGTGCGAATACAGCCACTGCATCAATCCATTACCGAGTGGTCCGAGCACGTGGCTGACTGGAAACAACGTCATCTATCCCAAGGTGCTTCTGGACGAATTCCGCGCTGTGATTGCCGAGGGGGCATGGGAGAATCGGCTGCACGACGCGATGCGCAATGCCGGTGTGGCACTCGTCTGCCATCCTGAGATCGTCGTTGGGCATAAGAAACACTTCGGCGTCGCTGAGTACCTCGGGCAACGCTACCTTTACGCTCGATCATACGCGGGGGCACGGGTGGAGGGGCGGTCTCTTGGCCCGCGACTCGCATATGCTGCGGCAGCGTTTGCACTTCCGCCGCTTCTCCTGTGGCGTACAGTTTCGCGGGTCGTCTCCAAGCGACGGCACATGGGTCATCTTGTGCGGTCCTTACCGCTCCTCGCGCTGTTCGTGTGCGCATGGGCAGCCGGTGAGGTAGTCGGCTACGCTCGTGGAGCCGGCGATTCCTTGTCCCGAGTTCGATAGTGACTAATCCGCCAACTGCGGCAGCGGTGACGCGCAAAATCTCGCGGCTGCAGCCAAAGGATCACGTTGTGATCGTCGGCGCGGGGCCAGCCGGCCTAACGGCGGCCTATCAGCTTGTGAAGTCGGGTGTGCACGTCACCGTGCTGGAGTCAGACGATATCGTGGGTGGCATCTCGCGAACGGCGCAATACAAGGGATACCGCTTCGACATCGGTGGGCACCGCTTCTTCACGAAGATCACGCCAGTGGAAGAGCTGTGGCACGAGATACTGGGTCCCGAATTCATACAGGTGCCACGTCTCTCACGCATCCACTACGGCGGGAAGTACTTCGATTACCCGCTTAAGGCGGGGAATGCGCTGCGAGGGCTGGGGATTTGGAAAGCCGTTCTGATGGTGGTCAGTTACCTCTGGTCGCACATCCGCCCATATCCCGTCGAGGAGAACCTCGAGCAATGGGTGTCGAACCGCTTCGGCAAGCGCCTGTATCGCACCTTCTTCAAGACGTATACAGAGAAAGTCTGGGGCATCCCGTGCACGGAAATTCGCGCCGAGTGGGCAGCGCAGCGCATCCAGGGGTTGTCGCTCGCGAAGGCGATTCTAAACGCAGCTTCCCTGCAGAAGCGCAGCGATTCGCTCAAAACGCTGATCAACGAGTTCCAGTATCCGCGACTGGGGCCGGGGCAGATGTGGGAGACGGCTGTCGAGCGCATCCGCGCACTGGGTGGACGCGTCCTTCTAAACCATGACGTCACGAAGATCGAGACGGAGCAAGGTGCAGTGACAGCCGTCCACGCAAAAACGCCTAACGGGGCAGAGCGTTTTGCGGCGCAGCACGTGATCTCCACGATGCCGATTCGGCACCTGGTGCGCGCCCTGGACCCCGCTGTCCCGCCCGCGATCCGCAGCGCTGGGGAAGGACTCAACTATCGCGATTTCCTAACGGTCGCCCTGATCCTCGATCAGGAGCGTCTTTTCCCCGATAACTGGATTTACATTCATACTCCGGGAGTGAAAGTCGGGCGCATCCAGAACTTCAACAACTGGAGCCGCGCGATGGTGCCGGAGCAGGGGAAGACGTGTCTCGGACTCGAGTACTTCTGCTTTGAGGGCGACGGCATGTGGACGATGGCGGATGCCGGACTGATTGCGTTGGCAACGAAAGAATTGGGCGAGCTAGGCCTGGCCGATCCAGCCAAAGTCGTGGATGGCACGGTCGTTCGTATGCCAAAAGCATATCCAGTATATGACGCGGAGTATCGTGCGCACTTGGACGTCGTTAGGTCCTTCATCGATCGCGTCCCGAACCTGCACACCGTTGGTCGCAACGGCATGCACAAGTACAACAATCAGGACCACTCGATGCTCACGGCGATGATGGCAGTTGCCAACATGCGCGGCGCGGCGCACGATGTCTGGTCGGTGAATACGGACTACGAGTACCACGAGGAGCAGCGCATCGAAGCGCCAACAGATGCGTCCAATGGCACGCGGAGTGGAGGATCGGGTGGCGGCGGCGACGGCGCGCCGGTAGCGCGACGCATGGCCGCGGCGCCGGGGCTGCGTGCGAGCGTAGGTGCGTGAGCGGGGGCGTGCTTGCGCATAGGCGTGGACGCAACGTGTTGGGCAAACCCACGGGGTTACGGCCGCTTTGCCCGAGAGCTTCTGCGCGCCATCGTACGCGAAGCGCCGCAGCACGAGTTTGTCTGCTTCGCGGACCGTCCGTCGCTCGATAGCTTCACGTTCACAGCCGAGAATGTCCGGCGCGTGGAAGTCCCGCTCGCCGTGTCGCCCGCCTCGGCCGCAGCGGCGAACAGCTATCGTTCCCCAATGGACATGCTACGCCTAACGCGAGCGGTCTATCGCGAACGGCCGCACCTCTTTTTCTCGCCGTCGGTCTACACGTACTTCCCGCTCCCAATCGGGCAGCGCGCGGTTGTTACGGTGCACGACGCGATCGCCGAACGCTTCCCCGAGCTTACGCTGCCCACGGCGCGCGCGCGGCTCTTCTGGAAGCTCAAGGTCGGCCTGGCGATACGTCAGGCGCGCGTCGTGTTGACGGTGTCCGAATACGCGGCGCGTGACATCGCGTCGGTGCTGCGCATTCCGCGCGAGCGCATTCGCGTGGCCGTCGAGGCACCCGCGGACGCGTATCGCCCGAGCGATCAGGCCGACGTCACCGCCGCGGCGGCGCGCGCGGGCCTGCCGACCGGCGCGAAGTGGTTCACGTATGTCGGCGGCTTCAACCCGCACAAGCGCGTGCGCGCTATTATCGAGGCTCTGGCAGAACTGTCGAAGACGTTAGGTGCTGATACACCGCATCTGTTGCTTGTGGGTCCGCTGGCCAAAGACGTTTTCCACAATGAGCTCGGCGAACTGCGTGCGCTGGTGGAACAGCGTGAGCTGCAGCGGTTGGTGCATTGGCTCGGCTATGTGCCTGACGAGGAGCTGCGGCATCTGCATACCGGCGCGCTGGCGGCGCTACTGCCTTCGACATGCGAGGGCTTCGGGCTGCCGGCTGTCGAGGCGGCTGCGTGTGGCGCGCCGGTCATTGCTACGACGGAGAGTCCCCTGCCGGAACTGCTCGAAGGTGGCGGCGTCTTCGTGCGGCCAGGGGACGACGAGATGCTGCGTCTGGCCATGCGCATGATGGTGCTCGATCCGGAGCGGCAACGCACGTTAGGCGTCCGTGCCCGGGAGCGCGCTGCGCGCCTCAGCTGGGGGGCGGCTGCACGCAGCGCCTTGGGCGCCATGGAAGAGGCGGCCGCGGCATGAGCGCGCTGCGGTTCTGCATGCTGACGACGTTCTATCCGCCGTATGCCTTTGGCGGGGACGCGATCGGCATTCAGCGTCTGTCGCGAGCGCTCGTTCGGCGCGGCCACCACGTCACCGTGGTGCACGACGCCGATGCGTACAACATGCTGCACGCCGGGGCTGAGCCCAGTGCCCCGCTGCATGACAATGACGAAGGGGTCGAGGTCATCCGCTTGAAGAGCGGTTTCGGTCACCTGTCACCACTGCTCACACAACAATTCGGACGCCCCGTTCTCACGCGCGCGCGCATCCGCAAGATTCTGGCGCACGGACGTTACGACGTTGTCAACTTCCACAACGTTTCTCTGATCGGCGGACCGGGCCTGTTCTCGCTCGCTCCCGATTCGATCCGGCTCTACATGGCGCACGAGCATTGGCTTGTCTGTCCCACACACGTGCTCTGGCGCTATCGCCGAGAACGCTGCGACGCGCGCGAGTGCGTCCGCTGCATGCTCAGCTATCGCCGCCCACCGCAGCTCTGGCGCTGGACCGGCTATCTCGATCGACAGCTGCGCCACGTCGATACCGTCATCACCATGAGCGAGTTCAGTCGCCGCAAGCACCTCGAGTTTGGCTTGCCCTGCGATCCTGACGTGCTGCCGTACTTCCTGCCTGATCCCGAGCCGCACGCACGCTCAGTCGCGGGCCCGTCGCCTAACGAGCGTCCGTACTTCTTCTTCGCCGGACGCTTGGAGCGCATCAAAGGGTTGGACGATGTCATTCCCCTCATGCGCAGCTTCGACGCGGCTGATCTCGTCATAGCCGGCGACGGCGAGTATGCGCAGCATCTGCGTCAGCTTGCCGAGGGCATCGCGCACGTGAAGTTCCTCGGGAGGCTCGCACCTGACGAGCTGCGGCGATACTACGCCCACGCGATCGCGCTGCTCGTGCCATCTGTCTGCTTCGAAACATTTGGCATCGTGCTCATCGAAAGCTTTCGCCAAGGCACACCGGTCATAGCGCGGCGGCTCGGCCCCTTCCCCGAAATCGTCGCGGAGTCGGGAGGCGGAGAGCTGTTCGACACGCCTGACGAATTGATCGCCGCGATGCGGCGCGTGCAAAGTGATCCTGCGCATCGTCAGAAACTGAGTGACGCTGGCTACCAGGCGTACGTCGAACGCTGGTCGGAGAGCGCCGTCGTCCCGCGCTATCTCGACATCGTGCAGCGCGCGGCTCAACGCCGCGGCGATGCACGCATTGCCGCGGAGCTCACCGCGCAGGAGGTCGCGTGAACGTCTTCATCACCGGCGGTGCAGGATTCATCGGTTCGCACTTGGCTGAACGGCTGCTCGATCGCGGCGACCGCGTGGCGATCCTCGACGACCTTTCCACCGGCGCGATGGATAACATCGCGCACCTCATTGGCCGTCGCGGCTTCACGCATCGCATCGGGAGCGCGCTGGACGCGCCACTCGTGAGCGAGATGGTTGACCAAGCGGATGTCACCGTCCACCTCGCCGCTGCCGTTGGCGTAATGCTCATTGTAGACAAGCCCGTCCACACGATCGAAACGAATGTGCGGGCCACCGAGGTGGTGCTTAACGCGACGGCAAAGAAGCGCAAGCTGACCGTCATCGCGTCGACTTCTGAGGTCTATGGCAAGTCGACGCGTGTGCCGTTCCGCGAAGATCACGATCTTCAGCTCGGCCCGACGTCACACTCGCGCTGGGCATACGCATGCTCCAAGGCGCTCGACGAGTGGCTCGCGCTCGCGTACGCGCGAGAGAAGGGCGTCCCTGTGATCATCGTGCGGTTCTTCAACACGGTGGGACCGCGCCAGACGGGGCAATACGGAATGGTGGTGCCGAGTTTTGCTCGTCAGGCACTTCGTGGTGAGCCGATTCGCGTGTACGGCAGCGGCGATCAATCGCGCTGCTTTGGTCACGTGCGCGACGCGGTCGAGGCGCTGTTGCGATTAATGGCGACGAAAAGTGCCGTCAACGAAGTATTCAATATCGGATCGACTGAAGAAATCACGATCCGCCGACTTGCTGAGATGGTGCGCGAGGCAGCCGGGAGCGGCTCCGAGATTCAACACATCCCCTACGCCGAAGCATACGCAGCCGGCTTCGAGGATATGATGCGCCGCGTTCCGGATGTATCCAAGCTGGAGCGCGTGACGGGGTTCAAACCGGGGACGCCGCTTACGCAGATCGTCGCGGACGTCGTGGCCGATCAGCGCGCCCGCTTGGAACCGCTCTCGGATGCGGTGGCGCCACGTTAGGATTGATTCAGCATGCGTGCGATCCTCACCTATCACTCGATCGACGACAGCCATTCGCCGATTTCGGTGGCTGCGCGCGCCTTCCGCAGCCAGATGGAATTCCTCGCTGCCGGTCGACCGCGCGTGCTTGCGTTAGCCGATGTTGCGAGTGATGCCGCGCCTGACGAGTGCGTTGCACTAACGTTTGACGATGCCTTCGCCAACTTCTCCAAAATTGCCGCGCCGTTGCTCGCTGATCTTGGGCTGCCAGCAACTGTGTTCGTCGTGACCGATCATGTTGGCGGGAAAAATGACTGGAGCGGTCCCGGCATGAGCCATGGCACGGTGCCACCGCTGCCCCTTATGTCTTGGGACGAGATCGAGCGTATCGCGCGGCTTGGCATCGAGATCGGCGGGCATACCCGTCGCCATCCGCGACTGAGCAGCTTGTCGGGTGCCGAGCTGCAGGATGAAATCGCGGGTTGCGCCGAAAAGCTGCGCGCGACGTTAGGAGCCCGCCCGGCATCGTTTGCGTATCCGTACGGTGACGTGGACGACGAAGTCGTCGCGGTGGTCGGCCGTTCCTACGAACGTGCCTGCACCACCGAGCTGCGTGCGCTTGAGGATGGAGACCCTGCGCTGCGCCTACCGCGCCTTGACGCGTACTATTTCCGCGCAGCGGGATTGCTCGAGCAATGGGGGAGCGCAGCGTTTCAGCGGCGCATTTGGTTCCGGGCACAGGCGCGGCGCGTTCGGCGCTTCGTCGCGTCGGCGGCTGAGCGCGGATGACTACAGCGGCCCTTTTGTGCTCGGTGGTGGTGCCGGCGCATGGCGCCGCGCGCTATCTCCCTGAGACGTTAGGCGCGCTGCTCGCGTCCGACGCTCCGCGCGACAAGTGGGAGCTCATCGTCGTGGATGACGGGTCGCTGGATGAAACTGCCGCTGTAGCCGGCCGCTTCGCCGACACCGTCATCAGGCTCCCTGGGCCGCCCCATGGCCCTGCGTACGCGCGCAATCGCGGGTTCGAGGTGGCGCGCGGTCCTGTCGTGGCGTTCTTCGACGCGGACGTTGTGGTGCACAGCGATACGCTGCGGCGGCTGCTCGAGGTGCTGGCCGGCCGTCCCGATGCAGGGGCGGTGTTCGGGGCGTACGACACGAAGCCACGTGCAAGCGGGCTGGTCTCGCAGTATCGCAACCTCATCCATCACTATGTGCACGTGCGGGGAGCCGGTGAGGTGGACACGTTCTGGGCAGGGGCTGGCGCCGTGCGGCGCGACGCATTCGAAGAGGCCGGAATGTACGACGAATGGCACTATGCGCGGCCGCAAATCGAGGACATCGAGCTCGGCGCCCGGATCCGCTCGTTAGGCAAGGTGATCCTGCTCGCTCCCGAGATTCAAGTCACTCACCTGAAGAAGTGGTCCCTCGGCAACGTTGTGCGTACAGACCTGCGCGATCGTGGCATCCCATGGGCTCGTCTTCTCGCGCAGCGCGGGGCTACTTTAAGCGCGAAGACCTTGAACCTGCGCTGGACGGAGCGACTTAATACGGCGCTCGTATGGCTCGCGGCGATTCTTTTCGTTGTGGCGGCCTTCCGTGGGTCAGCATGGCTCGCGCTGGGCGCGCTCGCTCTATTGCTGCCGGTGCTTCTGCTCAACTGGCACCTCTGGTCGTACATGGCGCGTTTACGGGGCGTCGCATTCGCGATGGCGATCATCCCGTTGCACTTGATGTACTACGCGCTCAATGCAGTGTCCTTCGTGTTTGGTCTTGTCCTGCATCAAACCGTCGGGGCACCAGTCCCCAATCCTACGATCGCGGCGTATGCTGAGGTCGGTGTTCAGCGTTGGCCTCCCATACCAACGCGGCATCGGCGCAGTAGTTGGGTGGACTATGTGGACGAATAATCACATCGGAGGCCGATCATGACCGTGCCGCAGCGCGCTATCGCTCGGCCGGGCGAGCGGCGGGATCCGGAAGAGGTCCGGCTGGATGCTGCGCTCGAGCTGGCGTTCGCGCCGCTCAACAAGCGCGCGTTTGGCATCGCGCTTGGATGTGCCGGCGCTCTGCTGATGGTGCTGCTCACCGTCGCGGTGCTTGTCGCCGACCGGGCGCAGCGATTCCCGTTAGGCTTGCTCGGACAGTACCTCTACGGCTACCGCGTGTCGTGGCCTGGCGTACTCATTGGAGCCGGGTGGGGCTTTGTCGTTGCGTTTGTGGCGGGGTGGTTTTTCGCCTTTTGCCGCAATGCCGCACTTGCTATCACCGCGTTTGCGATCCGCACCAGAGCGGAATTGACAGAGACGCGCGATTTTCTCGACCACATTTAGCGACCTGATGTCATTGCCATGACCAACGGACTGACTGGCCGCGACGTAAACGTGCGCCGTGCGTTGCTGCGGCTGAATGCCCGTGCATGGGGCATCGCATGCGGGCTGCTCTTCGGCGGCGGGCTTTTTCTCGCGACGAACTGGCTTGTCGTTAAGAGCGGCCCGAATCCAGGACAGCACCTGCGCTTGCTCGCGCAGTTCTTCCCGGGCTATAGCGTCACGTTCATTGGAAGCTTGGTCGGCTTTATCTACGCGTTCGTCATCGGCTACGCGTTAGGCAGGCTGATCGGCGAGGTGTACAACCGGCTGACGCCGGAGCGCTGACGCCACTCGGCGCCGGATATGTCGACATCTCAGCTACGCGTTGCGGTCGTTGGCCTCGGCAACGCGGCCCAGTCGCTGCATTTACCGGCGCTTCACGGCATGAGTGGAGCGACGCTCGTCGGTGGCGCTGATCCGGATCCGCAGCGCCGTTCGCGAGCAACGGCGCAGTGGAACGTCCAGACCTTCGAGAGTGTGCTGGACATGATGCGCGGTACGACGCCCGACGTCGTGATCGTATGCACGCCGCCGGAAACTCACGTGGAGGTGGGTACACAGGCGTTACAGCACGGCGCGCATCTCATCTGCGAGAAGCCGATCGCGCCTTCCGTGGAGGAGGCGGAAAGGCTACTCGAAGCAGCGCGCTCCGCAGGACGGCGCGTGGCGATGAACCACGAGTTTCGCGAAATGCCCGCCTTTCGCGCGGCGCGCGACGCGATCCGTTCCGACGGCTCGCGCCTTGTGTTCGCGCAGGCGTGGCAACTGATGAACCTGCCGCCGTGGGCGGAACCGGGCTGGCGCGGACAGCTCATGAAGGGTGTGTTGTATGAGGCGGGGATCCACCTCGTCGACTACCTCATCGCCCTTTTCGGTGAGCGCCCGCAGAGCGTAACCGCGACGATGTCGACATGCGGTGTGCGCGAGGACGATACGGACGCAGTAGCGATCGTCACGCTGGAGTTTGCGTCTGGCGCGCTCGCGCAAATCGTGCAGCATCGGCTCTGTCCCGGTGAGACGCAGTACTTTGAAGTCCGTGCGGACACCCGCGCGGCGTCGTACCGGGTGTCGTACGGTGGGCGCGCGCGGGTAAGCGCAGGACTACTGCGCAGCACGGCGCCGCATGTCCGCATCGAGTTAGGCGCCAGCGGCATTGCTTGGCGCGAGAACGGGGCGAAGCGCAGCATCATCGGCCGTAATCCAAAAGACGCGCCAATGGTTGCCACGCGCTTATTACTCGAGCGCACGTTTGAAGGACTGCGCACAGGCGGCAGCGTCCCGGCGTCAGGCGAGGACGGGCGCGACGCGGTGCACGTCGTTGCGGCGGCATACGTGTCCGCTCGCGAGGGACGCCGCGTGCTGCTCGACGAGCACGAGCCAGCGCGCCTAACGATGACTGCCTCGTAGCCACCTCGATCGATCACTCGCGCCTAACGATGCGCGCAACATCGGCGAGGCGTGCCCGTCGCAGCGATCGATTACCAACCGCGGTACTTGAGCAGAACTGCCGGGACTGTGCGGAGCAAGATCCGGACATCTAAGAACAGGCTCTGCTTGCGCAGGTAGTCCAGATCGTAGCGAACCTTCGTGCGCACGTCATCCAAGCACGCGTCGTATTGCTGATTGATCTGCGCCAGTCCCGTGAGCCCTGGGCGCACGCGGTGGCGGCTTCCGTAGTCGGCGATGTCCCGCTGCAGTCGCGCGACGATGCTGGGGCGCTCCGGCCGCGGTCCGACAAAGTGCATGTCACCACGCAGAATGTTCCACAGCTGCGGGAGCTCGTCCAGACGCAAGACGCGCAGGTATTTGCCTAACGGGGTCACGCGCGGATCGTTTTCCTTGGCCCAGACTGCACCAGACTTCGCTTCGGCATCGACCCGCATCGTGCGGAACTTATAAATCGTGAAGACAACGCCGCCGAGGTCGCGGATGCGTCGGTCATGCATTGCCAGCGTCCGACGCCAACGACGGTCGAGCCCAACGCGTGTCTGCGCGTATAGGATCGGACCAGGCGACGCGAGCTTGATCAAGAGACCGATCGTGATCAAAATCGGCAGCGAGATCAGTAACCCAGTCAGCGCCAGCACGATGTTGAAGGCGCGATTGAGCGATTCGCTCCGCGAGCGCGGAACAACGCCCGTGATTTCGAGATCTTCTTTTGCGATGTCTGAAACGAGCGGCCGCTCAGCTGCGGTCGCTTCCGAAGGAGTGCGGCGCGCGCGTCGCGGCAGCACTGCTCCGGTGAGTGGCGCTGTAAGCGCGCGTTCTTCGGTCGGCGTCAAGCGAAGTCCTGACATGAAGCGATGAGCATTCCTCTAATTCCGTACCGTAATCCAGCGGACAGCAAACAGCACACTGGTAACCAAGGGGAGGATTGCCCACAGGCGACCACTCTGCGCTACCGCTCTTTCGGCAACGTACAGCTCGTCGCCATCACGAAGCCCGAGATCGCCGATCGTCTTACCTGAGCGCAATGCGCGTGCCGTTGCTCCACGATCGACGAGCGTTTTCCCACCGCGCTTGATCTCCGCTTTGTTTATCTCGGCATTCGCTCCTGGTCCCCCAATGGACATGATAGCGTCGGACAACGTCTGATCTGTCTCAAATTGGTACCATCCGGGCTGGGCTATGCCTCCGCTCATCTGAAGCCTAACGAGCGGTGTCGCGGTGACATCTGGGTCGCGGATGAACTTCGCGATGTGCCCTTTCAATGTCAGCAGCAATTCTGAATCGAGCACACCCGATAGCGACGCAGCGGGGATTGTTCCGAAATCGAGTATGCGCCCCTGCTTGACGGTAAACGTGTCGCTGAGGCTCGTGTCGTTGAGCACGTGGACGACGATGCGATCGCCGGGATAGAAGTCACCTGTGCGCAACCGCTCGCGAATAGCGGCGGCCTCGCTCATCGCCTGTTCTTTAACCTTCTTGTCTTTTGTGCTGACCGCGAGTTTATCATAGCTCGCCAGCATGTTCTCGAGCTCGGCTCGCGTCATTTGTCGGCGGTGTTCACCGAGGCCCGACTGCGCCTGCGCCGACACAAACGCGACAGCGGCGATCAGGACGCCGACGACGCACCGGAACAGGTGGGTTTGACGCATAGACATATACGGTCCTGAGAGTTTCGTGCCGCTCTCTTCAGCAGGAGCGCTCGAGAGGCGGCGGCGATGGAAGGTGTGAAAACTCAAATCTTTAGGTCAGTGTGCCAAATCACGCAAGTGCAAATGTTACACCACATTACGAAGCGCTGCTGTTGCGCTTGGCCTACAGAAATGGGAAGCTATCGACGGCGCCAAACCGCGCTGTGTTTCGCCGCAGACGCCCAGCAAGCCCCTGCGTCACCAGAAGTACCAGGCTCGGCTGGCGCTCGCTCGGCGTTGGAGCTGAGACCTTCCAGGCGCCCGCGCTGCAATGCTTTATGAGACCGACACCAGGCTTAATCGTTGTTCAAAAGAAGGCGTTAAAGGGAAAGGCCCGAGGCTTTAGCGAGGTGAGCAGTGTCACACGAAAAACCTAACGCGGGCGCGGTGGGAAGGCGCGCACTCGCTAGGCTAAAGTGCCAGCATGACTTGTGCGGGGCTCGACCCTCCCGGGTGTGTGCCTCGCAGTGCCCGGTTCGACACATACTTGCGCAAAGCAATGGATAACACGCCTGCGGGGGCGTCCCCTTCGCCACCTCCACCTCTAGTCCTCGTCGCGAACGACCAAGAATGGTCGGCGCGAACGCTGGAGAGCGTGTTAGGCCAGGCTGGATTCGCCGTGGTCCGCGCCTACACCGGTCGCCAAGCCGTGGATGTCGCGCGCCGTACTCAGCCAGACGCAGTGATCCTAGATGTGGGGATGCCGGACATCGGTGGCATCGAGGTCTGCCAGCTCCTTCGCAACGAAGTCGGTCTCTCGCAAAGCACACCGATCGTGATGACGACAGCCGGGCCAGCCTCACGAGCGTTGCGGCTGGACGCCTTACGAGCTGGCGCTTGGGAGTTGTTAGGCGAGCCGATCGACAGCGAGGCGCTACTGCTCAAAATGGGCGCCTTCGTACAGAGCAAACGTGAGATCGACCGCGTGCGTGACAGCGCGGTCATCGATCCAATCACCGGTCTCTACAACGTGCGCGGCTTAGCGCGACGCGCGAAAGAAATCGGCGCCGATGTCGCGCGCCGCCACGCGGCACTCGCCTGCGTCGTCGTCGCTCCGGCGTCCGAGATCCCCGAGTCGGTGCTCGCGGATCACGAAGACGTCTCGCGCATCGTGTCGTATTTGAGCGAGGTGTGCCGCGAGACCGCGCGCACCTCCGACGCTGTGGGGCATCTTGGGCAGCTCGAATTCGCGATCATTGCGCCGGCAAGCGACATGGCTGGTGCGCTCAGGATCGTGGAACGACTGCAGGAAGCAGTCGACGCCCGTCCGCTCATGCTCGCAGGGGAGTTTCGCCAGCTGCGCGTTCGCGCCGGCTATAGCGCCGTCTCCGACTTCGCTGAGTCCACTGTCGATGCCGTGGAGATGATGCTGCGCGCAGCAACAGCACTGCGCCACGCGCGGCCGGCGGAAGGAAAAGAACTCACGGTAGCAGCATTCGATGACGTGGCGGTGCGAACCGTCAAGTGACTAGGGGATAGGGGATAGACCTAACGAGCCTATCCCCTATCCCCTATCCCCTAGCCTCTATTTCTCGCTCGTTGCTCCGATGAGCCCTCGCGCATCCTCCTCATCCATCGGCGCATACTCGTAGCCGAGGTACGAGAAGTAACGGTACGTGGCATCACTGCCGCTCCCGACATCGTTCAGCACGCTGCCGATGAGACGCACGGGCAACCTGTCGATCGTGCCAAGTTTTGCCTGCGCCAGCTTGGTGTCCGTTTCGCCGGCGCGGAGGACGATCAGCATCGCCCCTGAGGCCGCACCTAACGCGTACGGGTCGATTCCGGCAGCCAGCGGCGCGGAGTCGATGACGACCGCGTCGTACTGCGTGCGCAGTTCCGCCACGAGGCGTTGCATCGCTTCTGACGCCAAAAGCTCGGGACCCTGCTGCCGGCGCGCGCCGCACGGAATCACCGAAAGGCTCGCGTTCGTGGTATCGCGCACAACCTCGGCGAGCGTCGCTTCGCCAGCGAGGTGCTCGATGAGCCCAGGGCTTTGGCTGCAGTCGATCAATGGCTTCGTCTCGTGCAGACGGCCACGGCGGATGTCACCGTCGATGAGTACCGTGCGGTAGCCAGCATCAGCGAGGACGAGCGCCAGATTCACAGCAATGAATGACTTTCCATCGCCTGGGCCCGGACTCGAGATCGTAAACGCGATCGGTTCCTGCGGCGGGAAGCTGCTGCGCACGCTCAAGCCTAACGAGCGGAAGGACTCCTGCAGCTGCGACCACTCCTCCATGCGCTCGACGGAGTTGCGGTGCTTCTTCTTGAAGGATGGAATAGCCCCAAGGATGTCCAGTCCCAGCTCGCCGACGGCCTGCTCCGGATAGCGGAAGCGCTTGTCGAGCCGGTCACGCATGACGGCGAGGAAGATCCCAGCGCCTAACCCGACGGCAATCGCAATCCCGAAGATCGCCGCCGCCGTGTCGGTTTGCGGACGCCCTGGCGGCACCGCGCGCTCGAGCACGGAGACATCGGGCTGCACGCTCATTTCAGCGAGTTTTGCGCTGATGGCGCGGTTGTGCAGCTCGTTATAGACCTGCTGCGCTACGTCGAAGTTGTTCTGGAGCCTGTTCTCCTCGATCGATCGTACCGGAATCGACTCCAGCTCTTTCCCCGCCGCATTCACGCGTCGCGAAAGATCTCGTTCACGCGATTGCAGCTGATTGAGTGAAATCGTCGCGAGCTGCGGCAATGTCTGCGTTTCTAACTCCTGAATCCTCTTGCGCAGGGTCAGGACGTTAGGATGCGAATCGGTCCTCACCTGCTGCTCGACGCGCAGCGCGTTGCGGTGCAGATCAAGCTCTTTCACCACAACGTCGAGGTTCGGATTGTTCACCGAGAGATTCGGGATCGTGCGCAGCTTTTCGATCCAGCCAGTTCCGCCACTACGACGCTCCTGAAGAACATCCTGCAGCAGCTCTCGATCCTGCTTGATTGTCGAGAGCGACGTGCGGTCGCCGAAGTACGCGGAGAAGACAGGGCTTTGCGCGATCGTGATGCCAGGCGCGACGGGGATATTGTCCGACGGTAGAGTGATGGTGCGCACTTTGTAGCGCTCGAGCGCATTCGCAGCCGTCGACAAGTCAGCTGCGGCTTTCGTGCGCTGCTCCTCGAGCGCTTTGTACGCGTCTCCCAGTTCACTCACCTTGAGACGGCGCGCCGTCTCGAGGAAGACGTCAAGGATCGTGTTCATCGTGCTCGCGAGCATCACCGGCTGGCTTCCGGAAAGGATCAGACGCATGAAGTTCGTCCGCTCCGGCAGGACGACGATGAGCGAACGCTGAATGCGGACGGACGCTTCGCGCGGCACAACAAGATTGAAACGGGTCGGGCGGTCGCGTGCGATCAAGCTCCAGTCGGGAAGCCAAGAAATGCCGATCGCGCGGCCGACGGAGTCGCCGACAACTCCCTGTTCGACAGTGATGTTGACCGAATCGCCACGCGGACTTTCGACTCGCGTGAGGGCGTACGTACCGCCTCTTACACTGAGCTGATACGCACCTGGAACGAGCGTATCGGTCGGCAGAATGGATCGGAGCACGACCGTATCGCGGAAATTTTGCGGGCTCGCAAACAACGCGAGCCTAACGACAACGGAGTCGAGTACGGCCTGACTGTTGACCAGATCGACCCACCCGAGATTTGCGCTGACGAGTCCCGGCGGCTGGATCGGGCCCTGGTTGCCGCTCTTTTCGCGAACCCAAACGCTCGCGTTGACCTGGTACTTCGGCTGAATCGTTTTTGACAGGATGAAGCCGACCGCGGCGCCAAAGAGCGTCGTGGCGAGAATCATCCATTTGTATCGCTTGAGAGCAGACAACGTCCGGTGCAGCGCGTTGCCGAGCATCGATGACTCGGACGGACCGGCCGGAGTCGGCGGCTGCTGCCAAGCCGCCACGCCCGCGCCATTGCCGTAAGGCTGGACGCCACCTCCGGATGACTGAACTAGATCTGCTGGCATGACTTAGACATTAATGCTGAGACGTGAATGATGCGCGGCATAGGAGCTTTTTGGCGCGGTCCACACGGAGACCTCGGAAGACACACAAGTCTGGCACAGCGGTAGCAAATCTGGGCCCACTCGTAGGACGTCACGCCAGTGTCGATACGTCACTTCGCGCTGCCCAGCGGCTACCCGTTTCCCCTCGTGAGTTCGATGTCACAACGTTTTCGTGTCGCCGACGACCACAGACCACTGTTGTACGTGACGCACATCGCGGTGTTGTCGTCCAGCGACGGTGTAGCTTTAGCACCGCAAACTTGGGGTTGCTGGGGCCGGTTATTGACGGGTGGTGAGCTAAAATGTGGTGTCGGCGCCCGGGCAAGTCGCCCATGTACGTGTCCTAACTCGGCGCGCGCGGCTCCGACGGTTAGGTAAATCTCTGTTCACCTGTTGGGAGAACCCTTCTAGATGACGAGCGGAAGTGCCGTCGACAACGAAGCACTCGACCCTACGAGCAGAGAGCCCCGCGATCCGCTCTCGATTCCTAGTGAAGTCAAAGGCAGTCTGAGTTTGTTGATCGTCGATGACGATCGCACGCTGCGCGAAGGGTGCGCGAGCGTTCTACAGATGGACGGATACAACGTCACCACACTCGGTCGAGGTGACGAAGCGCTGGATCTCGTTAAGCGGCGCCGCTTCGACATCGTCCTCGTCGATCTCTATATGACGCCGGTGTCCGGCATGGACATACTCAAGGCGACGCTCGAGGCGAATAAGGAAACGATCGTCGTCGTTATGACTGGCAATCCGAGCGTGACGACGAGCATCGAAGCGCTGCGCACCGGAGCGTGGGACTACCTGCCCAAGCCGTTTTCAGCGACGCATCTGCAAGTGCTCGTGGGGCGTGCTGCCCATGCAGTAATGGTAGCGCGCGAGACGCGGGATCTGCGCGTGCAATTACAGAAGCAGACAGGTCACAGCGACAAGCTCACGCTGTTAGGCATCTCCGGCGCATTTCGTAAGGCCGTCGATCTGGCGCGCAAGGTGGCGAGCACGGACGCCTCGGTGATGATCATGGGCGAGAGCGGAACCGGGAAAGAAGTTATCGCTCAGTTCATCCATCAGCACTCGCGCCGTGCGAGCCGGCCAATGGTACCGATCAATTGCGCGGCACTGCCTGAGGGATTGCTGGAGAGCGAGCTGTTCGGCCATCGCAAGGGTGCCTTCACGGGTGCCGATCGCGACAAGCCGGGACTGTTGGAGATTGCGAACGGCGGTACGCTCTTTCTGGACGAGCTCACCGAGATGTCACTCCCGCTGCAGGCAAAACTCCTTCGCGTCATCCAGGACGGTGTCGTTAGGCGCGTCGGAAGTGAACAGCAGGATGCCGTCGTCGACGTGCGCTTTATCTCGGCCACAAACCGCGTCCCTCAGGAATGCGTGGCGAAAGGGACGCTGCGTGAAGATCTGCTATATCGGTTGCGCGTTGTGCCGATCCACCTTCCGCCGTTGCGTCGGCGTCAGGAAGACATTCAGATCCTGGCGAATCATTTCCTTTCGCACTACTGGGAGCGGCACCGCGGTCACAGCGAAGCACCACCGCGTCTTTCGGAATCGACAATCGACTTCCTGAAGACGCGCCACTGGCGCGGCAACGTACGCGAGCTGCAAAACGTTATCGAGCAGTTGACCGTGCTCACGGAGTCGGCGAGCCTCATTCAGCCGGACGACGTGCCAATGTATGACGACAGTGGGGGTGGTGCGCTGTCCGAGCCGGTTACGGGCGAGGCCTTCCCAGCAGCCGTCATGACGTCAACGTTCCACGAAGCAAAAGACCGGCTTATCGCGCACTTTGAGAAAGAGTATCTGACGCAGCTCATTGGCCGTGCAGGATCGAACATGTCAAAGGCAGCACGTCTGGCGAACATCGATCGAACGACACTCTATCGGCTGATGGAGAAGCACGGCTTCCGGCGCGACGACCTATCCGGCATCACTGACGAATGAGCCCTGCCGCCCGACCGCCGCGCCGAGGTGCGACGCGAGGGCGGACGACCGTGGCGACGCCGGAGGGGGAAGGCGACGACGCGACGGCCTCAGCGGCTGCGCCGGACGCTGGGGCACCTAACGGCGGAGAAAAGCGGGGAGGGGACATCGCGCCCGCGATCGACGGAGCCATCGCTGACGTCGTCGCGAACTGGTCGTACGGCGAACATTCTCGCCTAACGCCAGAGGACGTGGAGACCACAGCGCGCCGCTTGGCGGCCCTGTTGCGCGACGCGGAGCCCGGTTCCGAACCGGCGTCCCTCGAAGGGCTCCTCCCGTTCGTCCCTTCGCGACGCGTGCTGGAAGCGCTGCGTGCGGCGGTTTTGGAGCGAGCGGCGCCCTCCGTCGAAGCGAAAACCGTCGTGCAAGTCGCACGCGCGTTCGAACGCGTGCAGCGGGTGCTCGATGAACACGCGGCACAGCGTTTCGCGTCGCGCCTGACCGGCGTCGAAGCGCAGCAGCTGATTGTCGAGATGGCGCACGATATGCGCTCGCCGCTCAATTCGATTCTCATTCTCGCCGAGCGTCTGCGATCCGGCGCGGGCGGCGACCTGACGCCCGTGCAAGAACGACAGCTTGGACTGATTTACAGTGCCGGCTTCGGCCTCAGTGCCCTCGCGAGCGATGTGATCGAACTGGCGCGCGGCGGTACGACGTTGGTGGAGCTGCAGCCGCTCCCCTTTTCCGTTGCGGATGTGTTGCAGTCGGTGCTCGATATCCTGCGACCGATGGCCGAGGAGAAACGCCTAACGATGACGGCGTCGGGCCCGCGCGCGGATTTTCGCATGGGTCACGCTTCGGCGCTCAATCGCGTGCTGCTCAACCTCACCACGAACGCGATCAAATTCACAAGCACTGGCTCGGTCGCGGTCACATGTCGCGAGCTCGACCGCACGCGGATCGAGTTTTCGGTGCAAGACACAGGACGCGGCATCCCGCAGCATGTGTTGGACAACCTGTTCGAAGCATTTCGCCAACGCGCCGCACCGGGAGACTACGCATTTTCCAGCGCAGGCCTGGGCCTATCGATTTGCCAATTGTTGGTGCGTGCTATGGGTGGCGAGCTCGCAGTCGAGACGGAAATCGAACGCGGGACGCGTTTCTATTTCACGCTCGATCTGCCGCAGTCCGGGAGGATGTAGTTGCGATCGGACTAGGGTTTCCCCGAGTGTTTAGAGCGCGACCAGCGAGATACCGTCCGGCGAACTGATCAGAGGCTGACACGTCGTACTCCGGAGGAGTCGATGCGCGCTCGGATTCTGCTCTTACTAGCAGCGTCCTCAATCGTTATGGGCCGTTAGCCACTTCCTTCGCGCTCGGCGTCGGCTCATCAAGGCCGCGTGGTCGCGACGGGCATTCAGTTGCGCGACGCCGCGCTGCAGACACGTCCGATGACCGTCAAATGTAAGCCCGGACAACGGCTCGGTGAACGTTCCGTCCAATACGGACACCGAAGTCCAGTTCATAATTGACAGTCCAGACCTCACCAGCTCGGTCAACTATGGCATCAACGTCGACGAGTGCTTTGGGAGCGGCCTTGCTAGCGGCTCTGCGTGCACCTCAGTACCGAGTGGTGTTGTTCTTGGTCCGGGCACGTCATCCGCCATTGTGAGAATCCGGTTCCGATCGTCGGGCGCGGGTACAGTCGCGATACAAATCACCGCGAGGGCGGAGTTCGACTTATTCGACTC
>JBQTIF010000166.1:0-4090 GCA_052388395.1 Gemmatimonadaceae bacterium | reverse complement strand
AAGAACTCGAGAATCCTGCGATGAACGGCGGGAGTGATCGAGACGGCCTTGGTAGTGCTGCGCATGACCATTCCCCCAAATGTGGGCAAGGAGTTCAACGCTCTTGTGTACACGTGGCGCGCCGCTCACAAGAACTTTTCATGCCAATCGATCCGTTCCGCGGTGGGCGACATTTTGACAACGAGTTGCCCTCTGATCGTGAGTTCGAGGTGCCGCGTGGCCTGGGGACTGGTCGCTCGGTCAAGGAAGTCGCAGCCAAGCTGGGCTCTCGCCAAGACGGTAAGCACCTATCGCACTCGGCTGATGGAGCAAATGCGCTTCGCAAGCACGGCTGACCTCGTGCGATATGCCGCGCAACATGGATTGATCCAGTAACGCAGAACCGTTGTCCAGCGCGCACTTGCCACAAATAAGTCTGACGGCTAGACTAGTATTCGTGAATCTTTCGGAGCTGGCGCGTCTCGTGGATGCTGAACCGAAGTGGGTTCTGAATACGCTGGCTGCGCTCGGGAATCATCCGCGCTACTCCCTGGGGCTTGCCCGCCGGCTCGCAGTGGCGCGCGCGATCAGCGAGACGACCGATGCGCCCTTCGCGCACAGCTTCCGTTTGGCCGAGCGTGCGCTTCGTGCGGGCACACAGTCACCGATTGTTACACCAGAAGGAAAAGATGCCGGCGTGTGGATCGATACTCCACGGATTCTCTCGGCGTTCAATGTGCGACTTTCAGTCTTGCGCACAACGTTTGCGCCGCGGCAGCGCGGCCGTCTGCGCGCTCGACGGCGAGACCCTCTGCAGGTTGCCCACGAACACGGCATAGACCTAACGCTGCTTGTTGACAACGCACGCAAAACACCGGAGCAACGGCTGCGGCAGCTCGACGCCATGCTGCGGTTCTCGCGCGACACGCGGCGCGCGGCGGCGCGGTGGTGACGCGTGTTCGAGACGATCATCGCGGAGCTTGTTGCACGCCGCATACGCTTTGTCGTGGTGGGCGGTGTCGCGGCGACAGTGCATGGTTCCGCGCGTTTCACCAATGATTTGGACATCTGTTACGACGCGTCGTCCCCTAACATCGCGCGGCTAGTCGAGCTGCTCACGGAATGGAAAGCATACCTGCGAGGAGTAGAGCCCGGGCTTCCCTTCATACTCGACAAACGCACGTTCCGCACGACGCCGATGATGACACTCACCACGAGTCAGGGTGCGCTGGATTTGCTTGCTGAGGTGCCCGGCGTTGGCGGTTACGCTGCGGTGCAAGCGCAGTCTGAAGTGGTTCGCATCGGCACGACGAAGTTTCGCGCGCTGACGCTTGAAGCACTGATCGCGTCCAAGAAGGCTGTACGTCGCAAGAAGGACGTGGAGCAATTGATCGAACTGGAAGCGCTGCTCGCACTGCGGAAACGGAAAGGTCAGAACGAGCCGCTGCGCCAGCCGTAAGATGCCAACGTCGCAAGCGCGGTTAGCCACGAGATCCGCCGCCTGCCTAAGGTGCAGGTGAAGCGCGTCTACTTGCGCAGCAAATAGGCGTCGTCGATTGGGAGAACTCATCGGCCATAAGTGCTTCCGAGGCAGACCGCTCGCGGAGCTTTGCCATTCGCGATCGGAGTGCCGCCGGGCACTGATCGCCAGCGAGGCGGATTGTTTACACTGTGTGTATTCCCCATCTCCTATCCCATGAGCTCGTGATGATCGAACGTGTGTGGCATGGCTGGACCGCGCCGGCGAACGCTGACGCGTACGAATCCCTGCTCGAAAGTGAAGTCTTTCCCAGTATTGTGGCGAAGAACGTCCCGGGCTACCGCGGGGTCCGCTTACTGCGCCGCACACTGCCTAACGGCGAAGTCGAATTCATGACGATCATGACATTCGACTCCTTGGAGGCGGTGCGCGCATTTGGCGGCGAGGACTATGAAAAGGCCTACGTGCCACCGCGCGCGCGAGCCGTACTGGCACGTTTCGACGAGCGGTCAGTGCATTACGAGGTGCGCAAGCGGTTTTATGGCACTCCGCGCTCGGCGACGCCAACTGCGGCTCCAGCGCCGGAGTTAAGGAATCGCCAAGCCATACTTCGCGTTGATCGCCTGTGCCGCCGCCGTGGCAAGGAGAGCCTGGCCCTGCGCGCTGGGGTGCACACCGTCCAGGCTGATGTTGGCACCGAACGGCGTATTCGAAAAAAGCACATCGGCCACCTTGAACGCCGGCTTGGGCAGATCGTACAGCGCCGAGAGACTGAAATACGCCCACCCGTTCTGCGCCGCGCGAGCCTGAATGTGCGCATTCATTGTCGCCATCAACGCATTGATCGCAGAAATGTCACTTGACGTGAGCACGTAGTCCGCGGCCGCGGGAACGTCCGCGCATGTTGCCGTCGTCGGCGTTTTCGAGAGGAGAGTCAGGAGGTAGCCGGGGATGAAGAGGTAGTTCGAGCTGAAATAACAGTTGATGCTGACGGAGATGCCAAGTCCCAACAAATACGGCCACTGATTGAAGAACTCGCGCGCGCGGCGGACGCTGGGAAAGTTCGCTGCATTGTTAGGCAAACCCACCAGAATCGCGCCGGCGCCGGTGCTCTTGACGGCATTGAGAATCTGATCGTACACAGGCTGCCACTGGGCGAATGGTGTCATGGCCGCGATACGCCCCGTACTTGCCGGCAACACCTCGTTCGCAGCGAGCTCCACGGACACAAACGTCGGCTGCTTGCTGAGCATCGCAGTTACTTGTGTCTGCCCGGGAAGGAGGACGCGCCGATACAACTCCGCCTTGCGAGCGCTCACGAGCGCTTCCGACTCGATTGTGCTGTTCAGCGCGTCGTGCGCGTTGGCCCCGGAGATGGCAAGGTTGTTGGCTGGTAGCGCAACGCCGCTCTGTAGCGGTGCGCACGTCGTCATGATGGCGCTCACGAGATCGTCGCCGAATGCGGCCACCAGGACCGCGTTGAGGGCGAGCGGCGGCACAAGCGGCGGACTGCACCCGGGATTCTGGATGAGTGGAACGGCGTACGCCACACCGGCGCGCCGAGCCACCTGCGCCGGCCATGCCGCGAGCTGTCCCGCCGCGTTGATGCCGGCCGAGTGCACCCCTTGGCTATTACTCGTACCTAACGAGACGAAGCGCGCCATCAAAACCTGTGCGCTGGCGATGTTCAGCGCTGCGTTCTGCGGCAGGGGCGTTCTGGGCGGCTGCACGATCTCGCCGCATGCGGTCATCGTCGCCAGGACAACAACGACGGCGAAGCCATGACGGGGTGGAGTCAAGGCGCTCTTCATCGAACCGCTCCTGTGGCTACGTCAATTGCCGGCAAACGTGCCGTGTCCGTGCGTGAGTGCGCAAGGAGCTACGTCACACAGCGGAACGATGCCCTCTGCACGGGATGAGTGCAGGGTAGCGGCCACCGACTTTCCCGGTCCTAACGAGCCAGTTGCGCGATCAGCTGCGTGCCGAAATGTTCTGGTTCAGCCGGAACAGATTCGTCGGATCGTACAACGCCTTGATCGTGCTAATCCGGCCACACCACTTCACACATTGAGCGCATGGCTGATTCTCTCAAAACGTTCTTCTCGCCCGCGCTCGTGCGTCGCCTCGCGGCGGACATCGCCCGTGCCTACCCCGCGTTTCCTAACGCGGCTTTCGTGAAGGATGCGTGTTCGGGGCTGGAAGACCTCGAGCTGCTGGATCGTGGCCGGCACATCGCGGCGGCGTTGGCAAAACATCTGCCGCAACGATATCCCGACGCGATCGACATCTTGCTGCGATCACTCGGCCCGGAGCACGCGTCCGACGAACTTGTTGGCGCCGGCATGGCGCCGTTCTTCTATCTCCCGCATACACTCATCGTCGCTGAGCGCGGCCTCGACTACTTCGACGTCTCGATGTACGCGCAATATGAGCTAACAAAACGTTTCAGCGCCGAGTCCAGCATGCGGCCGTATATCGCCTGCCACCCGGAGCGGACGTTTGCGGTACTGCGCAAATGGGCGAGTGATACCAACCCTCACGTGCGTCGACTCGTCTCGGAATGCACGCGGCTGCGCCTTCCGTGGGCCGGGCGTGTCGCATGGCTCGACGCGAATCCGGAGCGAGTGCTCG
>JBQTIF010000165.1:0-19769 GCA_052388395.1 Gemmatimonadaceae bacterium | reverse complement strand
AATTGGGGACAGTTACTTTTCAAAGGGTTGTATCTCTTCGTTGTGTGCGATCGTTTTAAATCGACTCGGACCCATTTGATCGCCTAACGATAACGACCGGCTCGCCGACGGAGCACCAGACCGATGCGCGCGCCACCACCAAGGGCAACCTCAACGCCCCACACGATCGCTGTTCGCGGCGACCCCTCGAGGCCAAGCACGAGCAGCCCTACGGGGCGCGTCTTTTCGAAGCCGTCGTATAGCACGCTGACGCCACCGCCTATTGAGAGCCCTGTGCGCGTCTCACCAAATGGGTCGAGTAGAAGTCGCAGCGTCGCATCCCCCCTGGCGCTGGATTCGTTCTCAGCGTTCCTGAACGCGATGCCGCCAGCGGCCGTGACGTGCGCGCGGATGTTGTATCCCGTGCGAATCGATATGCCAAGTCCAGCGTGTGCGTGATTCACTCTCGCGAAAATGGCGTCTGCCCGCAGCTCGGTCCGAACGCGTGACTCGCTGCTTGTTTGACTCAGCAAAGCGGCCGGCGCCAACGCGACAATCGCGGCGCAGCGCAACACACGGCGCATCAGCGCGCGCGCTGCCGCCACATTGTCGCCGCGTAGTCCGCGATGGAGAGGGCTGACGCGACGGCGACGACGGGGATGAGTCGCGCGACTAACTCTGGCCGTGTCAGTGCAAAGATGAGTATGACGAGTTGCAACGCGGTCACAAGCTTCCCCGCGAATCGCGCGCGAAACGCGACAGGACGAAGCCAGGCAACGCTCCGTGCGGCGACGAAGGCGATCGCCGTCGCGAGGTCGCGCGACAGCACGATGAAATATTGCAGCGTCGTTATGGTCTGCTCGAAGAGGAGAACGCTAAGCGCGATGAATACGAACGCGCGATCGGCGATCGGATCGATCAGTTCACCCCATTTCGAGATCGTATTGCTGCGGCGCGCAAACCAACCGTCGAGGAAATCGGTGAGCGCGGCGACAAGGATGAGCCCTAGGCGTGCCTCACGCGTCGGAAATGCGGCGAACGCAGCTGCGAGAAACAGCCGCGAAAACGACAGCGCGTTGGGAAGTGACCAGAGGGTTCCGCGTTCCATGGAGTCCGCAAACTATTCCACAGATTGGCACTGACCAAATGTGCCCGGGTTGCCCCGCCTCACGCCGGGGGGTAGCGTCCAACTTTCCTCCAAGTCACCGACATATGCTCCGCTTGCTTCGGGCGATTCTTTGCCTCGTCCCAGCCATTGTGCTCGCCCAGCAGGGCTCCGGTAGCGCGTTCAGCGCAACGATCGGCTTGCAGCGCGACGACCGCATCGTACGAGCGATGGCGGACGTCTCGGCACCGCGGATTCGGGCGATCGACTCAGCACTGGTCGCCTTTGGGACGCGCCACACGATGGCAGATACGCTGTCGGCGACGCGTGGGATTGGCGCTGCGCGGCGCTGGATTCACGCCGAGCTATCGAAGTACGCCGCTGCTTGCAACGGCTGTTTGCGCGTCGAGTTCGACCCCGCAATGATCGTTGTCGACCGGCACCCTAACAAGCCGCAGGTCAACGTCGTGAACGTGCTCGCATGGCTCAAGGGACGCGACACGTCACGAGTGGTCGTAATCGGCGGCCATTACGATTCTTGCGTCTGCAATGTCGATCGTTTCGAAGCGACGGCCGACGCGCCAGGTGCCGACGACGACGGCTCAGGGACTGCGGCGGTTATCGAGCTCGCGCGAGTGATGGCGACGCACTTTCCGAACCGTTTGGAAGCGACGGTTATCTTCGCGCTGTACTCGGGCGAGGAGCTTGGTCTCCTCGGCTCGACGCATCTCGCCAAGCGACTGCACGACGCCGGTTACAAAGTGACGGCTGCGATGACCGATGACATCGTGGGCAATGTCGTCGCCGATGACGGCACGACGGACTCGACGACCGTGCGAATCTTCGCCGCGCCGCCGGATAACGGGCCGAGCCGAGAGCTTGGACGCTACGTTTGGGCGTTAGGCAGCGTCTACACGCCGCACTTCGCCGTCTTGCCGGTCTGGCGACTCGATCGCATCGGGCGCGGTGGCGATCACTCGCCTTTCGTGCGGCTCGGCGACGCCGGGTTGCGCTTCACGGAGAAGTTGGAGAACTACAAGCGCCAGCACCTCCCCACCGACGTCTTGGAGCATGTCAACTTCGGGTACGTGGCGAACGTGGCGCGTGTGAATCTGGCTACGGTGGCGTCGCTCGCGGCAGCACCGGCTGCGCCCGACAGCGTGACTTACCGCCGCGATCGCGAGTCGGGCGGGCAGAAGTTTCGTTTGACATGGAAGGCGGTGCCTAACGCCGACTCATATGAGATCTTGGTACGTTCGACCTATGCGCCGACGCACGAGCGCGTCATACCGGCCGGTCGTGAAACCACGGCGCTGATCGACGTGCAGCTTGATGACGCCTGGGTGGCAGTGCGTGCGGTTGGCGCCGGTGGCACTCGCTCGATTGCTACTGTCATCAGCACGCCTGGGGGCACCTAACTACTCCTTGTGAGCGCCGTTTTCTACGGCGTCTCGGCGCTCATACTGCTCTGGGACGTCGTCACGGCAGGAGAGATCGCGCGGTTGCCGCGCGTTCCTCGCGCATTCGCCTATCTCAGCGCGTTTTGCGGTCTCCTCGTGCTGCCAGCCGCGATCGTCGGCGTGGCGTCAAGCTCCATCCTCGCCGGACGGGCGATGTACTCCATCGCGTGGCTCTGGCCGGTGACGCTTGTACTCTTCGCCGCTCAAGCGCTATACGGCGCCGCGCGGCGGCTGTCGACGTCGAGCATCGCACTCCCGATTGCCGCATATAATCTCCTCGTCGCAGCTGCTGGCATCTCGCGCTCACTGGCCTCGTTCGACGATGTGCTGTTGGCGGGCGTGCTCGTCCCCGAAGCGGCGCAAGCGAACGCGATGGGGGTTATTTTCGGCCGCGAGGCGTTAGGCAATCCGTTCCTACTCCTCATGCCGATACTCGTCCCCGCGAGCGCTGCGCGTGGTCGCATGCTGCGCGCCGCCCGCACCGGTCTGGCATTGATCGCGGGAGCGGCGGCGCTCGTGATCACAGTCGAGTGGCCACCCGCCGCGCGTTCCGTCACGACCTACGCCGCATTCGACAGCGAGCGTTTGCAGGAACGACCGGGCGGTGATTTCGCGCTGGGGATGTGGATCCTGCCGGCGCTGGACGCCGCTCCACCACCGTTGGCGCTAACATACGACCTGCAGCTCGTGGATTCCGTGGGACCCGCCGTGCTCGGCGTGGAGATCACTCCGGCGGGGGCGCGGGCGGAAGTCATGGACTCGTTAGGCCGAGCGTTGGAAGACCTGCGCCGAGACACCACGCTGCTCGTCGTTGCCCTCGGGTACGACCGGGGAGACCGCGAGCACTACCGCGCATCCCCTGCCAGATACGCCGCCGCGCGTCTGCGCGCGCTCGATCGCATCGTCCGAACACTGCGGCCGGATTATCTGCTGCCGGCGCGCGACCCCTATGAAGCAGGGCGACGCGCGCTCGGTGAGGTGCCGGCGGCGTGGTGGGTGCGCTACTTCGCGATGGCAGCAGACACGATTCGAGTGCTGCGCCCGCGCACGCGCGTCGCGCTCAGCGCCGCGTCATTCACGCCTAACGACTCGGCACTGTATCACTGGGCGGCAACGCCCAGCTCGGGGATCGATGTGTTGGGCTTTTCGTTCGTCCCGTCATTCGCCGGCGCGGCAGCCTTGCAGGCTCGGCTGCGCGCCGCCGATCGCTGGATGGAACGCAGCACCAAGGAACACTGGGTGTTCGCGGCCGGCGAAACGCCTGCCACACACGGCGAACGCAATCAAGCGCGCGCGCTTTGGGGGACACTCGCGTGGGCGACGAGCCGGGCGCGAATCAATGGCCTGCTCGTACGGTCTGCTGGGGACTATGACGTCGTGGATGGCATTCGCGCGCCGGGTGGCCGGCTGCGACCCGTGGTCGACGTCATCCGCCGCACACAAACACTGCTCGCTGAATCGCGAGCGTTAGGGAGAGAACCGTGAGTGAGTTCACTGGCTTCACGCGCAAGGCGTTGACGTTTCTGCGCCAGCTCAAGCGCAACAATCACCGCGAATGGTTCGACGCGAACAAATCGAGTTACATCGAGGATGTGCAAGAAAGCATGCGCAGCTTCGTCCAAGAGATGGACACGCGATTTGGTCGCTTTGCTCCGGAGATCATCGGCGACGTGAAGAAATCGGTCTTTCGTATTTACCGCGACGTACGCTTCTCGAAAGACAAGTCGCCGTACAAGACACACGCGGCGTGCTGGTTCTTTCATCGCGCCGCCGGGAAGAAGGTGGGTACCGAAGCGCACGAAGGCGGCGCTGGCTTCTACTTCCATCTCGAACCAGGCGCGTCGTTCATCGGCGCGGGGATTTGGATGCCGCCGCGGCCAACGCTGAATCGACTGCGTGCCGCGGTCGTCGACGATGTCACGGCGTTCCGTGCGACTGTAAACAGTGGACCGATCAAGCGCCGGTATGGCGGTCTGAGCGACGAAGGGCGACTCACGCGCGTCCCGCGTGGCTTTGCAGCGGACCATGCGGCAGGGGACTTGCTTCGCAATGTGTCATACATCGTGGGGCGATCCGTTACGGACGCCGAAGCGCTCGACAGCAAGATTGCACAGCGGGTGGAAAAGGATTTTACGGTTGCACTTCCGCTGGTGCGGTGGTTAAACAGTGCGCTGGGATACCGATCAGCCACTTCCCGTTAGGCTCGGAGACACGCATGCGGCATTCGGCGAGATTCACTGTGTTGGCGCTAGCGGCGTTAGGCGCATGCCGTAGTCCCTCGGGAACTGGAGGGCAGACCGCCCCGGATTCCATTCGTGCGCTGGCGCGCGAGTTGACGGCAACGGAACGCTCGATCATCGCGGCATCCGACACGTTCGGCAGCGCGCTACTCGCATCCGTCAATGCGACGCGCGCCACTGAGAATGTGTTCATGTCCCCCTTGAGCGTCTCAGTCGCCCTCGGGATGACAATGAACGGTGCGGCCGGGAACACGTACGACGAGATGCGCAGGGGACTTGGCTTCGGCACGCTGCCGCAGGACCAGATCAATCAGTCGTACAAGTCGCTCATCGATTTACTGCTCGCGCTCGATCCGCACGTCACGTTCAAAATCGCCAACTCGATCTGGACCGATCGGCGTTTCGCGAGCGCGGTCGAGCCGTCGTTCTTGACAACGGTGAAGCAGTTTTTCAGCGCTGACGCGCAGGTTCTAGACTTCAAATCACCCGCGGCTGTGTCCACGATCAACAGTTGGGCGTCTGACCAAACAGCCGGAAAGATCAAACAGGTCCTGGACCAGATCGCCGACAATGAAGTCATGTTCTTGATGAACGCGATCTACTTCAGCGGTGATTGGCGTACGGCGTTCGATCCGAAGCAGACGCAGGCGCGTCCGTTCAAGCTGCTATCGGGCCAGTCCATCGACGTGCCGACGATGTATCGCAAGGGAAACGTGCGTCGTGGGCAGATCACTGGAGCCAGCGTGGTGGAGTTACCCTACGGCGGCGACGCGTTCACGATGACGATTCTGCTGCCGGACAGCACCAGCGACGTGAATGCGCTCGTCGCACGCCTAACGCCTAACACATGGCGTCAGGCTCAGGCTTCAGTGCAAGTGGCGAACGTCGGGCTGTACCTTCCCAAAATCAGGCTGTCCTGGAAAGGCGAGATCAAACCCGAGCTCAAAGCGTTAGGCATGCGCGACATGCAAGACCAGCAGGTTGCCGACTTCGGCAAGCTCGCGCGCGGTGCGCGGCCGGGCGATCTCTACATCACGAAGGTCCAGCACGACAGCTACGTGGATGTGAACGAGGTCGGTACGGAAGCCGCCGCGGTCACAACGGTCGGTGTGGGCGTCACGAGCTTCTGCCCAACGTGCGATGTGCGGATCGACCGCCCGTATCTGTTTGCCATCCGCGAGCGTCTGTCCGGCACCGTGTTATTCGTCGGCAAGATCGTGCGGCCGGAGATCAACTGAGTCTCCGCCGCGCGTTAGGCTCATCGAGTGGCGCCGGTTGTGCCGAGCGACGCGTCTACCCGCCACCGCATCAGCACACGTCAACGTCGTGAGCCGCGGACCACGCCCTCGACGCGACGATTCGCATCGAATGAGTCGATCGCCAGCGCGCGAATATCAGCGGCAGTGACTGCGCGGATGCGGCGCTCATAGTCGTCGAGCTCACTGAGTCCCTCGCCTAACAACCACGCGTCAACGATCTCGCCGAGCACCGCGGCGCCACTCTGGCGAGCGATCGCGTGCGAGCCGACGAGATAGCTCGTGGCGCGCTCCAGCTCCGTCGCGGTCACGTCCGCCGCACGCAGCTTGGCGAATTCAGCCAGCAGACCAGCACGCGCCGCATCTTCCTTGTCCGGCGACGTACCGATGTACGCGATGATCGCGCCCGCGCGTCGTCGCAGCAGCGTATGGACTTGGACGGTGTACGCCAGCGATCGACGATCACGCAGCTCCTCGAAGAACCGCCCGCCGAGTCCACTCGTGATCGCCGTTAGAACTTCAGCGGCGAAACGGCGTGGATCCGTGCGGTCCGGCCCACGGAAAGCGAGCGTGAGCCCCGACTGCGCCTTGTCGCGGGATTCAGCGCGCACTGTGGAACTGGCTGGCCACTCCGGCGGCGCTGCCGCCGCTGCCGCGCCGTTCGTAAAGCTGAGTGTATCGAACGCGTTCGCCGCAACTCGCGCTGCGCTGGCCGGATCAACGTCCCCGACAATCGCGAGCACGCTGTGGCCGTTGAGCACGCGCTCCGTATGCCACGCCGCCACCTCCGGCGGCGTGAGCGCGAGCAGCGCTTCCTCGTCACCAAGCGTTAGGCGCGCGTATGGATGCCCTTGGAAGGCAGCCTCCATCGCCAGCCGGATCGGGTAGCGCATCATGTCGTCGCGCAACTGCTCCAGCTGCGCCAGCGCGATCGCGCGTTCGGTGTCGATCGCAGCCTGTGAGAAGGCGGCGCCTTGGACGACGTGTGCGAGCAGTGCCAGGGCGTCCTCCAGGCGCGCTCGAGGTACGCTTACCGTCCAGCCGCTGGCTTCGGGAGCGACGCTCGGGGCGATGCTTCCACCTAACGATTCACTGATTTCCGCGATCTGGTCGCCGGTGAGCGTTTTTGTTCCTTTGAGCGCACCGCGTACAAGCAGGGTCGAGACACCGACCGAAGCGTTTGGCTCAGCGGCGACACCGCCAAGGGTGAAGATGCCGATGTGCACGAGCGGCGCCCCTGGGCGCGCCTTGACGAGTACCGGCACGTCGCGATCCGTGCGAAACCGGCTGACGCCGTGGTCCTCGCCCTCGGATGACACTCCGTCGCGAGCAGCGAAGGCCGGCGCGCGCGGCATCTCCAGGGCAGGAGCGATGCGCTCCCAACCGGCCGCGAGCGTCGCGCGCACGAAGTCGATGTCTGGCGCGAAGGCGGGCGCCGCGGCCGGACGGTAGACGAGAAGGGCAGCGTTCGAGGCAGTCAGGTACCGCGCGGCGACGTCGCGCACTTCCATTTCGGTGGCCGACAGCGCTCGCTCGTAGTACTCCCCCGCCAGCCGCCAGTCGCCTAACGCCTCCCACTCGGCGAGAACGTTCGCCTGCCCGTCCATGGTTTCCAATCGGCGCGACCAACGGGCATCTGTCATGCGACGCGTGCGTTCCAGCTCAGCCGCGGCAGGGCCAAACTCCGCGAACGCCTGCACCTCCGTCCAGGTCGCGCGCGCTGCGTCCCAGGCACGCTCCGGTGGCCCTTCCGTCTCAGCACCGAAGACTCCGATCTCAGTTGGCGTATAGTTGTACGCGGAAACACTCGACGCATAACGCCGTTCGCGGACCGCACGATAGAGACGCGAGGACCTCCCCATGGCGAGCACGGCACCGGCGACATCTAGCGCGGGCGTATCGTTATCCAGCGCGCCTGGCGTGCGCCACCCGAGGGCGAGGTGCGTTTGCGCGATGTCGCCGCTCAACTCGCGGTAACGGAATCCGCTAAATGCTTCCTCGTTAGGTCCTGGAACCCGCTCAGGCTCCCCCGGTGGTAGGTGAGCGTACAGCATCTCGACCTGTCGCAATGTTCGCTCGACGTCGATGTCGCCGACGATCGCGAGAATGGTGTTCCCAGGTCTGTAGAAGTTGCGATAAAAGCGGACGAGGTGGTCGCGCGTAAAGGTGCGCAGTCCTGCTTCATGCCCGATGCGCCAGCGGCGGATGCGATGCCTATCGTGCAGCAGCGCATACAACGACTCCGACGCGACCGCGGAAGGGTTGTCCAGCTTCCGCTTCGCTTCTTCGATGATGACTTCGAGCTCGCGGGAAAGCTCAGCCGCGTCGATGAGTGCATTGGCGTAGGCATCCGCCTGGATCTCGAGGCCGGCAGCAAAGCCGTCGCGCGGAAGGACGGCGTAGTACGACGTGTAGTCGTAGATTGTGGCGGCGTTGAGGTAGCCGCCGTTCGCTTTCGTCGCTTTGGCGATTTCGCCGACTCCGCGCGTCGGTGTCCCCTTGAAAAACATGTGCTCCAGGACGTGCGCTATACCGGATACGTCGTCCGTTTCGTCGAAGTAGCCAGCTTTGACGTATGTGACGACAGCGGCAACCGGCGCAGATGGATCACGCCTAACAAGCACGGTGAGGCCGTTGGCCAGCCGCACGCGCTGCGTCGATTGCAGAGCATCGAACCAAGCGGGCATTAGCTCGTCACCCAACAGGAAAAAGCGACAGCGCAGATACCCGCAGAAACAGACGCAGATCAACGCTGAATACCGTTGTTCTTAAAAAAGCACTACCTGCGTTCATGCGCGACACTTTCTGCGTGAATCCGCGCTGCCGCTTTGATCTAGCGGGGTGGGGGCTGAACAGGAGGCTGAACCGGCGGCGGGACCGCACACACACTCCACGGCCCCTGCCCCGCTCGCTGCAGAAATCTCTGCGCCTCCTCGAACCTGCCGAGCCTAACGAGGGCGCAGGCAAGGTACCCCATCGCGGTGCGGTCGCGCGGGTTCGCCTCGATCGCCCGCACATAGAACCGCGACGCCAGCACTGGATCGCCGATGCTCAGCAGATAGGACCCCATCTCGCGCAGCGCCGTCGCGTTGCGCGGCTCCAGTTTCACCGCTGTCTGCAATTCCCGCATCGCCGTTTGCCGGTCCCCGTCCTCACGCGCCATGCGGCCCAGATAAACATGCGGCTCGGCGAGGCGCGGGGACCGCCGCGCCAGCGCATTGAATTCGTCGCGCGCCTCGATGCGCCGCCCGGCGGCATAGGCGGCACGCGCCTGCTCCAGAGCGCGCGGCCCCGACCACCAGCGCCAAACGTAAAACGCTCCAGTCCCTACGACCGCCAGAAGCAGGATACCAGCGAGCAACATGCCTAACGAACTGCGATGCGCACCCTTCGGCAGCCGCTCCCCCGGTCCCGGCGGCAACGCCCCCGGTAGCTCGAGCGAAGCCGCCGGCGTGGGTTGCGCGGGGGGCGGCGGTGCTGAGCTCGGGATGGCAGCGCCGTGTCCATGCACGATTGCCTCGAGCTGCTGAAAGCCGACTCGAGTCGCGCGCACATCCGCTTCGGTTGGGATGTAGTCGCCGATGCGCACCCGCTCGGCAGCGGCGCCGAACTCCACCAGCGCGTGGGCCTGATCGAGCGTGAGGGCGCTACGTTGACGCAGCTCGCGGATGAGCCCCTGTCCGCCTAACGAAGGCCGGCCGATGAGCGCGCGCAGCGCGTCCTGCGACGCTTCCCACGCTTCGACGATCGCCGCGGCGATGTCGTCGCCTCGCGTGACGCTGGCGAGCCGTCCGACCGCTGGACGAGCGGCGTCCAGCGCGCCGAGGACGGCGCGCGAGCCGGCTGTCACCTCACGATACGCAGGATCCCGGCGTCTGCGCTCCCGCGAAGAAAGCTCTCGGCATCGCCGGTCGGGATGACCACACCGGTCAGCGAGAACCGCCGCCGCGCTTCCGTCGTCATGAACTCCTCGACAGAACGTCCGGTGAACGCACCATCCGCGTCGCGCATCGCTTCTACGATCTCGTCCCAGCTGCCACGAAAGTGGCGCCCGTCGCTTGAAATTATTTGATGCTCGTCCAAGCCGTCTTCGTCAGCAATCTCTCGCCGCGCACCTTCGCCCGTCGCGAGCTCGTTCAGCATCTGACCGAAAAGCTCCAGCTGGTTCTTGGTCTCATGCTGCGCTTCGGCGGCAACACGCTGCTCGACTTCCGCGAAAAGCTCGTCGAGCGGATCGGGCTCGCCGGCCAGTTCGCCGAGTCTGTCATCCCACGCCTTCAACCTCGGGTCGTCGTCTCGGTACCGGTGAATCGACTTCTTGAGTTCGATGAGACGCCAAATGCCTAACTCGTCCCAGTGGTCTTCTGGCGTCGTGCGATCGAGATGGTACAATGCGGTCTCGAACTCACCACGATCGTAGTGAATGTTGCCGAGATAAATGCGCGCTTCGGCAAAGTCATCGTCGAGTTGCAGCGCTCGTCGCAGCGTCGCGATGGCAGCCTCGTCATTGCCGAGTCGATGCAGCGTGTAGCCAACAAGCGCGACGGACTCCGCCGACTCTGGTGCGTGGCGAACGGCGATATCGAAGAATTCCTTCGCCTCTTCCACGAGCCCGTCACGAAACAGGGCGCGGCCGATCTGCAGCATGAGCTCGACATCGTCTTCGTAACCGAGCTCGAGTGTTTTGCGGAACGCCTTGAGCGCCGCGGGCGCCTGGCCGAAGCGGAGCAGTGTCTCACCGTAGCCCGCGAGCGCGTCTTCGTGCTCCGGGTCCAGCACCATCGCATCTTCGAATGCCTTGCGAGCCCACGCGAACTCATCCCGAGCTAAACGGGCGTAGCCTATACCGATCTGCAGCTCGACCGAATGCGGATATAGCGAGAGCCCTTCGCGGAGTATCGAGAGTGCGTCGTCGTATTGCCCTTCATTGTACAGCTGGTGCGCCCGCTCGTCGTACTCTTCGGAGCTCATGAAGGGAATGGGCATTCCGCGGTTTACCTCAAACTCGCGAGTGATTGGCCTATAGTACCATTCGGCCCGTGCTCAGTTCAACACCTCGCCGAATGGTTCCCTTTTTACAAGTGACGCGCGAGCGTAACGCAAAGCTACACCTCGTGCTACGTGCTCTCCGCCAATGCCACGGCGATGCGCGCCGCGAGCGACGCATTCTCTTGCAACAGTGCGACGTTGGTGGCGAGCGAGCGGCCGCCTGTCGCCCGCTCAATCGCCGCCAAAAGCAGCGGTGTTATCGACGAGCCGGATACGCCGAGAGCGTGTACTTCCGATAGCGCGGCGGCGACCGCGGCATCGACGTCGGCGCGCGTAAGTGCCGCATGTACGGGTGGCGGTACCGCAATGATGAGAGCACCGCGGCGGCGCAGCCGCCGCTCGATGTCATACAAGCGCACTACGTCGTCGACGCTGTCAGCGCGAAGGCTGAGCTTGAGTCCCGTTTCCGCGGTGAAGAAACCAGGTAACTCGTCGGTGCCGAATCCCACGATCGTTATGCCTAGCGTCTCTAGCCGCTCCATCGTGGCATGAAGATCGAGCACTGACTTCGCGCCGGCGCATACAACGATCGCCGTCGTGCGCGCGAGCTCGATCAAGTCAGCGGACTCGTCGTACCTACTTTCGCGATGGACGCCGCCGATTCCACCGGTCGCGAATACGTGCACCCCGGCCTCACGACAGAGCGCGAGCGCGGCAGCCACGGTTGTCGCTCCATCCCACCCGCGCAACACAGCGGCGGCGAGATCGCGGGCGGAGACTTTGTGCACGCCATCGCGCGCGAGAAAACGGTCCAGCTCATCGCTCGTTAGGCCGAACGTTGGCTGTCCGGCTACGATGGCAGTGATGGCGGGCGTGGCGCCTTGGCGCACAATGGCCGCCCGCATGCGCGTGACGGCTTCGCGATTCGCCGGAATGGGCAGGCCTTGCGCGAACACTGAGCTCTCCAGCGCAACGACAGGGCGATCGCTGACGACAGCGTCACCGACCTCCGGCGTGAAACGGAGGAGTGGGGCCGAGTGCCTAACGGGGAATCACCCCTTCTCGTTGTCGAACTGCTCCGCGCGAAGCGTGTCGACCTTCTCCCATTCGGCGGCGGTCGGATCCCATACAGCCATAATCTTGATGCGCTCGCCGGCGTAGCAGTCGAAGGACTTTGTTCCTCCCTTCGGAATCTTGATCTCGTGCCCGTCCTCGAAGCGCAGCACAATCTCAGGGTAATCCGCGTTTTTGTACTGCTTACGCAACTTGGTGGGCTTGTCTGGCATTCCTCATTTCTCCTGGTTCTGTGCGCGTTACGTCTTGCCGTTCGTTAGGTGACCACCGAGTCGCGGTTGGCGTGCTGCTCCCACGCGCCGGACTCCAGCGCCTCGTCCATGGCCGCGACGGCGCTGTCGAGCTCGTCATCACGGGTGTAGAAGTGCGGGGCCACGCGAATCCCGGCACCGGGCCGGAAATCAACCAGAATGTCGCGCGCCAGAAGGCATTGCGCCACCTCGTAGGCGTGCGGGACATCAATCGCGACCGTGCCACCGCGCCGGTCGGGGTCGCGCGGAGCGTGCACGCGATAACCACGTGCGTCCGCCAGCTCGATCAGCCGAGCGGTTTGCCGCATGCTCTTCCGGCGGATCGCTGGTACCCCTGCGCGAGCGACAATGCGCGGTCCCTCGATCGCCGCGTACAGGGCTGGGACAACGGACGTACCGCCTAACCAGCGATAGGCATTCGTCGTGTACTCCATGTCCGGAGCGAACTCGAATGGACGTTCATGGGCAGACCAGCCGGTGAGTGCTGGCTCGAGGTCGGCCGTGGAGCGCGGATTTGCGTAGAGGAAACATCCGCCCGGTCCACCGCACAGCCACTTGAGCACGCCGCCAGTCAGAAAGTCAGTGCCGCTCGCAGCGACATCGACAGGAAGCACACCAACGGCGTGAAACGCGTCCAACGACACGTAGGCCCCGGCGGCGTGCGCGTGCCGGCAGACCGCCTCGACGTCCATGATGTACGCTGACTTAAACAGCACATGTGAAATGCAAACGAGCGCCGTGCGCTCGTCGATCGCCGCACGAAGACGCTCCGTATCGACTGTGATTCCGTCCTCTGACGGCACGACGAGAATCTCGGCACCCAATCGCGTGGCCAGCTGATCGTACACGTAGCGTACCGAAGGGAAATCGAGCGCCGTCATCACGATGCGATTGCGCGGCGCCGTGTAGCGTACGGATGATAGGATCGTCGCCTGTGCCCACGTCACGTTAGGCACCATCACCACTTCACCGCGACCGGCACCGATCAGCGGAGCGATCTCGTCCCCTACGCGCGCCGGCATTTCCCACCAACCGCCTTGCAGCCAAGCGCGCACGCCAAGTTCCGCCCAAGCGTCGACGTACTCCGCGAGCTGATCGGGCACGCCGCGCGGCATCGCGCCAAGAGAATTTGAGACGAGATAGTTCGTCCGGTCCAAGATCGGGAACTCGGCTCTGAAACGCAGCAGCTTATCGCTCACGGTACGCCCCCGGTGCGCACGGGGTCCGCGCGGAGCAGGCCGCCACGGCGGCGCAGCGCGATCACATACAGCACGCTCGCGAAAACGAGCGCCGCGACTAGAGCTGCCCATTCCTCGAGACGCACGCTCGTGAGAAACCAGACGATCAGCACGATTGCGATCCAGGGAAGCACGTTGCCTAACGGCATTGTAAAGGGCACACCCTCCGTCCGCACACCATGTCGGCGCAACTGCCACGCCGCCGCGCAGCACAGCGCGTAGAGGACCAGAACGGCCAGGTTGGACATGATCGCGAGGCGCTCGAAGGGGTTTCTCGCGGCGAGCAGCAGGACGATGATCGTTTGCACCACGATGGCGATGTACGGCGTGGCGTACCGCGGATGGATCGCCGCCAAACGCGCCGGCAGCACCCCATCGCGCGCGAAGGCGTACAGGGCCCGCGGGACCGCGAGAATCATCCCACTTATGTAGCCGAACATCGAGATCGTGGCGCCTAACAACAGCAGCGTGCTCCCCGCCGGGCCAAAAGCGACGCCCGCCGCGTCGGCGAGCGGAGCTGGTATCGCGGTGGCCAGCGCCGATCCGAGAATTCCTTGCGCGACGAATTGGACGGCGAGATAGAGCAGTGTAACAGTCACCATGGATAACAGGATCGCTCGCGGGACTGTGCGCGCCGTGTCGCGCACTTCGCCACTCGGCACCAACGCCGTTTCAATGCCGCTGTACGCGAAGATGAGCAAGATCGAGGTTCGTGCCACATCAGTGGCGGCCGGGACCTGCTCGACGACGAGGTTTTCCTGCCTAACGAAGAATGCACCAGCCACCGCAAGGAAAATGAGGGGCGCCAGCTTGGCGATCGTCGCGATGGTGGCCAGGTGCGCCCCCTGTTGCGCGCCGCGAATGTTCACCGCGGCGAGCAGCGTGACGAGCAGCGCGAGAAATAAGAGCTGGCCCGAGCGTGAACTGATAAACGGAATCAGCTGGCCCACATTGCCGACGAACACGACGGATACGGCCGCGAATGCAAACGTGCCTAACAGCCACAGCAGCACTCCGGCAAGGAAACCAATGTACGGTCCGAACGCGACCTCGATGTACGCGTATGGGCCACCGGTGCGCGCCACACGGCTACCGGCGTCGGCGATACACAATGCGATCAGTCCGATCGCGACGCCACACATGAGGTACGCGATCGGTGCCGCTGCTCCGAGCGAGCCGGCGACGCTCGATGGCAACCTGAAAATCCCCCCGCCGACCGTGATGTTTACGATCGTGGCCGCTAAAACGAATGGGCCGATGACGCGGCGCAGCCCGTGTTCGTTGCTTATAGCTCCGGGCCCGTCTATCGGCGGCATACTTGGTGCGATTTGAGCCATTGGCCCCCAAACCTAGTGCCGCGTACCTTTGCGGGCAGGGAGCAGATCGTCCTCCACTCACTTCTACTGCCAATGATCCGCCTGACTCTATCAACCGCTCTGCTGTTGTCGATGGTCGCTGTGACGACGCCGGCCACTGCCAGCGCACAGAACATTTCCACTCAAACGGTCGTCGCTGATGACACGACCGTAACCGCGGCGAATCGACTTGATGCCAAGCAGGTTGGAATAACGCGCGGCGCGCTGGTGGAGCACGCGCGGCGCGTCGAAACAGCTCCTGCAAGAGCAACCGCTGCGCTGGCTCAGAGTCGCGTGCGCCGTGGGCAGACGTTGATGATCGTCGGGGGAGCGGCGTTTCTCGCGGGTTTGATCATCGGTGATGACGTGGGGACTGCGATCGCGGTCGGCGGAGCGATCGTTGGGATCTATGGACTGTATCTCTGGGCGCAGACGCAATAAACAATAGTTGATAGGGGGATAGGGGATCGTTAGGCAGTCCCCTATCCCCTATCCCCATCCACTATCCACTATCCACTATTTGCGTACGATAATCGTTCCCTTGTAAGTCCGCACAATGACGCGTGCGCCGGCGGGGTCGGTGGCAAATGAGAGCGTCGCCCCTTTGCCGCCGCGACCCGGCTGGGGAACGCGTTTGTCGAACTGATTCTTGATCTCCCCGGCTACCGTCGTCGCATCGACATCGACTCGCGACGTGGCATCCAGCACCAATTCGACGGTCCCGGCATGGCTGTCGAGCTCCAGGTTGCCGCTCGGCTGCACGGCGACACGTGAAACGAGGGGCCCGGTCATCGTTTCCAGACGAGCGCGCGCCGCGGTGCTCAGTTCAACCGTTAGGCGCCCCGCGACAGTAGACGCGGCGAGGTCTTCCACGGCACCGCGGATCGTCGCGTCACCTTCTCCACCCATCACTCGCACCCAGGGCGCGCGGACGTCCACAGCGACAGCGCCGCGCAGCGACTCCACCTGCAACTCACGCAGCGTACCAGTCACGCGAATGCTTCCGCTCACGGTTGTGTAGTAGCCACTGACGTTGTCTACCTCGATTCCTCCGTCTACCGTCTTGGCGCTGACGCGACTCCCGCGAGGTGCGTAGACGACGAGCGCGGCTTTGGGAAGCTCACCCTTCACCATCTCGTCCTCGATCCCGAACTTCACGCTCCCTCGCAGTCCACCGAAGAAGAACGGGGCCCATTTTGGGGCAGTCCCTTCCACGTGCAACGAATCGCGATCCCAGGCAACGAGTCTGAGCGTGCCGCTCGGGTTCCAGACTTTGACGACGACGTTGGAGTCGACCGCCATGCCGCGCCGTATCTGCGCGGACCCGCGCGTCGGAGAAATGGCACTGAAGCCGACGACGACGAGAGCGAGAATAAGGGTTGCCGTTAGGCGCATATCATGTCCCTAGGATTGGCTCGCAAGACGCAGCAGCGCGGCACGCTTACGTCGCAGGTCGTCGATGCGGATCCGCAGCTCCGCATTCTCACGCTCGGCAGCGGCATGCGACTCGAGCTCGTTCAGTGCGGCATCGTAGATCGTTAGGTTGGCCGCCATCGCGTCGACAACGATAGGTGGCGCGATCGTGCGCAGCTCGGCGAGCTCGGTTCGCGTCTCCGGTGACGCGGCGTCACGTGTCGGCGTGATGCGCACCACAGCGATGAGTAGCGCCGCCGCGAGTGCAAAGGACGCTGCGCTCACGAATGTTCGACGCCGCGCACGGCGACCGTGTATCGTGTCGCGCAGTTGCGGCCATCCGTCCACGTGCGGCTCGACAACGCGTGGCAGAGCAGCGAGCCGCGCGCGCAACGAACGGATGCGTGCCAGCTGCGCACTGCATTCAGCACACAGCCGCAGGTGCGTTGCGTCGTTATGGGCCAGCTCGGCTCCGTCCGCCGCTGCGTCAATCAACTCGTCATTCAGATGGGTCATCGTTCCAACCATTGCAAAAGAGTTCGCCGCGCGCGAGAGAGCTGCGAGCGGACAGTCCCGGGCGCCACGCCTGTCATTGCGGCGATCTCCTCATGCGTAAAGCCCTCGACGTCGTGCAACACGACAACGGTGCGCACCTGTTCGGAGAGGCGCCCAAGCGCCTCTTCCAAGTCTATTTGATCGTCGACGTGCACCGGGGTGGCGGCGGCGTCCACAAGCATTTCCCCTTCAGCAGGGGCCACTCGCGCGATGCGTCGGCGATCACTTCGCATGGTCTGTAGCACCGTATTCACCGCCAGCCGGTGGAGCCAAGACGTAAACGCACTCTCGCCGCGAAAACTTCCCAACCGTTCCCACACGCGCACGAAGACGTCTTGCACAGACTCCTCCGCGCGCCCACGCTCCCCCGTTAGGCGGAGGCAGATGGCGAGCACACGGCCGGCGTGGCGACGATAGAGGGCCTCAAAGGCCATCATGTCGCCGCGCGCGGCGCGGCGCGCGAGGTCGGCGTCCTCATGCGGCAGCCGCTCGCGATCCGGTGCCGCCGAATCATCGGTGGTTGTGTCAGCCAGAACGCGTCGCTGCAGGGCGCTATCCCATACCCATCATTGGATGCCGCGACGCTCGATTGTGCGGCGCAACAGATCACGAGCGGCTGGCATCTGACAAGCAACTAGCCTCTTAGGTCTTGTGATGACGCTACTTACGCTACTGCTCGCCTGCACCCTCGCGACAGTCAAAACGGATACACTTGAGGTTGATACCACTGCCTCAGTCGTGAAGTGGAAGGGGACGAAGTTCTTCGGCTTGGGCAAGCATGAGGGTATAGTCCGGCTCAGTAACGGGCATGTGGCGTTCGTAGATGGCCGGGTCAGCGATGCGCGATTCGTCGTGAACATGCGCAGCATTGAGGTCACGGATATTTCCGCCTGACGACCCAATTCCGCGAAATCGTCTCCGGCGGCACCTCATGGACGACGACTTTTTCGCCGTCGAGCGCTTTCCCACGGCCGTTTTCACGCTGCGGGCCGCTCAGGCCGCTGAGGAGGGGACTGGTTTCCGGCTGACCGGAGATCTGACAATGCGCGGCGTGACACGTCCGATCGCGGTCGCTGTCGCGGTGCATGAATGGGTTGGAGGACTGGTGCAGGCGACGAGCCGCTTCCGCATCAATCGCCATGACTGGGGTGTCTCGTTTCGCGGATCGCGCCTAACGAACGATCTGGTGGACGATGACATCCAGTTTACGCTCGAGTTTGTGCTGCGATCTGCCAGGAGATCTCAATGAAACCGACGCCCTACGCGATTCTGCTGGTCATGGCACTCGCTTGCACCAGTGATGCTCAGGCTACGCGCCCCGATTTGTTTCGTTGCGATGGCTGTGAAGCGATCAATGATCGATCGCACGACGGTCTGACATGGGAGACGACGATCGCGCCCGCTCGCGAGGCCGGAGCCAGACTTGTGCTCGCTGGTCGCGTCTTCAAATCTGACGGACGCACACCGGCGCCTAACGTGGTCGTGTATGCCTACCATACAAATACGGCCGGCGTCTATCCGCCGCTGCCGAGCGCAGCGAGCGAGGCTGGGAGGCGGCACGGCGTTCTGCGCGGCTGGGTGCGCAGCAATGCGCAGGGCGAATATCGCCTTACGACGATTCGACCAGGGACGTACCCGAGCCGCATCGATCCGGCCCATATCCACATCATCGTGAAGGAGCCGGAACGGCAGGAATACTGGATCGACGAGGTTGTCTTTACCGACGACCCGCTTGTCGACGCGCGTTATCGCGGCCGAGTGGAGAATCGCGGCGGCAGCGGCATTGTCACGCCGACGCGCGACGCAAATGGCACGTGGCAGGTGCGCCGGGACATCATCCTCGAGCGGTAACGCGCCCGAGCTGCGCGTAGTCCTCGATCGCCCGCTGCAGCGATGCCACGCTGACGGACTCGTTAGGTGTGTGCGCCACGTGGATCGAGCCGGGACCGTAGAGGTACGGCGTCCCCCAGTTCCCCAGGGCGGGGATATCTGTCGCGAACGCCGCGACCGACGTGGCGAAGCCTTCCACGGCGCCAAGCTTGATCGGCGGGACCATGATCCCCCACTCCAGCTGCGCGCGGCCGTCGATCCAACGCTCGATGCGCTGCTGGATCTCCGCCGCCGGCGTTACGAGCCGAAACATGAGCCGTGCCTCGGCGGCCGGAGCGATCACATTGTCGGCTACTCCGCCAGAGATGGAACCAATGTTCACACTCGTTAGGCCCAGCAAGTCGTCGCGCGGCCAATCCAGCTCCAGCAGCTCGCGCAGCAGGCGCACGAGATCCTCGATCGCCGAGTGACCAAGCTCGGGATAGGCCGAATGCGCCGCGCGTCCCGCGGTGCGCACGATCACGCGTTGCGCGCCTTTGGTGCCTAACGCCAACGTATTGTCCGTCGGTTCGCCATTGACCAATGCGCGCGGTGGCACCGCTAGATGTTGCGCCGCCCACGCGTTCGCCGCGTGCGCTCCGTCGTGCGACGTCTCTTCACCGACGACGAACAGCAGCCCGACCGCGAGCCCTTCGTCGCGCAAGCGCTCCGCGGCCAGCAGCATGCTCACCGCGATCCCCTTGGCGTCACATGCACCGCGACCGTGAATGCTGTCGCCAGCCAACCGTGGGGCGATGTATGGCGGGACTGTATCCAGGTGCGTCGAGAAAACGACGGCCGGCGTGTTCGCTGCGCGGGCGAATACGCAGTCGCGCCCCGCTGTCACGGGGATGCGCGTCGTCTCCCAGCCGCGCGACGCGAGGAGTGCGTCGACGAATGCGATCACATCCGCTTCGCGGCCGCTCGTCGAGTCGATCGCCATCAGGTCCAGCGTCGTGCGCACAGGATCGAGAAGTGACACCAT
>JBQTIF010000164.1:0-2230 GCA_052388395.1 Gemmatimonadaceae bacterium | reverse complement strand
TCTCGCCGGAGAGTACGCGGCGGCCATGGCAAAGCTGCAGTACCTACCGACGACCATCGATCAGATGATACCGATACGATCCACTGAGAAGAACCTGCCGTTGTACTACCTGGCGTTCTTCAGCAAGCATCCCAAGGGCTATACGTTTTGGGAGCAAGCGCGAAAGTACGCGGAGGACCAGTTGCAACTCGACCTTCAGTGACGTCGCTCGACAAGTGACAATGACGTTTCTCGACGACCGCGAACCACGGCCACTTGCCGATGAGACTCCTGCCGGCTGGAGCGCGGAGGCCCTGTACGTCGGAACCGGTCCGCAAGCTCTGGAAGTCGCTGTCTTCAGCGCGTCGCGGCCACCTAACGACGGAGAGCTGCGCAAATTGCACGATGCGCGTAAAAGTACGCGAGCCGCACCAGTTCTCGTAGTCGCGCTGTTTGGGAATAGACGTGCTGCGTTAGGCTCGCACGATGGAATGGATCATATCGTGCGCCATGATCTGGAGCAGAGTCAAGTCGAACGCCTCTGCGCCGCTGCGCTGGACTCCCCGGAGCGTCACGCCGCGCACCGATTTCTGGCGCACGCCTTCGCGCAGTTCACGAGCTCGATCCCCGGCCTCCGCAACTCGGGCCTCTTCGCCATGCACGAGCTGCAGTACGGCGTGCCGCGACGTGCCGATTGGCAGGCAGCGCGCGAAGAGGCGCGAGAGATGCTCGCATTGCGAGGTCGCGATCTGGTGCGCAAGCTCGGGTTCGCAATAGAATCAATCGCGGGTCCGGCTTCGATTCTCGTCGCGTCAGGCACCAAGGTCGCGATCGCTGTCTTTCTGGAGCGACCGGAGCAAATCGAACCGGCATCGGCGCAATTCAACCAGCTGTCACCAGTGTCGTACGCGCTCGCCAAAGCCGACAGCGAGAACCTGGACTACGTCGTCGTCTCGGCGGGGAGCGCGCTCAGGGTATACCCGGTCAAGCCCGGCGTTGGAACGGGCCGTCGCGGACGCACTGAAACGTACGTCGAGCTGGATCTGGCGCTGCTGCCTAACGAGAGCGCGGGATACTTGTCGCTGCTGGCATCGAGCACGGCTCTCGTGTCCGGAGGAACGCTCCAGTCGATCCTCGACGAGAGCCGCAACTACGCCGTGGGACTCGGCGAGCGGCTGCGCGAGCGAGTGTACCTGGATGTTGTGCCGCAGCTCGCCAAGGCGATTGTTGCTGCGCGGCGGCTGCGCGACCCGACGACCGAGCAGCTGCACGAGACCTATGAGATGGCGCTACTCGTGCTCTTCCGGCTACTCTTCGTGGCGTATGCGGAAGACAAGGAGTTGCTGCCGCTGCACTCGAGCGCGTCGTACCGCGCGCATTCGCTCAAGGAGGCGGCGAAGCTGCTCAGGGACGAGGCGGAGCGCGACGTGCAATACGACGAGGGGGATGTTTACTGGACGAAAGTGCAGCAGTTGTGGGTAGCGGTGGAGCGCGGAAAGACGGCGTGGAACGTTCCGGCGTACGACGGTGGTCTTTTTGCCAGCGGTGAAAGTGCGATGCCGGCTGCGCAGGCGCTGGCCGAACTGACGCTGTCGGATGCGTCGTTCGCGCCGCCGCTGCGAGCGCTATTGCTCGACGAGGCCGAGGGTACGCTGGGGCCGATCGACTTTCGCTCGTTAGGTGTGCGCGAGTTCGGGACTATATATGAGGGGTTGCTCGAGCAGGAGCTATCGGTCGCCGAAACCGATCTTGCAGTACAGAGCGGGGCGTACGTGCCGGCGAAGCGTAACGCCAAGGTTGAAGTACGCGAGGGCGAAGTGTACTTGCACACGGCATCGGGAGCGCGCAAGTCCAGCGGGTCGTACTACACGCCGGAGTTTGCCGTTGAGCACTTGTTGGAGCATGCGCTCGAGCCAGCGCTTGACGACCACCTGAACCGTCTCGACGCGATCTATACGGTCGATGCGCGCAAGGCGGCGGATAGCTTCTTCGATTTCCACGTCGCCGACATCGCGATGGGGTCGGGGCATTTCCTTGTCGCGGCGATCGATCGCATCGAGCGCAAGTTGTCGGGGTATCTCGCTAAGCGGCCTTTGGGCGGGGTGCGGGACGAGTTGGAACGCCTGCGCAAAGTGGCAGCCGATGCGTTAGGCGCTGACTATGCCGGCGAGCCGATCGAGGATACGCAGCTGTTGCGGCGGCAAATTGCCCGGCGTTGCATTTTCGGCGTGGATCTCAATCCGGTCGCGGT
>JBQTIF010000163.1:0-8119 GCA_052388395.1 Gemmatimonadaceae bacterium | reverse complement strand
CTTCACTAGCCCTCGTGAGGCGCGTACGGAAGCGTACGTTACGGGGAGGTTTGGATGAGTCCTAACGAAAGTTCGGGCTTTCGGCATTTCCACGATCAGCTCGCCACTCTCAAAGAGCGACTCCTCGAAATGTCCGCGCACGCCGAGGAGCTCGTTGACCTCTCCGTCGAGGCCTTGCTCACGCGCGATACTGGAAAAGCTGAAGCCGTTCTGCAGGGAGACCGCGACGTCGACCGGCTCGAGATCGAGGTCGAACGGCTCGCTGTTGAACTGCTCGCATTGCAGCAGCCGATGGCGCGCGATCTGCGTTTCATCGTGAGCGCGATCAAGATCTCGAGCGATCTGGAACGTGTCGGCGACCACGCCGTAAACATCGCGCAGTGTGCGCTGCGGCTCGCCGCCGTCCCCGCGAGTTTTCTCCCTGATCCGGCGATCGAAGACATGGCGCGCCGGGCGCGTCGCATGCTGAGTGACGCGCTCGACGCGTTCATCCGCGCCGATGGAGCGTTAGGCCGGGATGTTTGCCGGCGCGACGACCAGGTCGACGCTCTGCACGATTCAGTGTTCCGCATCATGCTCACGCACATGATGAGCGATCCGCGGACGATCAATCCGTCGCTGGAGCTCTTGCTCGTCAGCCGGAACCTCGAGCGAGTCGCCGACCTCGCAACCAACATCGGAGAGGACGCTGTCTTCCTTGCCGAGGGGAAATCCATCAAGCATCACGCCGAGGAGCGTGAGGCGGCGGAAAGCAGTACCGGCCGTTAGGGGCACCGACATAGTTTTCGCGCATGGGTGAAGGCAAACCGGCCCAGCGGGCATCCCGCGCGCGCGCGACGACACCGCGCGGCAACGGCGCAGCTTCTCCGGCACCTGGAAAAATCGCCGCGCCTAACGGTACTACGATCTCGCGTGACGATCGTGGACTGCGACTTGCCGCTATCGACATCGGCTCGAACTCGATCCGCCAGATCGTGGCGGACGTGTCGCGCGGTGGGGCGATTCGCATCGTCGACGAAATGAAGGCGGCGCCGCGGCTCGGCTCCGGTCTTCAAGAGACGCATCGGCTGAGCGAAGCGGCGCAGCGTCATGCATTCGAGGCGATCGACCGCATGGCTACGCTGGCGCGCCAACTGGGCGCCCAACGGGTGGAAGCCGTCGCCACGAGCGCCGTGCGTGACGCCGAGAATGGAGCCCAGTTCCTCGATCGCGTTAGGCGCCGCAGCGGTATGCCTGTGCGCGTCTTGCGTGGTGAGGATGAGGCGCGCTTAGGATATCGCAGTGCGCTGGCGCACTTCGATCTCGCCGTCGGCCGCGCTGTCGTCGTGGATATCGGCGGCGGCTCCGTGGAGCTCGCTCTCAGCGCCGACGGGCTGATCGAACGCCTGATCTCGCTGCCGTTTGGCGCCATACGGCTGACCGAGCAGTTCCTTCGCGGTCGTCCGCGCCACAAGGATGTCAGGAAGCTCCGCGCGCACGTGCGCGACACCATTCGGAAATTGCTGCCAGTTCGCGACTGGCGCGGCGCTCAGCTCATCGGCTCAGGCGGCACGTTCACCAACCTTGGCGCGATGTGCCTCGCGCGGCAGGGCGTACCGTACGTTGGCCGGGTGCACGGGACGCGCATCCCACGCGAGGAGCTGGAGCATGTCATCCAGCTGCTGCAGGACCTTACGCCGGAAGAACGCGCCAACGTGCCGGGACTGAATCCCGCTCGCGCCGACATCATCGTGGGCGGTCTCGTCGTCGCCGCCGAAATCATGGCGCGCGTCGAATCGCGCGACCTAACGATTTCCGGCTACGGCATCCGCGAGGGGCTGCTGCTTGAGATGGCACACGTTACGCCGAAGCCAGCTGATCCGGGCGAGGCACGCGAACGGTCTGTGTTGTCCTTTGCGGAGCGTTGCCACTACGAGGTACTGCATTCGCAGCATGTGCGTGAGCTCGCGCTGCAGCTCTTCGACGCGATCGGAGTCCGACTCGGCTGTGACGCCGGGGATCGACGCATCCTCGCCGACGCCGCGCTACTGCACGACGTCGGCTACCATATCAATTACGAGAATCACCACAAACATTCGTATCACCTCATCGTCCACGCGGACTTGTTAGGCATCGCGCCTGAGGAGCAGGTGGCGATTGCGCATGTCGCGCGCTACCATCGCGGAACGCCCCCGAAGAAGTCGCATGAAGCGTTCGTGCAGTTGGACCGTGCCTGGCAAAAACGCGTTCGCCGCTTGGCCGCTATCCTGCGCGTGGCCGACGGATTCGACCGGGGGCACGCCAGCGCGGTGAAAAAAGTCAAAGTGCGCATGGGTGAACGATCGCTACGCCTTACGCCCGTACCCGCCACGAAAGTGCGTAACCTGCGTTTGGAGTTGTGGGGCGCGAGCCGCAAGGCGGCATTGCTCTCTAAGGTCGCGGGAGTCCCGGTCGAAGTGGTGGCGCCCGACGGACAAGTGATCCGCGGCGGGCGCGAGTAGAGCAGAGCGCGGCTTCTCGCGACGATCCGGCGTCGGGCGGCGGCCGCGCGGCCGCGACGCCGCCCGCCCGTGCTTCCCGTTCCGCCTTGCCGTCGTCGCCACGGGCATCTCGGCAGTCGTTAGGCGCGGCTCCGACCGCTCGCGTCCCCACGCATCGCGCAACAGCCGCTGATGCGTCGCCCGCTCCTCGGCCGCTTCACCGTCCAACCCTGGCGTCCGTTGCACGTAATGACCGTCTGCATGAAGGTCCCATGCCTGGCGGTTATCCGTGAGGCACGTCTCCAGCAACGTGCGCAACCGTTCATGGTGCGCGGAGTCCATCACCGGGACGACAGCTTCGACGCGCCGGTCCATATTGCGCAGCATCCAGTCGGCGGAGCCGATGTAGTACTCCCCCTGGCCACCATTCGCGAAATAGAATAGCCGCGAATGCTCCAAGAAGCGCCCGATAATGCTGATGATCCGGATGCGCTCGCTCACCTCCTCAACGGCCGGGCGTAAGCAACAGATTCCGCGCACGATGAGATCGATCTCCACGCCTGCGCGCGACGCGTCGTAGAGAGCCGCGATAATCTCGGCGTCGACCAACGCATTCATCTTCGCGATGATGCGCGACGGCACGCCCGCGCGGGCATGCTCCGCCTCGCGCCGAATGAGCGAGAGGAAGCGCTCGCGCATGTTGGCCGGCGCCACGAGCAATCGCCGGTACGATTTCTGACGCGAGAAGCCGGTGAGCAGGTTGAACAACTCGCTCACGTCGGTACCAATGTCCGGATTGCACGTAAAGAGCCCAAAGTCGGTGTACGTGCGCGCCGTCTTCGAGTTGTAATTGCCGGTACCGATGTGCACGTAGCGGCGAATCCCATCTGTCTCGCGCCTAACGACGAGAGCGATCTTCGCGTGCGTCTTGAGCCCCGGCAGGCCATATGCTACGTGTACGCCGAAGTTTTCCAGCGTCCGCGCCCACGTGATGTTATTGACTTCATCAAAACGCGCCTGGAGTTCAACAAGGACAGCCACCTGCTTGCCACGCTGGGCTGCCTCGGTCAGTGCACGAACAATTGCCGTGTCGCCGGACGTGCGGTACAACGTGAGCTTGATGGCCATGACCTGGTCATCCTGCGCGGCCGTCTCGAAAAAGCGTTCTACGGATGCCGAGAACGACTCGTACGGATGATGCACCAGAATGTCGTGCTCGCGGATGCAATCGAAAATCGACTTCTCGATGTCGCGCACTTCGACCGGAACGCTGGGGGAAAAGGGCGCATCACGGAGATCGGGAATGTCGATCGTCGCGAGACTCATCAGATCGCCCAATTCCAGCAGTGGACCGCCGTCGTGGACGTCGCGCGCACCTAACGGCAAGATGTCCGGATCGGCCGCGTCGCGCAGCTCATCCAGCAAGAGTGAGCGCAAGTGTGGCGGCATCCCCTCTTGCACCTCGAGCCGCACCACCTCTCCAAAGCGCCGCTGGAACAGCTGCTCTTCGATCATCGCCAGGAGATCATCAGGCTCGTCTGGCGCGGGCACATCAAGATCCGAATACCGCGTAATACGAAACGCGTAGGCGCCGAGGATGTGCATCCCTTGGAACAGCTCGCTCAAATGCGCGCCAATCACGTCTTCGAGCGGCACGAACACGTTAGGTGTCGTTGTCGATACCCAGCGCGGTAGACTCTTTGGCGCTTTCACTCGCGCAAAGCGTGAGCCATCCCACTCAGGATCGCTGATTTCGACGGCGAGCGAGAGCGACAGGTTGGAGATGTAGGGGAAAGGATGCCCGGGATCGACAGCCAGCGGTGTCAACACCGGGAACACCTCGCGCTCGAAATACGCGTCGATCCCCACGCGGTCTTCAGCCGGAAGCTCGTGATACCTAACGAGTCTTACGCCGCGTTCGCCCAGCGCCGGCAACACCTCACCGTGCAAGCAGCGCTGCTGCCGCGCGACCAGCTCGCGCACGCGAACCTCGATCGCGTCGAGCTGCGCTTGCGGTGACATGCCGTCGGCAAACGACTGCAGGACGCCCGCTGCCACCTGCCGCCGCAAGCCCGCCACGCGCACCATGTAAAACTCGTCCAGGTTGGTGCTGAAAATCGAAAGGAATTTCAGCCGTTCGAGCAATGGCGTGCGCGTGTCCTCGGCTTCGTGCAGAACACGCGAGTTGAACTCGAGCCAACTGAGCTCGCGATTGAGATAGAGGGAGGAGGTGACGGCCGCTGCTGTCATGACACGCGATCGGGGAGGCGGGGCAGCGCGTGAAACAACGGCGCTTGTCTAAGATAGCTCCGAAAGGGAGGCGCCGTGCGGAGGCCGTCTCAGTGTTACCAACAAGAAGCCTAAACTCTTGCCCTCACTTGACTTAGTATGTTGCGCCGAGGACGGCGTCGAGGGTATAAAGCGCGATGGCGGCTATGGTCGCGGCTGCTGGAATCGTAAACAGCCAGCCCCACACGATCCGTCCAGCAACGCCCCAGCGCACCGCGGAGAGGCGCTGCGTCGCGCCAACGCCCATGATCGCTCCAGTGATCGTGTGCGTTGTACTCACGGGAATGCCGAATCGTGTCGCCATGAGGATTGAAATCGCCCCGGCTGTCTCCGCACATGCCCCGCCAACCGGGCGCAGCTTCGTGATGCGCGTCCCCATCGTGTGTACGATGCGCCAGCCGCCGAGCAGGGTGCCTAACGCGATTGCCGTGTACGCCCCCATTTCGACCCACAGTGGGATATGATCTGCGTCGGTGACGTGAAGGTGGCGCATCCAGCCAGCCTCACCGGCAAAACTCTGCTGCGCCGAGACGAGCAAACCAACGATGATCCCCATCGTCTTCTGCGCGTCGTTGGCGCCGTGCGACAGCGAAAAGAGAGCGGCACTGCCGAGCTGAATCCGCCGGAAGAGGGCGTCGACTTTGGCCGGTGAGACGTTGCGAAAGAGCCAATACACCGCCGTCATCAGCGAGAAGCCGAGTGCCATGCCGATCACCGGCGAGAGCACGATGAACGCAAGTGTTTTGGTCCACCCCGACGCGATGATGGCGCCCAGGCCCGCGCGCGCAACCGCGGCGCCGGCATAGCCGCCTAACAACGCGTGCGAGGAGCTGCTCGGCAGGCCATAGTACCAGGTGACAAGGTTCCAGACGATGGCGCCGATGAGACCCGCCAGGATCACGTTAGGCGTCACCACCGCCGCGTCGATCATCCCCTTCCCAACCGTCTTCGCGACCGCTGTTCCAACGGTAAAGGCGGCGGCGAAGTTGAAAAAGGCCGCCCATACGACTGCCGTGAGCGGGCTGAGTACCCGCGTTCCCACGACTGTCGCGATCGAATTCGCTGAATCGTGGAACCCGTTGATGAAATCGAAAATGAGCGCGATGACGACGATCGCGACGACGTACGAGACCACAGGTCAGGAGTGCTTGATGGAGATACTCTCGAGAACGATGCTGACAGTCTGGCACTGGTCGATCGCGCGCTCGAGAGTGTCGAACAACTCCTTCCACTTCATGATCTCGATCGGGTCCGGCGGGCCGTTGAACAAGCCACCCACCGCCGTGTGGTACACCGCGTCACCTTCCTCTTCGAGCTTCTTTACGTCGCGTGAAACGCGGCTGACCGACTGTGGATGTTTGATCTCACGCACACCATGCGCGAGCTGGCCAGCACACCGCATCAGGATCTGGGAGAGCGAGCGGGCTGGCTCTCTCGTCTCCTGAATGTGAAACATGACCGCTCGGCGGGCGGTGCCGTCGATCAAGTCGACGACATTATCCAGTTCGCTGGCCAAGCGCAGAATGTCCTCGCGATCCAGCGGCGTTACGAACGACCGATTGATCCGGATTGCCACCTCGTGCGTGATGTCGTCAGCCTGGTGCTCAACGTCCTTGATGGCGCTTGCGAAGTGCTCGCGACGATCCGGATGAGCGAATAAGTCGCAAAGTAGGGTCGCCGACTCAGTCATCTTGGTAGACAGACGGCTGAGGAGCTCGAAGAACCCCTCGTCACGCGGGATAAGCCGAAAGCGCACAGGGAGTTTGGCGAAAGGGGACGGATCAAGCGGTTCACGGTCGCGGAGCCCGCGCCGTGACACAACCGTTACAAAGCGCGAGCAATGTATCGGCGGGCGCCCTAGTTGGCGAGGCGTCCTGGCGCAGAGACCTACGCGGAGGGCTATTCGGCGATTGCCCAGCGCCCGCCCCCGGTAAATGTTTGCGCGCCTAACGTGACGAGCGCAATCGCGCAAACGTTCGGACGTCTATGCGGCTCGGCGGTGGCTGGATCGCAACATTACTTTCAGTCGCGACGCCTAACGAGCTTCAACTCTTAGACGGCGCTTCGGCGCGATGCAAAATCCGGATGCACGTCGACGCGACCATCTCGGTGCACGCTGCGTCCCATGGCGCAGAGGTCCTCTAGCTCGGCCCAGGACAATTGCGCCCAGTTCTTGGGATAGTCACTCAGGACTCGAGTCGCGCCGCGCGCAAAGAAATACAGCGCGCTGGGCTGCTTGCGGCCCTGTTTTGGGGCGGCAACCTCATGCGCCTGCCATTCGAAGCCAAATGAGTCGATGAAGCGGCAGGACAAGGACACGAAAATCTCCGAAGGCGTAGTCGTGACGGTGCGTATGTGAATAGGGTCGCACTACCCGAGCCGCAATCACGCGTCTTCTCATTGTTACAGTGGGCGTTTACCGAACCGTGACAATGACGCTCTGGACATTTACATGCGATTATCGAGCCAAACTCCGCCTTAAGCGGAGGCTCGTTAGGCGGCCTCAACTGTAGGACGTCCCGTCTACGCCCAGGTTCGCGTTAGGCCGCTCGCCATACCGGCTGTGGCCGAGCGACGATCTACGATCGTCGGGACCTATCGGCTGAACCTTGGATCCCAGACTTCGCGCGCACCAGCCACTGCGCTGCGGCGCCGAACGATGTCGCGGTCGACAAAAAACTTGATCAGCACGAAACCAGCGACGAACCCACCCACGTGCGCCCAGAAAGCAACACCAGAGGATACTTCTGGACTCACCGGGGAAAGCTGCGGAAGTCCACCAATTACCTGCCAGAGGAACCACCACCCCAACATGAACCACGCGCGCATGTTAAAAAGGAAGAACGGCGGAATGAACGTCCGCACCAAAACGCGCGGGTACAGCAACAGGTAGGCGCCGAGTATCCCCGAAATCGCTCCGGACGCGCCGACGGTGGGAATCGGTGAAGCCGGCGCAACGATGACATGTGCCGCGGTCGCAGCCAGTCCGCACAGGAGGTAGAACACGAGGAAGCGTATGCGACCCATGCTGTCTTCGACGTTGTTCCCGAAAACCCAAAAGAACAGCGCGTTGCCTAACAAATGTCCCCAACTGCCATGCAGGAACATCGACGTTATTGGAGTGAACTTGTTGATCGGCTCGTTGTCGACGATGCACGCCTTGTCGGCCGAGATTCGAATGCCAGTCCCGACTTCCGCCTGACCAGTGATCTCACCCGGTACCAGACCCAGGTTGCACACCGAGGTCTCCAGCGCGTCGAGGTCGAAGCCGGCCCCTTGTACTAGCACCCACGTCCCGATCATGCCTGCGAGAATCGCGTAGGTCATGATCGGAGTCCGGAGCGTCGGATTTTCGTCGCTGAGTGGAAACA
>JBQTIF010000162.1:0-3144 GCA_052388395.1 Gemmatimonadaceae bacterium | reverse complement strand
CCGGCTTGATGTCGCGGTGAACGACCCCCCGCCTGTGAGCATAGTCGAGCGCGCTCGCGACTTGCGTCGCGATCTGCACCGCTTCATCCAGGGGGAGCTGCCTTTCCCGGCCGAGTCGGGCGCGGAGCGATTCTCCCTCCGCGAACGGCATCACGTAGTACAGGAGATCGTCGGCTCCCCCGGACTCGAGCAACGGGAGGATGTGCGGGTGACGGAGCGTGGCGGCGGTCTCGATCTCACGCGTGAAGCGCTCCGCACCGACCGCGTGCGACAGATCGGGCGCCAGCACCTTCACGACCACGTTGCGGCCGTGCCGGAGGTCGCGCGCGAGGTAGACGACCGACATGCCGCCACCGCCGAGCTCACGCTCGATCGCGTAGCTGCTGCCGAGTGACCGTTGGACCCGGTGCTGAAGCTCCGATGTGGCCATTTGATGCTATGCCGTTTGCCTGGACGATCCCTACTCGGCCGTTGCCTCGTAGTCGGTCTACCGTAGCGTTCGGCTGCGAGCGAGCGATTCACCAGCCGGCTAAGATGCCGACCGGGCGGGGAGCCGGCCAGACGGAGTGGCGCTGGCGGGCGCCTCGTGCGGGCGCTACTCGTTGTACAGCTCGAACTCCCGCGGCTGCAAGCAGCCTTGCATGCGGAACAACACACGTTGTTGACGGCTCAGGTTCGGCGGCTCGAGCATGTATTGCGCGATCGGGTATTGCCGACGCCTAACGCGCAGCGTCTGGTCTGGGTGCCGGGCATCGAGAGGACGGTCGCGCTGATGCCGAATCCGACGCGCTACGAGGTCGACCAGCTGGGCCTTTGTGAGTGGTGCACCGTCACTCACAAAGGCGAACTACGTCCGCTTGACAAACGCCTCGTTAGGAGTGTTAGGCATCGCCGTTGCCACCTTGCTTGGGACTTCTTCAGTGCATTAGCTGGTTTGATCGCGGGTCGAATCCGAAGCGGAACAAGACCGCGGAGGCCCAGCGCATACTTCGTACGCAGGTGAGCTGCCAGACCGCGGCAGTCGACCGCGAGGCCACGGGTTACGCGCAGGAATTCTGACGAAGATTCAACGAGTTCAGCGACTTCCTTGTTTAAGCTCGTGCCTGTCAACTTTCCCGCTCTCACAGCGCGATCGCGCCAGACGGTGGGTATTCGGTTCACGGCTTCGAGGTGGCCATAAAGCTTCGAGATGGAGGCAGCATCTTCGTAATCGAGCTCGCCAACGCGACTGGCGAGAGCATCTAAGATGACTTTGTGCGTTTGATAGTATTGCGGCAAGTCTAGTTCGTTCTCGTGCGACTCTAGCACAGAGTCGATGATGTCCGCGTTGTTCATGAGCTCTGCTGCCACAGCCGACGCTATATCGTGTCGCGCTCGTCGTCGCCGATACCAGATATCGAGCACGAAAAAGGATATGGCGCCTCCGATGATTCCACCCGCATGCCTGCTGAGAAATTCAGTAACAACGGATAACCAAGCGGGCATTGGGTTAGATCCGGCGATGCCTAACGCCAGGCTTCTGCTGCGGCGAACAAACAGAAGCGGCGGCGCAGCCGCCGCAGTCTCTAGGCTGCCCGTCAGCAGCAAGCAATGTTATGCGACGCTCAGGCGAGGTAGCCGGACATGATCTCTTCGGCGTTGGCCAAGCTGAGATGAGTTCTGTCGCCGCGCTTCTCCTTGGCCAGCACGATCTTGTTCTCCGCGATGACGTCCGAGAAACTTCGGATCCTTGCCCTACCCGCTTCGACCTTCACCTGATGAATGAACTCACGGTCGTCGCCGTTCCACGCTTCGCAGATCACGAACGGGCTGTGGGACGAGATGAGCACTTGGCTGCGAAGGCTAGGGTCCGTACCGTGCGCCAAGGTCCGAACGGCTTGATAAAACGCCTTGACCGCTTGCGGAGTGAGGCCGTTCTCGGGCTCTTCGATCATGAGCACTGGCGGTCGGCTGTCCGTCGCTACTAACGTGATCAAGCCGATGAATCCAAGCATGCCCGACGAAAGACGAACCGAGGGCACACTTTGCCGACCATCAGCGTAGGACGCGGAGAAGGCGATTCGATCCGTGCCGACCGTACTGAACTCGAAGGCTGCGAACGCTGCGTCGATCCCCTTGACCTTCTCGCGTATGGTGTCGAGGGCAGGTGAGTTGGTTTCCGCCAAGTGGTAAAGTGTGGCGGCAAGGTCCTCGCCGTGATATCCCAATCGAGGGCCCACCGCAGGACTCGCCTCGCTCGCGACCTCTGGCAGGCGGCACGGCTGTGCGAGTACCGTGGGGTCCAGCCGAAACTTGTTGAATCGACTTATCTGCTGTGTGCAATAAAGAAGGAGGTCATCGGCGGCAACTGGTTGGCCAAACATCTGGCGCTGCCGAATCGCCGAGAACAGGCTCCGGTCCTCTTCAAGCGGCAGACCCACTGATAGAGGATACTTCTCAGGGTCGGTCCGGTCGAACAGGACCGATCCGTCCGGACCCTTCACCACCCGTTCACTAAAGATTGTGAATGCGGGAACGTCGTCGCGCATTGCGGTCTGCGAGTAGTCTATTGCGTAAGTGATCCTATCCTCGTCATCCGGCGTTCGAGAGATCACGGCTTGGTAGCCGATTCTTGAAACGTCGCTCGCCCCGCGGTAACGCGTCGCACGGTACGAGTAAGGGTATGGACCGAAAGCCTGACGAAGATTGCCGCGCGATAGCATCGAGAAGTTGAGCATCGCATCGAAGAATGCAGACTTGCCTCCGCCGTTGGGGCCGACGAAGACCGTCAACGGTGACAGCTTCATGGCGGTGTCTTGGTGGACCATGAAGTTGCGGATCCTAAACTCGCGGATGTACACGGGGCTGCCTTGCGGTGGACGTGAGAAAGGACTGAGGTAGCTCAACCTACGATCGAAGGTCGGTTGCATCCAGGGTAGCCGACAGAGTGGCTCGGCGTGTGCCCGCATAACGGCCCGCCGTTCTGCCGCTCCGCATATTATGGTAGGCGCACATGGCGAAGCACATGTGCGCCCTCCGCTAGTGCGGCTCCAACTTAATATCCCTAATTGATAGCATGCGGCTCAGCAGATGCCGGCCGTGGCCAGTTCTCCGGTTGCGATAGCGAATGTATCGAACGATCCGACGGCGACGATGCGCGTGAGT
>JBQTIF010000161.1:0-3730 GCA_052388395.1 Gemmatimonadaceae bacterium | reverse complement strand
GCGCGCTGGGCGAGCACGTACCTCTTGCTCGAAGAGTCAGGACCACTCGGCGTCACTGAAATCGCCGACGCGTTGCGACTCACGCACCCGGCAGTGATCGCGATTACCGACGAGATGCGCGATGCGGGCGTCGTGTCGTCAACGCGCGACCGCGACGACGCCCGCCGGCGAGCGATCGCGCTGACCGCCAAGGGCCGCAGCCTATCCAAAAAGCTGCACGCGGTCTGGTCGGCGATGGCACAAGCCCAGCGTCGTTTGTTCGCTGACGTCGGATGCGACATCGTCGCGGTGCTGGACGCGGTGGACGAAAACCTCGCTGCCCGTCCGCTCGGTGATGAGATCCTTCGCCGCGCGCGTGGACCTTCACATCGCACGAAGGCGCGTGCTGTTGCGGTAGCAACGGCGCTCATGTTCGCGGTCTGCGTCGGCCGCCCAGGCACGATACAGGCGCAACAAGTCGTAGACGCGAAGGTGCGAACGGCGCTCGTTGAAGCGATCGCCGACTCACTTGTGGGAGGATACATCTACGTTGACCGCGCTCGCGTCATCGCCGACAGCCTGCGCAGCGCATTGAAAGAAGGCCAATTCGACGCGGCAAGCGACGTCGCGGCGTTAGGCATGCAGCTCACCCAGCTCCTGCGACGTCTGAACAACGACAAGCATCTCAGCGTCGGACTGACCGAGGAAGCTGCGGCGAGCTCCGGCCGAATACGCGTGCGGCAATCGGCAGGTTCCTCGAATACACCGGGTGCACCCGGCACGGCGACGCACGGCCTCGAACGGCACGAAGTATTGCCCGGCAACGTCGGATACATCGACATCCGCATGTTCTCTCGAGATCCTGCCGCCGTACTTCGCGCCGATTCAATCATGGCGCAGTTCGCGAACGTCAGCGCGCTGGTCATCGATGTGCGCCAGAACATCGGCGGTGGACCAGAACTGATCCGGCACCTTTCGACATACCTGTTCGACAAGCCGACGCACCTCGTCAACTCCTTCATGCGCGGGATGGCGCAGCCAACAGAGCGCTGGACGCTCGACACTGTTGCCGGGCAGCGCCTAACGAACGTTCCGGTCTACATCCTCACGAGCCGGCGCACGATCTCTGCCGGAGAATCGTTCGTCTTTGGTCTCAAAGTCACCGGGCGTGCGACATTGGTCGGAGAGCGCACCTCTGGCGGCGGACACTTCGGTCGACTCATTCCGCTCGTCGAGGGGTTCCGCATGTTCCTACCGACAGGTCGAACGTACGACCCACGCACGAATAAGGGTTGGGAAGCCGAGGGGATCGCACCTGACGTCGAGGTGCCATCGGAACGCGCGTTGGAGCGCGCGCTCGAGCTGATCAAGAGTCGATCGAGCTAACGTTTCGCTGGGGGATGGAACTCCCAAAGAACGTTGACGATCTGCCAACGTCCGTCGACCTTCGCTAAGTGCATGTAGTCGATCCACCCTGACATCGTGGCGCGGACGGATGCGACAGCGCCATAGATGTCGAGAATCTGGATCTCTTTGCGACGGTCGGCGGCGGGCGTGCTCTTGCCGCCGCCGCGCGCCGTTCCAGCGACGAGGTTCCCCCAACCCTGATTGCTGATCCACGCGCGACCTGACACGGTATCGCGAGCGATGATGCGCTTCACGAGCTCATGGTGCACGGCGCGTCCCATCCGCTCGGCGTTCCCCTCGTACCAACCTTCGACATAGTCCAGCGCAGCAGCGCGGATGGCGGCGGAATCCGCGGCGCTCTGCGCGGCAACGTTAGGCGCGTTGCTTAATACGCCAAGGGCGGCGGTTGTGATAACCACGGCGAGGTGATTACGCATCAGAATTCTCCTATCTATGGTTTCTTCCAGATGTTGTTTTCGCGTCGCCTGTCAGGAATATTGTGCGCCACATCGATTTCAGCAGTAGCGAACTGGTTCGACATCGGGTGCTCGTGTCTCCATTGAGCCTTCAAGAGCTCATACGGATTGATCGGAAGAACGGATAACTGCGGATTCTCTTGTTGTTAACCACAAGACATGAATCGTGGAACGGCCGAGTCAGAACATCGACGAGCGTAGAGCAATCCGGCGTATTTCGATGTGATCCGTGTAATCTCTTGCGTTTCGGTCACTGCATTGTCACATCTCGCCGCGAGTCCCGTACAATTTAGTCTCGTCGGAAGGACTGATTGGCTCACGCAATTCTTACGAAACCTCTTCATGTCACTCCTGACAACTGTCCCTCTCCTTGGTCTGTCAGCTTTGTTTTTCGCGGGCCAGGCACACGCGCAGGACACCGCGCTCACACGCCTTCTCATCGCAAACCGGCATCCGCTGCGAGTCTCCGATGGTCGGCTCGAGGGAAGTGGGGGACGCTTGCTCGTAGACGAAGGAAAGCAGGCGCGATTCTTTCTCGTGGGAGAGGAACATGGCGTCGCGGAACTGCCTGCAGTCGTGCAAGCGCTACTGAAACGAGCTACGTCCAGCGGGCTATAACACGTTCGCGATCGAAGTGAGTCCATGGCAAGGAGCTCGGCTCGACAGCCTAACGAGGAGCGCGCGCAGGCGATCATCGATGTCTTCGAGCGTACAGCGCGCATCAACCGGCTCTTCCTCTCCGGTCGGGTTTACGAGTCGAACCACATGCGTTCGGCGTATCTGCGCGAGACTTTCACCAATGCGCTGGCGTCGGCGGAACGTCGTGGGGAGCGACCGCGTGTGCTGTTCAAGTTCGGTGGCAGTCACATGATGCGTGGCTTTAACTACACGCACACGCTGGACATCGGGACCGCGGCGTCGATTTTGGCGGAGGCACGCGGAGAGCGCAGCTTCAACGTGTTGATGTTTGGCGGACCACAGTCCAAGACAGCGCGGATGAATATCGTTAGGCTGCAGTACGAACCCACTGGTACCGCCGAGATCGAGAACGACAATGTGGCATGGCTGCGTCCGGCGCTGCCGGATAGCAGCTGGGTGGTGTTCGACATGCGACCGGTGCGCACGGCGTACCTGCGGCGCCGCGGCCAACTGCTCACGTCGATTCAGGATCGTTTTTTCCAGGCGTACGACGCGATCGTTGTGCTGACGGCGAGCACGCCTGGAACGCCGCGACAAATCGAGGTCAGAGACTAGTGTCTTGTAACTGAAGTAACTAACAGATATATTGGGCGCCTAACGCACGTGAGACTCATGGAGGAGTGCGTAGGCGCACGGGACGCCCGAAGGCGGCGCTGGTGGTGACGGAGGTTGAAGCCCGCGAGCTGACCTCGCTGGCGCATCGCGCGCGGAGCGCGCCAGCGCTGGCGCGGCGGGCGCGGATCATCCTCGCCTGTGCAGCCGGTACTGCCAATCACACCGTGGCCCGGCGGCTCCGGGTGAATCCTGCGACGGTGGGCAAATGGCGCCAGCGCTTCGTCACCGGGCGCGTGGCCGGGCTGCTCGATGAGCCGCGCGTGGGCGCGCCGCGCCGCATCACGGATGCCCAGATCGAGGACGTCATCGTGCGTACCCTGGAGACCACACCGCGCGGCGCCACGCACTGGAGCACGCGCGACCTGGCGAAAGCGACCGGGCTGAGCGCGATGACGATCAGTCGCGTGTGGCGTGCCTTCGGGCTCCCGCCGCACCGCACCGAAACGTTCAAGCTGTCGCCGGATCCGCAGCTCATCGAGAAGGTGCGGGACATCGTGGGCCTCTATCTCAATCCCCCCGAGCACGCGGTTGTCTTTTGCGTCGACGAGAAGCCG
>JBQTIF010000160.1:0-9005 GCA_052388395.1 Gemmatimonadaceae bacterium | reverse complement strand
CGCATTCGCGCGAGGCTTTACCTGGGAGCGCGCGGCGAACGAAACCGCCGCGCACCTAACGAAGGTCGTGCCGTCCGGAGGTTGACGCCTGTGCAGATTCTGGTGCGCTCACATAACGCGAATGTTGCTGCAACTATTCAACAGAAAGCGGAACAGGCTATTGCCAAGATTGCACGCCGGCTGCGTCGCACCGTTGACGCGCACGTGGTCTTCGCGAGCGATGGTCCAACGCGGCGCGTTGAAATCGTGTTGCATGCCCCGCGGCGTCGTTCGCTCGTAGCGGAGGGGACGGCGCGGCAGTATGGAACAGCGCTGGACCGCGCGCTGGAGCACCTCGCGACGCAAACCACTCGCGCCAAGCGAGTGGCTAAGGAGCGCGCGCGTCGCGTCGCGAAAAAATGACGCCTGCTGTCACCGTCGGGCGAGTCATCGAACGGCTGCGCGAGACTCTCGAGCTGGAGCAGCTCGGACAGGTCACCGGCGCCGACCGCGTTGTCGCGACTGGCGAGATGTCGAGTCCTGGCCTAGCGCTGGCTGGGTATGTAGGCCGCTTCGTATCAGACAGGCTGCAGGTGCTGGGAGAGACCGAGATCTCTTATCTGCGCTCGTTAGGTGAACCCGAACGGCGCGCCAACCTGCAGCGCTTCTGCGCGTTTGGTTTGCCATGCGTGTTTGTTACGAAAGCGCAGGATCCTGTGCCGCCACTTCTGGAACTCATGGATGCAGCTGGGATTCCTGTGTACCGCTCGCCACACAAGACCGCCGACTTCTACCGCCTCGGGAAGCCGGTCATTGAGGATCTCTTTGCTCCCAGCAGTACGTTGCACGGATCGCTGGCTGACGTCTTCGGTGTCGGTCTGCTGTTCACGGGCGCGAGCGGAATCGGCAAATCCGAATGTGTGCTGGATCTCGTGGAACGCGGGCACCGGCTCGTGGCGGACGATCTGGTGCTCGTCACTCAGCGCGGCAACGACGTGCTCATTGGACGCGGACATCAACTGCAGCGCCATGTCATGGAGATCCGCGGCGTCGGGTTGATCGATATCTCGCATATCTTCGGCGTACGCGCCGTTAGGCAGCAGAAGCGCATCGAAGTGGTCGTGCAACTGGTTGAGTGGGCCGAACACGCTGCTGTCGACCGTACGGGTCTGGATGGTGAGACCACCGATATCCTCGGTGTTTCGCTCCCCAAGATCACGGTCTATCTGAATCCAGGAAAGAACATCACGGTGATCGCTGAAGTGATCGCGATGAACCACCTGCTCAAGTACAGTGGGATGGACGCGGCGCAGATGTTCAACGATCGTCTCATCACGCACATGCGCCAGGCGTCCGAAATCCGCCAATATCTTGTCGAAGACGATGAGTGAACGCCGTGCCGTTGTCGCGGGACATGCAGACTTCGCCGAGGGAATCATCTCCGCGGTGGCACAGATCGCCGGGCGTCAGGACGCGTTCATTCCGCTGTCGAACCGCGACCTCTCCGCAAAAGACGTGGAGCTCAAGTTACGCGAGCTCGTGAGCGCGCCTAACGTCACGACCATCTTCACGGACCTGCCGGCGGGGAGCTGCACAATGGCCGCGCGACGATTGCTGCGCGAACGCCGCGATCTCGTGCTGGTGACGGGGGCGAACCTCGCCTCGTTGCTGGAGTTTGTTTTCAGCGACGCGTCGACCGCGGCTGATGTCGCTCGCGATGCGACGGACCGCGGCAGAACCGCCCTGTCGACCGTGGAAGGTGAGGAGCGCGCACCGCGTGGCGATTGAGCTCTACCGCATCGACGACCGACTCATCCACGGCCAAGTGGTCGTTGGGTGGGGGCAGCCGTTGGCGCTCGAGTTCATTGTGCTCGTCGACGATGAGGTCGCGCAAAGCGATTGGGAGCAGGAGCTCTATCGCATGGGTGTGCCGCCGGAGATGCGCGTGTACTTCGACGACGTGACAACGGCCAGGAAGAACCTCGAGAGCTATCAGACGGATGATCGTCGCGGCCTTCTTCTCACGGCCGACATCACGAGCATGGCGCAGCTGTGTGACGCGGCAGGAAGCATTCGGCGCGTAAACGTCGGTGGAATCCACCACCGGCCCGGGCGCGTGCAGCGGCTGCGGTACGTCTTTCTCAGCCCACAGGAGGAGGATGCACTCCGTGCGCTGGAGGCGCGCGGCATTGAGGTCACCGCGCAAGACGTCCCTGGCGCGCGACCGATGCCGCTCAGCGAAATATTGAGCGCCGAGGGCGTGAGGTGACGCCGCTCGATGTCGGGCTGATTATTCTCGTCGGCGCCGTCGTCGGCTTGGACACCGTAAGCTTCCCTCAAGCGATGCTCGCCCGGCCAATTGTCGCTGCGACGTTAGGCGGAGCCATTGCCGGCAACCCTGCGCTCGGTGTGTTGTGCGGCGCTATTCTCGAATGCTTCGCTTTGGAGACGCTGCCTGTCGGCGCTTCGCGTTATCCCGAATGGGGCTCGGCCTCCCTGGTTGGCGGGGCGATCTTCGCTGACACGCCTCGGGGGGGGGGGGCCGCCGGCGCGCTCATCATCGCCGTGCTGGTCGCGCTCAGCGGAGCGTGGCTCGGTGGTTGGTCCATGGTGCAGCTTCGCACGCTGAACGCCAAGCGTGTGCGACGTCAGCACGGCGCATTGGCGCGCGGCGATTGGAACGTCGTTCGCACGCTGCAATCGAGCGGTCTCGCGTACGACTTCCTGCGCGCCGGCGCGCTCACGGGGGTGCTGTTCGCCTTCGCTCTGCCGTTGCGCGACGCAGCGATGCGCAGCTGGCCGCATTCGATGGCCAGCACACGACTCATTGTTGCTGTCGTCGCATCGGCCGTCGCAACCAGCGCGGTCTGGAAGCACTTCTCCGCGGTGCCGCGGGCGAAGCCAATCATGCTTGCCACCCTAGCGGTCGGCCTCGCGCTGTTTTTTATCATATGATCGCGCCGCCGGCCGCTTCTCTGCCCGCAGCTCGTCCGCTGCCTTTTCGCACGCACGCGCTGATGTTCATACGCCTGCTCGCGATTCAGGGATCGTGGAACTACGAGACGCTAATCGGCACCGGTACCGCATACTGCATCGAGCCGGCGCTTCGACTGCTGCCTGGCGGAGCGCAAGGTGAGGCGTATCGCGCCGCGCTCGCGCGCCAGAGTCAATACTTCAACGCCCATCCCTACCTTGCCGCCGTGGCTGTTGGTGCACTGGCCCGCGCCGAGCTCGATGGTGAGTCACCCAAACAGATCGAGCGCTACCGCCGCGCGCTATGCAGCCCGTTAGGCAGTCTCGGCGATCGTCTGGTTTGGGCATCGTGGCTACCGTTCTGCTCGATCGTGGCACTTGGGGTCTTTGCCCTGGGCGCCGGGCCGCTCCTCACGGTGGGCGGGTTCCTCATTCTGTACAATGCCGGGCACATCTGGCTGCGTTTGTGGGGACTCCGCACCGGTTGGCGCGAGGGGTTGCGCGTCGCGCCGGCGCTGGGCATTCCGCTCCTGCAGCAGGGGCCACAGCTGATCAGTCGCGCGGGAGCGGCGATCGGCGCCTTCATGCTCCCGCTCGTCTTTCATCGTATTGCGGATCCGCACGGTGTCGGCGATGGGGCGTTAGGCATCGCGCTGGCGATCATTATTCTCGGCGCGATGCTGCTCGTCAGGCTCCAAGGAAAGCTCGAAGGGTGGAAGGCTGGACTCATCGCCCTTAGTCTCGTCGCCCTCTACTCGTCATTGCGATCATGATCGAGCGCGTCGTCACGATCGCGAACAAGAACGGCCTGCACGCCAGGCCGGCGGCGGAGATCGTCAAGCTTGCGGCCAAGTTCAAGTCCGACATCCGACTCGCGCGCGACGAGCTGGAAGTGAACGGCAAGAGCATCATGGGTGTCATGATGCTCGCCGCCGAATACGGCGCGGCGCTCAACGTGCGCGCCGACGGCCCTGACGCAAAGGAAGCGGTCGATGCGCTGAGCTCGCTCATCTCCACCCGGTTCGGGGAGAAGTAGTGGATCGCGCGCTCAGTGGCATCTCGGCTTCACCGGGGATCGTGGTTGGGCCGGTTCATCTGCTGCGCTGGGAACCGCCGGAGGTACCGCACCGGATCATCGATGACGAAGCGATCCCCGCTGAGATCGAGCGGCTGCATGCCGCGGTGCGCCGCGCGATCGAGCGCTTGCGCGCCGTCGCCGAACGGGTGGAGCGGCAGGCTGGGCCCGAAGAGGCAGCGATTTTCGAAGTCCAGATGTCGATCCTGGAAGATCGTGAGCTGTTGTCGCAGATGGAGTCGTACGTTAGGCAGAATCTCAGCGCGGAGAAGGCTGTCGATCTCATCATGGTCGACTGGCGCCTGCATTTTGCGAAGCACGCGGTACCCATGATGCGTGAACGCGTCGGCGATCTCGCCGACGTGCACATCCGGCTCCTCACGATGCTGCTGGGGCTGCCGGATCATGATCCCGTCGACGTCCCGGCCGGCGCCAACGCAATTCTCGTCACGCATGACCTGACGCCAAGCCTAACGGTGCAGCTCGATCGCGCTGCGATTGCCGCCATCGCCACGGACGCGGGGACGCGCACGGCACACGTCGCCATCCTGGCGCGCTCACTCGGCATTCCAGCGGTCGTCGGGCTGCGCGATGCGACAACGCGCTTGAAAGGGGGCGAGACGGCGGTGCTGGACGGTTCCAGCGGCCTCCTGATCGTCAATCCGAGCTCAGCGGAGATCGCCACCTACAAACACCGCGCCCTGCGCGAAGCGCAGACGCACGAAGAGCTGCGCGCGCAGGCCGCCGCAGACGCCGTCACCACCGACGGTGTGCGCCTAACGATTCGCGCAAACGTCGACGTCGCCGAGGAGGCGACGGACGCTGCCAAGAGCGGTGCCGAAGGGGTCGGTCTCATGCGCACGGAATTCCTGGTCGTTGGTCGTGCGGCCATGCCGGACGAAGAGGAGCAATATCAGGCCTACCGCAGCGTTGCTGAGGCTTTCGACGGCAAGCCGGTCGTGATTCGTACGTATGACATCGGGGGCGACAAGCTTCCCGTCGGTGGCTTTCCTTCGGAACCGAACCCCTTCCTCGGGTGGCGCGCGATCCGGATGTGCATCGACGAGCCGGAGTTCTTCAAAGATCAGCTGCGCGCCTTGCTGCGCGCCGGACTGCACGGAGACATTCGCATCATGCTTCCGCTGGTCGTGACGCTCGACGAAGTGCGCGCGGCGCGGCGCTTGCTCGGAGAGGCAGCGAGCGAGCTGGAAGCGCGCGGCGTCCAGTATCAGCGCGATATGCCGTTAGGCGTCATGATCGAAACGCCAGCCGCGGCCGTGGCCGCCGACACGTTTGTCGATGACGTCGCGTTTTTCTCGATCGGAACCAACGATCTCGTGCAATACACCCTGGCTGTCGATCGCGGCAACGTGAACCTCGCCGCGCGTTTCACACCACTGCATCCAGCGGTGCTGCGCCTCATCAAACGGACCGTGGACGTCGGATCCGAGAAAGGCCTCGATGTAACAGTCTGCGGGGAGATGGCGTCTCAGCCCCTCATGGCGTTTGCGCTTTTGGGCCTCGGCGTCCGAGTGCTCAGTGTCAATCCGCACTCGGTGCCCCTCGTCAAGCACATCATCCGGGGCGTGAGTGCTGCCTTTGCCGCCGAAGCGGCCAGTGCCGCTCTAGCCTGCCGCACTGCCAAAGACGCGGAACACCAGCTCAGATTTCGCCTCGCGGCGGCCTTTGGTGATGCGCCGTTCCTGCGCGACGGGTTGATGTGACGAACCGTCGTTTCTATCGTTCCCTTTCCTAACTGCCGCTAGCGCGCCATTCGGCGCTTTTTTTGCGTCGGACCGGCGAACCTTTACTCAAGCTGACCTCTCGTGGCTGATCGTCATCTCTTCACTTCCGAGTCGGTAACCGAAGGGCACCCGGACAAGATTGCCGATCAGATTTCGGACGCGGTCCTCGACGCCATTCTCAATGAGGACGCCAACGCACGCGTAGCGTGTGAGACGCTGGTCACGACCGGTCTCGCGCTCATCGCTGGCGAAATCACAACGACGGCGTATGTCCACCTTCCCGACGTCGTGCGCGGTGTGATCAAGTCGATCGGCTACACCGACGCTGCATATGGCTTCGACTGCGAGACCTGCGCAGTGATAAGCACGATCGATAGGCAGTCACCGGATATCGCCATGGGCGTCGACACTGGCGGTGCGGGCGACCAAGGGATGATGTTCGGCTACGCGAGCGACGAGACGCCGGAATTGATGCCGCTGCCAATCCAACTCGCGCACCGGCTTACGCAACGACTCTCTGAGCTGCGCAAGAACGGCACGCTCCCCTGGTTGCGGCCCGACGGTAAGACGCAAGTCTCAGTAGCGTACGAGGGAGATCGGCCGGTGGCGGTGGAAACTGTCGTCGTCTCCACGCAGCACGATCCGTCGATAGGCTACGACGAAATCCGCGAAGCGATGATCGAAGAAGTTGTCACGCCGGTCATCCCACGCGAGTTCTTGGCGCCTAACGTGGTGTATCATATCAATCCGACAGGCAGGTTCGTGATTGGTGGACCAAAGGGTGACGCTGGGCTGACAGGTCGCAAAATCATTGTCGATACATACGGCGGGATGGGACGACACGGCGGTGGCGCATTCAGCGGGAAGGATCCATCCAAAGTCGACCGTTCAGGAGCATACGCTGCGCGTTGGGTGGCGAAGAACATCGTCGCGGCCAAACTCGCGCGGCGTTGCGAAGTTCAAGTGGCATATGCGATCGGCGTCGCAGAACCAGTCTCGCTGGCTGTGAACACTTTTGGTACAGGCATGGTACCAGACGCAGCTATTAGCGCCGCCGTGCGCGACGTTTTTACTCTCACCCCTGCAGGCATTATCCGCTCTCTTTCCTTACGGCAGCCGATCTACCGTGAGACGGCGGCGGATGGCCATTTTGGTCGCACACCGCGTTGCGAAGGCGAGAAGATCTTCTTCTCCTGGGAACGGCCGGATCAGGTCGAGGCCTTGCGGCGCGCTATTCGTTAGGTTCGAGGTGCGGGGCGTTGCCCCCGCCGCGCCACGTCTAGGAGCCTTTCTGATGGTTGAAGTTTCGGTCTCGCGTCTCGGTCTCGATGGCAGCTCGAACACCTATGTCGTGGTGCTTCGCGAGAACGATGGTGAGCGCGTCTTGCCGATCTGGATCGGCCAGGCTGAAGCTGAGTCGATCCTGCTGCAGATCAATAGCGTTCCGCGCGAACGTCCGCTCACTCACGACCTGTGCAAAACGCTGATCCTCGGACTCGGCGGTGAGCTGCGGAAGGTCCACATCACGAAGGTCAGCAACGGGACGTACTTCGCGGAGATGCACATCGCACGCGCCGACGGTCTGGTGACGATCGATGCGCGCCCATCGGACAGCATCGCTGTCGCGCTGCGGTGTGGCGCGCCGATCCTCGCCGAGGAATCACTCTTGATCACGCCAGGTGACGAAAGCGATGATGACGATGAAGGGGGCGGCGGTGGAGAAGGGCAGGTGATTCCGCCCAAGCCGGATGTTATGAGCACACTGGAAATGACCGCCGAGCAGCTGAAGGATCATCTGGCGAACCTACGGCCCGAAGACTTCGGCAAGTTCAAGCCGTGACGTGCCGCGGCGCCGAACGCGCGCGCCTCGTTAGGTTATTTGCCCTCGTTGCACTCGTCCCTGGCGTCACACCACCAGTAGCCGCGCAGCACTCACGCACCGTTGCTGGACGCGTTGTGGTGCAGCGGGGGAGCGGTGCACAGCCGCTCGCTGGCCGCGTGGTGACGTTGCATCGTGTTGGCAGCGACACCGCAGGCGCGGTCGACTCGGTGCGCAGCGATGTGCGCGGACGGTACAGCTTCTCGTTCCAGCCCTTCGGCGCCGAAGGGGCGCTGTACTTCGCTGCCGTGATTCATGGCGGCGTGGCGTATTTCACGGCACCGTTAGGTGCGGCTCCGTCGGACAGTGAGAGCACCGAGATCACCGTGTTCGACACGGCATCGACGGGCATCGACATCGGCGTGCGCGGCCGTCATCTCGCGATCTCCGCGCCAAGTACAACAGGGAACCGTGCAGTTGTCGACGTGTTCGAGTTGGGGAACGACTCGTTGCGAACGCTCGTGCAGGGGCGTGGCGCGAGCGGCGAGGTGCAAGCGACGTGGCGCATCCCACTTCCTGAGGGCGCCGTGAATGCGTCCGTTATGCGCGATGCAGGAGACATCGCGGCGGCGGCGGTGACGGTAGGAAACGGAGAAGCGGCAGTCTTCGCCCCATTCGCGCCGGGGCTCAAGCAGCTGGCGTTGCGCTACGAGCTCCCCGCGTCCAAAGATTCCCTAACGATTCCTCTGATCGAAGCGACGGGGGTCCTCGAAGTGCTTCTCGAGGAAGTTGCTGGGCGGGTTTCCGGTGCGGGGATTGCGGCGCAGGGGCCAGTGACTGTGGAAGGGAAGTCGCTGCAGCGATTCCTGGCGCAGAACGTGCCTGCGAACGCCGTCCTCACGATATCGTTGCCGCAAGCACGCGCGCAGCTACAGAGCCGAACGTGGTTGGTCGCACTGTTAGGCGCTGTTTTGGCTATTGCGATAAGTCTGGCGGTCTTTCGGCGATCGGGCGGCGCGCAAGGACGGAAAGCGGGATCGCAGATTCACGCAGATTGATTGCTGATCTCCGCTGGTAGTGCATTCTGCGTGCCTCGGCGATTCAAGTTTAAGGACCTTGGCACTGTCGATCGGTCGAGTCGTTAGGTTCGGGCCGCACGCCACGTTCGCTAAGATCAAAACCTGGCGGCGCAGATGTACCTGGGGCGGCCTTCGGCCGCAACCAAAGGAAGTGCGAACTCTGCGCGTGGTGGTTGCGAGCACGTGGGTGAGTGGAGGTGCATGACAGTGCTCCGAGTGATACGCTGAGAGGTCACGCCATGACCACCAGCCATTCACCGGAGCAATGCCATGGACCGATTTCTACAACGCCACGCGGCCGATGTCACGGGGGTCCTCAGTGGATTCGACCGGTT
>JBQTIF010000159.1:0-8064 GCA_052388395.1 Gemmatimonadaceae bacterium | reverse complement strand
GCTCGATCACGTATCCGGCGGTGCAGTGCTCCTCGGCGCGCGCCAACGCCTGGCGTAACGTTAGGCTAATATCATCTACGTCGCGCAAGATGAGATCATTCACACCTGCGCGCGCGAAATCGAGCACTAAGCGCGCGTTTTCAGGACGCAGCGAGCAGTAGAGGACTACAGGTACAGACGGATACTCGTCGCGCAGCTCCCTAACGAGTGGAAGTGTCGATTCTCCCAGGCGATCGCGAAAGTCGATCACGACCATGCTCGCGATCCCGCTGCGTACTAATTCAGATATTTCCAATGCACGATCGCACGTGCGAATGTGCGCGTGATCGCGCAGCGCATCGATGAGCCGAGCGCGTGCAAGAGGGTCGTAAACCAGCGTAGCAACGATCATCGCGGCAGAAAGTAACGCTTGACGTTACATCGCGTATATAGCGCTTCCCATCCAGTAACTCGCAAAGCGGCCAAGAACGGGATACTTACTCCACGCACCCCCTAACGGAGAACTGAATGTCCCGCCGCTTCTTGCGCATCGCCGCTATTGCCATTGTCTCCGCTGGATTCGCCGCTTGCTCGAACCCGCTTGGTCCGTCCAGTAAGCTGCCGACCCAGCCCCGAGGAAACGTTGTCAACCCGAACACCAACGTTGTGAACCCAAACACCAACGTTGTAAACCCGAACACTTAGGCCCCTAGAACACCAGTTCGTACTCGAGCGTTTCTAGGTTCGATACAACTTCTCGGGTTTGCTGATCGAGCTCACGTGCCTCCACGGGTGAAGTGGCGCGCGTGAGTTCGTCTTTTTCGGATATGTGAATGAGCTCGTGGAACTGGTGCTTTTCGGCGATCGCTCGGCCTCGCATCCGAATCGCGCTAGCGCGCGATTGCAGACCAAGTTCGTCGAATGCCCGGGCAAGGCTCAGTAGTGCTTCCGCACCCTCAAATGGCAGACTCGAACCGGATACGACTGTCTCTACGCGCCCCGCGATGTGGTCGAGGAGGCTTCTCTCGTCGCAACGTGCTGCTGCGACGGCCGCAGTGCCTAACGCGGGCAGCAGCACACGAAGGTCTTTCGCGTTCGGCACGGCCTTGAGAATGGCGTGCAGTGCGGCGCGCGGATAGCCAGCGCCGAGCGAAACGTGTGCGAGGTTAACGAGTGCTTCCGCTTCGTGCGCCGCGTCGCCGGCGGCCAACACGAGCGTTAGCCACCCATGCCTTAACGCCTCTTCCCACGCGTCTCCCATCGCAGCGACCACGAACACGCCCTGATGCGCAAATCGTTGTAACTCTGCGCTACCAGCACGTTCGGAAATCTCCAGCCCTTCCAAGAACAATGCACGTGCCTTCGGATAGTTGCCACGCACCCGGGCGATGACGCCGCGGCCTATCGCCGCCCGCGCCAGCAACACGTCGTCGTGCGAGCGCTCTCCCAGCGCGTGCAATTGGGCATACAAGACTTCGGACTCGTCGAGATTGCCGAGAAGACGCGTAAGGCGCGCTTGCTCGACAAGCAACAACCCCCGAGTCCGCTCGGATACTTGATGGACGGCTGCACGCGCGTGGCCAACTAGCGTTGTGGCAAGCGTCAATGCCCCTAACCCAGACATGCGCGCCGACATCTCCAGCACGGTCTTCGCCAGAAGCTCCTGGCCGGCTCGCTCCCCGTAACGCTTGAGACCGTCGATCATTTGGGAAAGCTCGCCTAACGACACCTCATCGAGTGGCTTGACTCCGTCCTCTTCCACCGCCGCCGGCGCCGTCTCCGCAAACTGCTCCAGCGCGTGTGCGCAACGCTCCGCCAGGTCCAGCCGCGCCGCCTCGGGCTGGTCCGCAAAACGGCTCAGACAATGGGCAACGAGCAACCACATCGAATCGGCCGCCGACAGATCCTCGTCGACGCCCAATCGCCCCAGGTCTAGCCGATATGCTTCAAATGGAGTTGGTAATGCGGGCATCTTTCTCCCTTCCCTTCGCCTTGGCGTTTTGCGAGCCTGAATATCCCGCTTCGTGACTCAGTTCACAAGGAACACGTGTGCTCTTTCGCACGTACCCTGCCAACGCGCTAACAGTAGATCCCTACCAGCGTTAGCCCCCGCTAATGCAACTCTTGCCGGCGTTTCCCCTGCGTCATACTCTATCACACGTTAGGCGCCGTTAATCTGCGCTCACTTCCCTGTCGATGACACCCTCGAGCGACCTCTCCGTCACCGCCCTCGCCGCCGCTATCACCGTCTTTACCAAGCAAAAAACACTCGGCGAACGCGCCATCAATCAACTCGACGACCAACAAATCTTCGCAACTATCGACTCCGACGCCAACTCGGTCGCCACAATCGTGAAGCACCTCCACGGCAATATGCGATCCCGTTGGTCCGGTTTTCTCACCTCTGACGGCGAAAAACCCGATCGCAACCGCGACACCGAATTTGAGATCGCTCCAGAAGAGCGGCGGCGCGAAATCGTGCTTGGCTGGTGGGGTGCTGGATGGTCATATCTGTTTACCGCTCTCCACGCACTCAAACCTGCCGACCTGAGCGCGACCGTTCTCGTACGCACGGAAAAGATGCCGGCGATCACCGCCATTTTCCGTCAGCTAGATCACTATGGCCAGCATGTCGGACAGATCGTCCTTCTCGCCAAGCACCTCAAAGGCAGGGAGTGGCAAACATTAAGCATTCCCAAGGGAAAGTCCGCCGAGTTCGAAGCCCGCTTCCGCAAGCAGCTGACCGCGGAGCAGCGCTAACGACCGTTTACGACCCCACCACTGCGCTCCCGAATCGCGACGGCGCGCTCCAGCTCGTCGATGCTTTGCAAGACCTTGAGGCGAATGTCCCGTGCCAGGTCGGGCCGCGCGGCCAGGAAGCCCCGAGCGATTTCGAGTGCGTCACGACTGCGCTTCCCCTCGACGAACGCGCCGAGCCACGCGCTGAGATAGAAAATCCGCCGGTTGCGCTGAATCCACGGCAGGGAATCAAGCGCAGGCCGCAAGAATCCGATCGTGAGTGACTCGCTCTCGACATCGTTAAATGGACCGAGGCTCGCGGTTGCCCAATCTTCATTGAGCGTCGTGTCCGCAAAGTACCGCCGGAAGTATTCGCTCTTGACCGCAGTATCCGGGCGCGCGGCCCACGCCGCGAAGGCTTGACGAGCTCCATCAGCCGTTCGATCCGTCGCCCTGAGCGCCTCGTATCGATCGGCGGCCCCCTCGGCACCTAACGCCAACAACCGCGTGACAGCAGCCCAACGCGTCGGAAGGCCGATAGTGTCGACTCCAAACGTCGTACCGTCGAGAAGCGTATGCAGTGTACGTACCGCATCTTCGGTCCGCGCCAGACGGATAAACGCGTTGAGATATGCTCTGCGCATCCCGTAGGCTCGGTTGGCGTCACGTGCACTCGCCAGAAACGTCGACTCGGCCACCGCAGAAAGCGAATCGCGCGCCGGAGCAGCGAGGTACGCACCGAGGGCCCGCGTTAGGCGACCCAGTAGGGTTGCGCCGATCTGCTCATCGCGTTCGCGCGGGAGGTCACGCAGTGCCAGCGCCACAAAGCGCTCGGCGTCATAGCGTCCCTCGCGTACGGCGTCCCACAAGGCGCCCCACAGCTGCGCACGCGTGAGCGCATCAGTCACTGACGCGATCGCGCGCTCGAGCGTGGCGATGCTCCCAGAATCAGGAAGGAAGAGGCCATAGGCATAATCTCCACCGTTGGCGTAAACGAACGCCGGCACGGGGAGACCAACGGCGTCGCGAATCGTGACGCTGTCGCCGGCCAGCGTCACGTCGAAGCGTTTGCTTTCGCCGCCGTGATAGTGTAAGTGCAGCTCACTGCGGATGGGCCACGGTTGCGGACCTGAAAGCGCGCGGGCTGGTCGTTGCGAAAGTCGCAGTCGGACGATCTGCCCGTCCGCCACCTCGAAACTCTGCTCAACGACGGGCATACCAGGCCGCAGGATGTAGTGGTCTCCCCAGTCGCGCAGCGAGCGTCCCGCGGCATCACCGATTGCGTCGAGCAGCTCGCGCCAGTTCGCGTTGGCGTAGGCATAACGCCGCAAAAAGCGCCTAACGCCATCTTGAAATGCGCGCTCCCCGACTGCGAACTCCAGCTGCTTCAGCACCGACGGCGCCTTGTTGTACACGATCGGCCCGTAATTGCTCTTTGCCTGATCGAGGTTAGGCAATTCTTGATAGACTGGCGTCGTCCCTTCGCTGCCGTCGACGGCGTACGCCGCGGGCTTCGTTCGCAGATAAAACCCCTTCCACGCCTCGGACGCGGGATCCATCACCGCTTGCATTTTCGTCGCCATGAACGTGGCGAAGCCCTCTTTGAGCCAGAGGTCGTCGAACCAGCGCATCGTCACGAGGTCGCCGAACCACTGGTGCGCGACTTCGTGGTAGATCGTCGACGCACGACCGAGGCGCTGCACCAATGTCGGCCGCTCACGAAAGACGAAGCGCTCCTCGCTGTAGAAGATCGCCCCCGGGTGCTCCATTCCCCCAAATGGGAACGCAGGCGCGAGTACGATGTCGAGTTTTTGAAATGGGTAGCGCGAGTCGAAGTATCGCTCCAGCCATGTGAGCGCGCGTTCGTGCGCCTGGATGAGCGAATCGACCTCCACCTCAGCCGCGCGTGAGCGGCGCATGAAGAGGTGTATGTTGCGCGACGCGCCAGCAACGCTGCGTTCGATCCAAGGACCCGCTGCAAAGGCGATCAGATACGTTGAGATCGGCTCGCTCTCGCGGAAGGCGAATGTCGCTCCGCGCGATGTGCTATCAACTCGCAACCGAGTACCATTCGCCACGGCCGTCCAGTCGAGCGGCGTCGTTAGGGTCAGCGTAACGCGCGCCTTGAGGTCGGGCTGGTCGAAGCAGGGAAAGAGCTGGTGGGCGTCGGAGGGCACCAGCAGCGTGTAGAGGTACTCGAGACTGTCGCTCGGATCGTGTACGCGGATGATGCTTGCCCCAGAGGGCGCGATCCGCGCGCTAAACTCGAAGTCGAGACGGTTCCCACCCTGGCGCAGGAATTTGGCTGGAATGAGGATGTGATGGTTATTGAATTCGACTTCGCTAAGCGGTTGACCGTTGACGCGGACGGGCCCAAGGTGCGGCCCGCGAAAATCCACGATCACGTCATGCACACGTCGCATTGTGAACCGCGTAACCACGCGACCGACTGCCGAGTCCCGCGCCGTGAGGTCCAACACGAGGTCGTAACGCACATCGGCGATGCGCGCACTGCGCTCTTTCGCTAGTAAGGCTGAAACCCCTGGTTGCATCAGCAGCCCGGGATCGGTCTCGGCATCTTGTCCGCGGACGGGCAGCGACGCAGACACCAGCGCGCAGCACACGCACGTCTTCCTGAATGCGCGGACGATTTGGCAAACCTGCATGAGCGTCAGGCTAATGGAGCGGAACGCAGTTGCGCCAGAATATTCGTCACTTGTCGGTCTCAGACACTCAATTGATCTTCTCCCCCGTTTTTCTTTAGTGTCCCGAATCATGGAGAGGTGATGCGCGTCGCCAAGCTGGGAGTGCTGGGCTCGGGATCGATGGGGAGTGGGATCGCGGCGCTCGCCGCATCGGCTGGCGTACCTGTCGTGCTACTCGACGTACCTGGGCAGGGTGCCGACCGGAATTCCGTCGCGCGGGATTCGTTAGCACGGGCGGCGAAAGCCAAGCCGGCGCCGTTCATGGATCTCGCGGCCGCGCGACTGATCCAAGTCGGCAACTTCGACGATAACATGGCGCTTCTTGCGGACTGCGACCTGATCGTCGAGGCCATCATCGAAGAAGCGGAGCCTAAGCGCGCTCTGTTCGAGCATGTCGAACAGGTGATCTCACGGGATGCGATCGTCGCGTCCAACACCTCTGGAATCCCGATTGCCTCACTCGGAACAGGTCGCAGCGAGACCTTCCAGAGCCGTTTCTTAGGTACGCACTTCTTCAATCCGCCGCGTTACCTCCACCTGCTGGAGATCATCCCGACCGCCGAAACAACGCCTAACGTCGTTGCCGACGTACGTCGATTTGCCGAGCGTGTGCTTGGCAAAGGCATCGTGGTCGCCAAAGATGTGCCGGGGTTTATCGCGAATCGGCTCGGCATCTACGGCTGGATTCGAGCGATGCGGCTGCTGGAGCAGTACGATCTCACGATCGACGAAGCCGACGCGCTCACGGGCACGCTGATTGGGCGAGCGAGCTCAGCCACGTTCCGCACCGCGGATATTTCCGGCTTGGATGTCATCGCACACGTAACGAAGGGTCTCAGCGTAACGACGGGGGAAGACTTCGAGCTCCCCACGTGGGTGCAGGATCTTGTTAGGCAGGGACGGCTGGGGGCCAAGACCGGCGTCGGGTTCTACCGGCGCGAAGGGAAAGCAATCCTCACGCTCGACTGGAAGACGGGCGAATACAAGCCGCAGGCAGTTCCCGATCTTCGCGAGTTGGCGCATCTCATCGACAAACCGTTGCTGGAGCGCCTTGGCGGAATCATCCGTGCGGGCGGGAAATACGCGGACTACCTCCGCGCGCTGTTCGTGGAGATGAGCCACTACACGATCGCGAAGACGCCGGAGATCGCGCACAATATCGTGTCCGTTGATCGCGCGATGGAATGGGGGTACGCGTGGGAGATCGGGCCGTTCCGTCAGATGGACGCGTTAGGCATGTCCTTTCTGCGCTCACAGTTCGAAGAACGCGGGCTGCCAGAACCGGCGCTGGCCCGCGTCGCCCAAGAAGGGTTCTATCGCGAGCTGAGGAGCGGGCCGCGCCAGCTCACGTTGTCGGGCGAATACGCGCCGATCGAGCCGGTGCCGGATCAGATCGAGCTTGGCCTTATCCGCCGTTTTACGGGTGCCGTCGCTGAAAACGACGAAGCGACGCTGCTCGATATCGGCGACGGTGTGTTGCTACTGGAATTCCGTGGGAAGATGAACGCGATCGGTGACGGCGTGCTCAAGCTGCTCGATGCCGCCGAAGCAAAAATCCGCGCGAGCGACCTTGCCGGACTCGTAATCGGAAACACCGACGCGCGTGTTTTCTCGGCGGGCGCGAACCTGCTGCCGGTTGCGCGGCGCGCCGCGGCTGGTGACTGGGACGTGCTTGATACGGCCGTGCGCGCCTTCCAGCGGGCGAGCACGCGCCTGCGGCAGCTTCCCTTTCCTGTCGTCGTGGCGCCATTCGGCCTCACGTTAGGCGGCGCTGCCGAGTTCGTGCTGCACGCGTCCCAGGTGCAGGCGCACGCAGAGCTGTACATCGGCCTCGTCGAGGTGGGCGTCGGTCTCATCCCGGCTGGCGGCGGAACCAAAGAACTGCTGCGCCGCTTCACCGCAGAGCTGAGCGCTTACGAGGGAGCGGACTTGTTCGACGCCGCGCAGCGCGCCTTCAAGCTCATTTCGATGGGCACGACCGCAACAAGCGCCGCCGAAGCGCGGCGCATGGGGTTCCTGCGCGAAAGCGACCACATTTCCATGAATCGCGACCGCCTCCTGCACGATGCGAAAAACACGCTGCTATCTCTCGCCGACAACCATGTTCCGGTGCAGCCGACCACGATTCGCGTGCTCGGCAAGGAAGCGTTAGGCAACTTGCACTATGGTGTGTGGGCGATGCGCGAAGCCCAGTATATCACGGATCACGAGGCGGCGATCGGCCGCCAGCTCGCCTACGTGCTCAGCGGAGGCGACGGTCCTGCACGCGAGGTCTCGGAGCAGGAGCTGTTAGATTTCGAGCGCGAGGCGTTTTTGTCGCTGTTGGGTACTAAAGAGACCCAGGAGCGGATTGCGCATATGCTGAAAACCGGTAAGCCGCTGCGAAACTAACGGCAAGAGCTCACACGAATTCTACCGATTGACGGATCATTACCGAATTGTGAATCAGGAACGGACTCGCATTGAGTGCGCTTCGTAGGCGTAGAGGCCGGCGCGTGGACTTCAAGCGTGCACTGAACAATCAGTTTGATCCGTGTGAGGTGGGTGAGTCCCAGATCTAGTTGAAATTTCGGGTGGTGCCTCGAAAACTAGAGCGTTGATCCCTGGAAGGATTTTCGCTCACAGCCTGAGGACACCACCC
>JBQTIF010000158.1:0-14389 GCA_052388395.1 Gemmatimonadaceae bacterium | reverse complement strand
ATTCGCGTTCTGTCATCGCACCTGACCCTGCACTGGCGTCAACCGCCGGACGTCACTCACTTCTTTCGGTTCGCGGCGGATTCGTGCGCCGCGCGCTCCCAGGTAAAGCCTCGCGCGAATGCGCGGGCTTGCGCGCCGAGCGCGGCGACATCGCGCGGCGATTGCGCGAGACGGCGCAGCGCCGAAGCCAACGCCGCGACGTCGCCATGAGGAACCAAAAATCCAGTTTCGCCGTCGCGTACCGACTCGCGAATACCTGGAGAGTTCGATGCCACGACGGGCGTACCGCACGCGGCCGCTTCGAGATTCGTGATGCCCCAACCCTCTTTTGGAGACGTGAAAACGAGCGCCCACGAACGTCGTAGCAAGGAGAGCTTCTCCGCCTCACTTATGCGCCCAAGAAACGTCACCCGACCGATGAGGTCAAGCGACGCCGTCAGTTGTTCCAGCCGCGGACGGTCGTCTCCGGCGCCCGCGATCTCGAGCTTCGCATCTGCGATTTGCAGAGCTGCGAATGCACGAATGATGAGGTCGACCCGCTTGTAGCGCTTGAGCCGTCCTAAGTACGCGAAGGTGGGCCGTGCGGCGCGCAGCTCGAGCGCGGGAGTGTAGTGCGCGGTGTCGATCCCACAATAAATGACTGCGATGTTTTCGCGCGGGATCCCACGCTGCACCAAGTCATCCGCCGTGCTCTGACTAATGGCCTGGAACGGGACGCGGCGGTAAATGCGTGGAATCGGGCGCTCGAGCAGCCAGACAATTGACGCAAGCGGAAAAGGCGCCTCTTGAAAAACAGTATCGCCGAAGAGGTGCGGAATGAGCGCCACCACAGGCGTCGTGCGAGAAGGCGATACCCAGCGCGGCGTGTACAAGGGAACCTTGTTGATATCCTCCACGATCACATCAAACGGCTGTGCCGCGGATAGGCGACGGTATGCCGCCCGGGCATGGAAAGGAAACGTGTACCGAGTCCCAACTCGATGAACGTGCATGCCATCGATTTCGGCTGTGGCGGGAGCATTTGGCCAACCGCCGCAGAGCAGCGTCACGTCGTGTCCGGCTCTCGTTAGGCGTCCAAAGATCTCGTGCAGGTGGATTTCGGCCCCGCCGGCCATTGGGTTGTCGAGGTCCTGCCAGTTCACGACGAGCACGCGCACTCAAAGACTCCCGAGCTGTCGCGCAATCGCGTCCAGCACTCCGTTGACGAAGCGCGCGCTCTCCAACGTCCCGAAGCGTTCTGCAAGCGTCACAGCTTCCTGAATCACAACGCGCGGTGGCGCGTCCCCCCGCATTAACTCCCCGGAGCCAAGACGCAGCACCGCCCGCTCGATCGCTCCGAGACGACCAAGTCTCCAATTGCGCGTTGCCGCAGTAATGCCGCTGTCGATTTCCTGGATATGTGACTGGACAGTGTTGATCAGGCGATACGCGACTTCGCGCTCCTCGTTCGCCACTGCCAGGTCGGTCCAAAGTCTGTCCGCAAAATTCTCGAGTGTCGTTGCGCTCAAGCGACCGGCCAAGTCCCACGCGTACAAGGCTTGGATGGCGCGCGCTCGCGCGCGTCGCCGCATGCGCTGTTCAGACCTGCTCAGCCGCATCCATGCGATCGAAGAGGTCTGCCATCTCGAGCGCAGCCAGCGCGGCATCCCATCCCTTGTTCCCGTGTGTGCCACCTGCGCGTTCTTCAGCCTGCACGACTGTATCACAGGTGAGCAGACCGAAACCGATCGGGATGTCGAACTCCGCAATCGCGTTGGCCAAGCCTCGAGCAGCTTCTCCGGCAACGTAATCGAAGTGCGGTGTGTCGCCCCGGATCACAGCACCAAGCGCCACGAGGGCGTCGTAACGCTCGGTGGCGACGAGGTGGCGCGCCGCTCCGGGAAGCTCCCACGCGCCCGGGACCCAAACGACGTCGATGTTCTCGTACGAGACACCGTGTCGCGTGAGCGCGTCGAGCGCGCCTTCTACCAGGCGCTGGGTGATTGACTCATTGAACCGGCTCGCGATCACGGCACAGCGGCGATCGGTGCCGTTAGGCGAGCCGCTGAACTCCGGCATCTACGATGCGAGCATATGGCCAAGCTTCAGGCGCTTGGCAGTAAGGTAGCCGGCGTTGACGTCGGTGGGCGGCGCTTCGATGCGCACACGATCGACGACTTCAAGGCCGTATCCCTTGAGCCCCACGAGTTTCTTGGGATTGTTGGTGAGTAGGCGCACCGACTTGAGCCCGAGATCGAGGAGAATCTGCGTGCCGATGCCGTAGCTGCGTAGATCGGGCTTGAAGCCCAACGCTTCATTGGCCTCGACGGTGTCATGCCCCGCATCCTGCAGTGCGTAGGCCTTGAGCTTGTTGAGCAAACCGATCCCGCGACCTTCCTGATCCAGATACACGACGACGCCACGCCCCTCGCGTACGATGGCATCCATCGCCGCCATGAGCTGCCAGCCGCAGTCGCAACGGCGCGAGTGGAACACATCACCCGTTAGGCACTTGGAGTGCATGCGCACCATGACGTTGTGACCGTCACCCAGGTCGCCGTACACGAGCGCGACGTGTTCGGCACTATCCACGTCGTTGCGGTAGCCGATGATCTTCCACTCGCTCGGCGGCATCTCCACCGGAAGGAGCGCCTCGGCGACACGATGCACAATGCGCTCGGTTTTGAGCCGGTGCGCGACGAGGTCGGCGACCGTTATGAACGTGAGCTCGTGCCTTGTGGCAAAGCGCTCCAAAGCGTCACGTCGCATTAAAACGCCGTTTTCATCAAGGATCTCACACAGCACAGCGGCCGGTGAGAGACCGGCAAGCCGGCACAAATCGACCGCCGCTTCCGTGTGTCCAACGCGCTGCAATACGCCGCCGTCGCGCGCCTTGAGTGGATGCACGTGGCCCGGTCGACGGAGCTCCGCCGCGGTTGTTCGCGGATCGGCCGCGACGCGAATCGTCATGGCGCGATCCGCCGCCGAAATGCCCGTCGTCACACCGAACTTCCCGGCGGCGTCGATGCTCACCGTGAACGCTGTGCGCATCGCTTCGGTGTTCTCCGTCTCTTCGCTCTGCATCGGCAATTCCAACGCCTTGATCCGCTCAGCCGTCATCGGCATGCAGATCATGCCCTTTGCCTGGAGCATAAAGTTGACCATTTCAGGCGTGATCAACTCGGCGGCGCAAATGAGATCGCCTTCGTTCTCGCGATCTTCATCGTCCGCAACGACGACGAATTTGCCGGCTTTGATATCCTCGATTGCCTGTTCGACAGTGCCGAAGGACATGGGTCAGAGGTCTGAGGTCTGAGGTCTGAGGTGAGCGGCGAGGAGGCGCCGGACGTACTTTCCGATCACGTCGCCTTCGATGTTGACGAGATCTCCCTCGAGCAAACCACCTAACGTCGTATGCGAGCGTGTGTACTCGATAATCGCTACCTGGGCCACTGAACCCGCCGGAATCTCACTAATCGTTAGGCTCACGCCATCGATCGTGATCGATCCATGCGGGATGAGCAGATCTTCCAGCTCCGTGCCTACGTCAATGTCGATCAGTAGCGCATCGTCGCTCTCACGAACGGCGACGACGCAGCCGACAGCGTCGACGTGGCCCTGGACGATGTGGCCGCCGAGTCGATCGCCCGCACGCAGCGCGCGCTCGAGGTTGACATGCACCCCACCGCCTCCGGCCCAGCGCGCCAGCGTCGTGCGCGATCGCGTCGCTTCCATGACTGCCGCGACGAACCACCCCGGTCCACTTTCCAGGGCAGTGAGGCACACGCCGCTCACGGCGATGCTCTCGCCGGCAACGACGTCCTGATACGAACACGAAATGCGCAGCTCCAGCCCAGCCGCCGCGGGCCGCGCTGACTCGATCAAACCGATGTTATCGACAAGTCCAGTAAACATCACAAACCTGACGGTGCGTAAACGGTCATGATATCATCGCCCAACTGCTCTTGCCGCACAATCTTCCACTTGGGCCCCGGTGCGACCAGCTCGGCGGGTGTGAACGCGTTTGCCATCAGCGCATCTTGCCCCAGCTCCGCCGGCGTCTGAAACATAACGATTCGATCCACCGAGCCGGCACGGAGGGCGGCCCCCGCTATCCTGGCCCCTCCCTCCAACAGGACCGACCGGATACCGCGCGACGCCAGTTCTAAAAGGCCGTCGTTAAGGTCCCGGACTTCGAGCACCGTGACTCCGGCAGCCGTTAGGGCAGCGCGATGCTCCGGATCGATCCGCATGACCATCAAGATCACGGGCGCTTCCCGGGCGGTCGCAACGAGCCGGGTCGTGCCGGGGAGCTTGCCGCCGCGTGAAAAGACGACGCGCACGGGTGGCTTGCGCGGTGGCGGCATGTCGCGAACCGTGAGCTGCGGATCGTCGGCGATCGCCGTGCCAAGGCCTACGGCAATTGCATCGTGCCCCGCACGCAGGCGATGCACCTCGCGCCGAGCCTCCTCGCCCGTGAGCCAACGTGGCCTGCGCGATCTATCCGCGATCGCCCCTTCGCGTGACACAGCCAACTTGAGTGTGACGAAAGGCCTGTAGAACTCGGCGCCGTGGAAATAGATGACGTTCTGCTCGCGCGCCGCGACTTGAAGCACGCCTAACGTGACTTCGATGCCTGCCTTGCGAAGTTTCTTCGCGCCGCCGCGCGCCATGGGGTTCGGATCTTCCACAGCGGCCACGACACGTCGGATTCCGGCGGCGAGGATGGCATCAGTGCATGGCGGCGTCTTACCAATATGCGCGCATGGCTCCAGGGTCACGTACATCGTGGCGCCGCGAGCCTTCTCCCCCGCCTCACGCAGCGCGAAGACTTCCGCGTGCGGTCCACCGTACTCCGCGTGGTAGCCTTCGCCTACGACGACAGCGTCCCGCACCACAACCGCCCCGACCATCGGATTTGGCGCGACATGCCCCCAGCCGCGCTCGGCCAGCTCGAGCGCGCGGCGCATGAAGGCGAGATCTCGCTCGTCGTTCGCCGCGCGCTCGTTAGGTGTCACTCAGAAGGTCACGCGGATCCCCAGCGAACCGTAAGGATGTGCCTCGCCGGCGCGAGAAGACCCGAACTGGTTGTAGGTGTTGACGCTGCCACCACGCACGTAGCCGATCTCTCCGGCCACCTTCAGCACGGAGAGGTTCACGGCGATGTCGGCGAAGATGTTGTCGCGGTCGAGCGTCTGACGCACTGCGATGTTGCTCGATCGGAATGCCAGACCAGCCACAGTCACCTCCACGTCCGCTGTCGCAGCAGTGTTGTACCGGTCGCGCCCAGCACCGAGCACCAACGTAACCGGACTCAAAGTTTTCTGCAGCATGATGCGCCACGCTTGCGACTCCACGTCAATAGACCGGACGGCGAGGCGATCGTTGTCTACGTCCGCCACCACATCGATACGCGGCAAATCACGCCTCAAATAGCTCACACCAAGTCCTGGTGCGGCGCCGTTCTCCTGAATTACTCCGATTCGCGCGCCGAAGCCCAGTTTCACAGATCCATCTGGTGCTGTGATGCTCACGTTCTCTTCGGTCACATCAGGAACGTAGGCCAAGTTGGCGACAACATCGAACGCAAGAACCTTGGCGCCGGAGCCGCCCATACGGAGACCGGGGAAGAGTCCCAGTGCGGCATCGATCGTCGGAAATGGGAGAACTTGGTCCTTCACTTCGTACGTAGTCTGCGCGGCGCCTAACGGGCTTGGCGTCACGAGGTCGACACGCGGGATCTGACCCGGGATGATGTTGGCGCGCACTCCGACTGAGACCTTGCCGATAGCGCCAAACGCCGTCCCCTGTCCGAGCGTAGCGCTACCGCCAGCGATCGCAATGCCAAGCTGCGGTGCGAGAAAGCGAAACGTGTCGACAGCCTTTTGACAGGCGTCTTGCGTCGCCCGCTGTTGCATAGTGCCGGCGGGGCACTGCGCATCGACCCCTGATTGGCTGAGCAGCGGCGCCGCCGAGAGGACAGTGCCGAGGAGAACCACTCTCACATGCATGACGCTACCCGTGTTCGAGGTGGACCTGTCCTGACCCGGCCATGGTACGTCCGATCCGCCACGCGTCGCTACCGACCGCGCGGGCGCTCGAGAGCACCTCTGTTACCGTCGATTCAGAACAGACGACGATCATTCCAACGCCCATGTTGAAGGCTCGGAACATCTCGTCGGGCGGGACCTGCCCCGCGTCTTGTAGGACGCGAAAAAGCGGCGGAACGTCCCAGCTACGAACGTCCACCATTGCATCCACGTCCTGGGGCATCACTCGGTTGAGATTCCCCGGGATGCCCCCGCCGGTGATGTGCGCCAGCGCATGGATATTTGGTAATACAGGTCGCAAGGCAGCGAGATAGGAGCGATGCACACGCAGCAGAACATCGCCGACGCTCGCACCACCGCTTTCGGGAAACTCGTCGATCACCTGGAGCCGAAGGCGGTCGCTGACGATGCGCCGGGCCAGTGAGTATCCATTTGTGTGCAGACCCGAGCTCGCCAGCGCGACCAACACGTCGTCCTCCCTAACGCGCTCGCTGCCTAACACCTGAGTTTCCTCGACCGACCCGACGATAAATCCCGCCAGGTCGTAGTCCGGCGGCGTGTAGATTCCCGGGAGCTGAGCCGTTTCGCCGCCTAACAAGGCGCAGCCATTCTCACGGCAACCAGCCGCGACCCCCGCGACCAGCGCCTCGAGCACCGCCGCATCGAGCACGCCAAACGCGACATAGTCGAGGAAGAACAGAGGGAGCGCCCCCTGCGCCAGAATGTCGTTGACGCAGTGGTTCACGAGATCGTGACCGATCGTCTCGTGCTTATTCGCGGCGATGGCAACCTTGAGCTTCGTTCCCACGCTATCGGCACTCGCGACGAGCACCTGATTGGCACCGCGCGGCGCGCGGAACAGCCCACCGAACGTGCCGAAGGCGCCTAACGTGCCAGCCGTGCGCGTGGAATCGACGAGCGCTTTCAGCCGCGCTTTCGCCTCATCTCCCGCCGCGATATCTATGCCGGCGCTGCGATAGTCCAGCGGTGTGCTCATGCGTTGCCAGTCAGCTCTGCTTCGAATGCTACCAAGCGGCCAAACGCACCGAGGCGTTGAGCGATGTCTCTGGTTGACAGGTCCAGCAGTCGGTCGATGGAAAAGCGCTCGACGGCAAAGGAGCCCATCGTCGATCCGTAGACAACGGCGCGGCGCAAATGTGCGTCATCCATCTTGCCCGTTTTAGCGAGATAGCCGATGAAGCCGCCCGCAAACGCGTCGCCGGCACCGGTCGGATCGAACACATCCTCCAGCGGATACGCAGGAGCGAAGAAAACTGAATCGGGAGTAAACATGAACGCGCCGTGTTCTCCCTTCTTGATCACGACGTATTGGGGCCCCCGGTTCATGATCCATCGCGCCGCCTTCACGAGGTTCGCACACTCGGTGAGTTGTCGCGCTTCCGCGTCGTTAAGCAGCAAGATGTTCACATGCTCGAGCAGCTGCAGGAGGTCGCCGCGCCGACTCTCGATCCAGAAGTTCATCGTATCGCAGGCGACGAGCTTCGGTTGCTCCACCTGTTTGAGGACGTCGAGCTGCAAGCGCGGATCGATGTTCGCGAGAAAGACGTACGGTGTTTGCCGGAATTGCGCTGGAATTTTCGGCCGGAAGTGCGAGAACACGCCGAGGCGAGTCTCCAACGTTTCTGCAGTGTTGAGATCGTGCCGGTAACGGCCGCGCCAGCGGAACGATTCGCCTTGGCTGCGCTCGACGCCGGCGAGATCGACGCCACGCTCGGCGAGCACCTGCAGACGATCGAAGGGGTAGTCGTCGCCAACGACGCCGACGAGACGCACCGGCGTGAAATGGCTCGCGGATGCGGAGAAAAAAGTGCCAGATCCGCCTAACGCTTCGTCAGCTTTGCCGAACGGTGTTTCCACTGAGTCCAGTGCGACAGAACCGACAACGAGTACGGTCATTTACATTCGCTCCGGCGCAGTGATTCCAAGTACGGCAAGGCCATTGTGAAGGACGACACGGGCGGCGGCCGCTAAAACGAGGCGTGCGTCGCGCAGGTCGTCCTGCTCACCTAACACGTGGTGCTTGTGGTACCAGAGGTGCGTGAGCCGTGCCGTCTCCAGCAGGTACGACGCGATGCGATGCGGCTCCAATGCTTCCGCGGCGCCGAGCAGCGTCTTGGGAAAGTCGAGCAACGCTTTGATCAGTTCGCGCTCCTCGTCTTCGCGTAATAGGGCGAGGTCCGGGTTGCGGCCCATGACACTCGCAGGATCCACCTCGCCGACACGAAAAATGCCGCTCATCCGTGCGTGCGCCATCTGGATGTAGTAGACCGGGTTCTCTTCAGACTGTTTGCGCGCGAGGTCCACGTCGAATACGAGCTGCGAATCTGCTTTGCGCATCAAAAAGAAGTAGCGTACCGCGTCGCGGCCGACCTCATCGATCAAGTCGCGCACCGTGACGTAGCTTCCGGCGCGCTTGGAGATCTTGACTTCCTCTCCGGCACGCATCACGGTGACCATTTGGTGCAGCGCGTATTCCGGGTAGCCGTGCGGGATCTGCATGCCTAACGCTTGCAGACCGGCACGGACACGTGTCACCGTGCTGTGATGATCGGCCCCTTGCACGTTGATCGCGCGGTGGAAGCCGCGGCGCCACTTGGTCACGTGATACGCCACGTCTGGGACGAAATATGTGAACGTCCCGTCTGACTTGCGCATGACGCGGTCTTTATCGTCGCCGTAGTCGGTGGTGCGCAGCCAGAGCGCGCCGTCTTCTTCGAACGTATGTCCAGCGATCACGAGCTGCCGGACTGTTTCGTCTACATGCCCCTGCGCGTACAACGACGACTCGAGGAAATACGTGTCGAAGCAAACGCCAAACGCCTGCATATCGAGATCCTGCTCGCGGCGCAGCTCCGCCACCGTGTGCAAGCGGATCGCTTCGAGGTCGTCACCGTGCGCATCCCCGGGGTGCGTGGCCAGGTACGATTGCGCGATGTCGCGGATGTATTCGCCGTGATAGCCGCCTTCGGGAATCACCGCATCGCGAATGCGCGCCTGGACACTCAGCGCGAGGTTCGCGATCTGCGCCCCGCTGTCGTTGTAGTAAAACTCGCGCGCGACGTTCCAGCCTGCCCACTCCAGAAGGGTCGCGATGGCATCGCCTAACGCGGCTTGCCGCCCGTGACCGACGTGCAACGGCCCGGTCGGGTTGGCGGAAACGAATTCGATGTTGACCGGTTGGCCCTGTCCTGTGTTTGCACGGCCGTAGTCCTCGCCGCGAACGAGTATATCGGGCAGGCCGCCGGCGGCAGCCTTAGCGGTGAGCTTGAAGTTGATGAAGCCGGCGCCCGCGACAGATGCCTCTCGCACGCCGGCGCGTTCGAGGTCGAGATGCTTGATGAGATCGTGCGCGATGTCGGTCGGCTTGCGGCGCAACGTTTTCGCGAGCGTCATGGCGAGATTGGTCGTCCAGTCGCCGAACGCGGGATCGCGCGGCCGCTCCAGTTGCACGGTGACCGGAGCCGGTGCGCCTAACGACTCAGCGCTCCGCGCGAGCTCGGCGCGGATCAACTCGCCCGGTGCTAACACGGTCACTCGCCGCTATCCGTTTTCTTGACTGGCTTGCTCTCGCCGGCGGGCTTGGTCTCGCTCGTTGACTTCGTTTCACCGCTGCTGCCGCCTTCGGACTTTGTCTCCTTCTTGGCGGCTCGCTCGCGCTCACTCTTCTTGCCGTCTTTCCCGTAGTCGGTGATGTAAAAGCCCGACCCCTTAAACAAGAGACCGGCTCCCCCCGACACGAGGCGCTGAGCGTCGCGGCCACACGTCGTGCAAGGCATTATCTCCTTGGATCCGCCGATGGTCGAAAAGAAGTGCTCGAATTCGTGCCCTTGGGGGCAGCGGTATTCGTACGTTGGCATTCGTTAGACGGGAGTCGAGCGCAAGCTGGTAAACTATCCGCTCGCCGAACCCTATGCAAGCAAAGGACTTGGCTCGGTTCTCGACACTAGCACACTCCGAGGATCGTCCATCCCAGCGCTCTTCCCGCGCGAGCCAGCCGCAGATCGAACGTCACGATTGGCATTACGCCACCTTCCACTGCTCGAGCGGCGCCGAGGTGCAGCGCGTCGAGAGTTCGGGCTCCAGTAACCTCTGCAACATCTGCTGCAGCCTCGCACACCTCGGCTGTCAGTTCAACGATCGCAGTGCTGCGCCAGTGACGATCGAATTCTTCGCGCGCGGCTTGGAGCGCCGGACCGGTCAGCTGCCGAGTCAGGCTTCGTCGCACCTCCACTTGGGAGTGGCGAGCCGTGACCCACTCATCATCGGCTCCCAGCAGGTCGGCGGCCGCTTCGCTGTTGCTCTCCTCCAAATACAATTTCAGGAAGGCGCTCGAGTCGAGGTAAACACTCATTCGCCGCGATCTTCGCGCATAACGTCAGCTATCGAACGGTGCGAACGAAAACGCCGGCGAACCCGCGTTGGTTTTCCCTCCGCAGGCCTAATCCAGCCGGCAGCTATTCCTTCTTCCAGCCGCAGTTTTCCTGGAAGGGGCGCAAGGATCGCCTTGGGCCGTCCGCGCTCGGTCACACGGATTATTTCCCCGCGGGCAGCACGTTCAACACCCCACGGTAGCGCCCCCAGACTCCTTCTAGCGCGGCGGCTATCTCGCCGACGGTCACGCGTTCCCGTACCGCTTGAAGGATCAATGGCATCAGTGGCTCACCGGCGGTTGCAAGCGTTGCGTAGGGCGCTGCCGCGGCCGACAATGCGGCCAGCGTGGCGGTCGCGCGCCTCGCATCACGCCGAGAACGAGCCGCCACGACGCGGGCTGTCTGCTCCGCTTCGAGCCGAGAATAGTTCGGACCCGGGCTGATGGGCGGCGCGCCTTCCTCGACGAAACGATTGACGCCGACAATGACAGTCTCGCCGCGCTCGACGCGCAGTTGGTGGGCATACGCACTTTTGGCAATCTCGTTCTGGAAATACCCGACGGAGATGGCTTGCGCAGCTCCACCTAACGATTCGACATGGTCGATCAGTTCGCGCGCGCGCCGCTCCAGCTCATCGGTGAGCTCCTCGACGTAGTAGCTCCCGGCGAGGGGATCGACGGTGTTAGTGATTCCGGACTCGTGCGCGACAATCTGCTGCGTACGAAGCGCGAGCGTCGCCGATTCAGCCGTCGGGAGGGCAAGTGCTTCGTCATACGCATTCGTATGGAGCGACTGGGTCCCGCCTAACGTCGCGGCCAGGGTCTGAATCGCAACACGCACCACGTTATTGAGCGGCTGCTGCGCAGTCAGAGTGACGCCGCCGGTCTGCGTATGAAAGCGGAGACGGCTGCTCGCATCATCCGCGCCGAAACGCTCGCGCATCAAGCGCGCGTAGAGTCGCCGGGCGGCGCGGAACTTCGCCACCTCTTCGAACAGGTCGCTATGCGCCGCGAAAAAGAACGAGATGCGCGGCGCGATGCGATCGACGGCCAACCCCGCGTCCAGCGCGCGGCGGAGATATTCCAGTGCATTAGAGAGCGTGAACGCGATCTCCTGCACTGCCGTGGAACCCGCCTCACGGATGTGGTATCCCGAAACGGAGATCGGATTCCAGTTAGGCACGCTCTCCGCGCAGAATCGGAAGACATCGGTGATGAGCGCGAGACTCGGCTCCGGCGGATAGATATACGTCCCGCGGGCGCTGTACTCCTTGAGGATGTCATTCTGAATGGTGCCGCTCAGCGCCGAGGCTGCGATGCCACGCTCCTCGGCCACAACGATGTACATCGCGAGTAGCGTGGCGGCCGTCGCGTTGATCGTCATCGACGTGCTCACCTTGTCCAGCGGGAGGTTGGCGAGCAGGACGTGCATGTCGTCGACGCTGTCGATCGCGACGCCGACCCGTCCAACCTCGCCTAACGCGCGCGCGTCATCCGAATCGATGCCCATCTGCGTGGGAAGGTCGAACGCCACCGAAAGCCCGGTTTGCCCTGCCTCGAGCAAGTGTTTGAAGCGCGCGTTGGTCTCGGCGGCCGTGCCGAAGCCCGCGTATTGGCGCATCGTCCAGAGGCGCCCGCGGTACATGTTGGGTTGGACACCACGAGTGAACGGGAATTTCCCCGGCGCGCCAATGTCGTCCGCGGGCTCGCGGTTGACACCGTCGGGCAAGTAGACCGCTTTTATGGAAAGCCCCGATGCGGTAAGGCGATCCTCTGAGTTAGGCATGCATCTAAACTACTTCGCCGCTGATCTTCGCGGATGGAAAGCAGATCTTCGCCGTACTGGCGAAAGCTCTTGATCTTGCGCGAAGGTAGTCGCCGTTAGGTTCCGGCTGTAGCTGGCTGCCCTGCCAACATCTCGCGCGCAGTCCCCACGGCGTCGATGCTCCCGATATAGAGCGGCGAACGCTGATGCAACTCCGTCGGCAGCACTTCCAGGATGTCGCGCGCGCCGTCGATCGCCGCACCGCCAGCCTGCTGGATGATGAACGCAAGTGGGTTGCATTCGTAGAGCAGGCGCAGCTTACCGCGCTGCGCCTGAAAGTTCCCCGGGTAGCAGAAAATGCCGCCGCCTAACAAGTTGCGGTGGAAGTCTGCCACCAGCGACCCGACATAGCGGACATTGAGTGCCTTCTGCTGACCATCGAGACCGCGAAAGCGACGCATGAGCGCCTTGACCGACTCGTCCCACTGCGCTTCGTACGAATCGTTCACCGACAGATAGCGTCCCTTTGTCGGAACTTTGATATCCGGATGGGAAAGGAGGAACTCGCCTAACAAGGGATCGAGCGTAAACCCGTGTACCCCCTGCCCCGTCGTGTACACCAGCATCGTGCTCGAACCGTAGATGACGTAGCCGGCCGCGACCTGTCGCCGCCCTGGCTGGAGCATGTCTTCCATCTCACCGCGCACGCCGCGTGTGATCTTTCGCATCACCGAAAAGATCGTCCCGACTGGCACGTTCACATCGATGTTGGATGAGCCGTCGAGAGGATCGAACAGCAGCACGTATTTGCCGCACTTGAATCCGTTGGGGATGGGAATGATGCCGGGCTCTTCTTCCGACGCCATCGCAGCGAGGCGGCCCCCATGATCCATCGCCTTGATGATCGTTTCGTTAGCGAAGACGTCGAGCTTCTCCTGCTGCTCACCTTGCACATTGTGGGTGCCGGCGCGGCCGAGGATGTCGACCAAGCCCGCCATACGCACCTTGTTGGCGATGATTTTGGCTGCTAACGCGATGTCGTAGAGAATCCCCGAGAGCTCGCCGGTCGCCTCCGGAAAGAGGCGCTCTTGCTCGATGATGTAGCGCTCGATCGTGACGACGGATGTTGCGGTATGCCTGACCAAGGGCCGACGCTCGATTAACAGGTGGGCGAAAGGTGTAGGCCGGGCGCGATGCCCGGCAAGCGTGGGCCGGGAAAGGTGCACAGCGCGTGCTGGCTGGGTCTCGTCCCGCCCTCATCCGTGCAACGGAAGGGCTACTGATTTCTCTTCATCACAGCCTCGCGCAGGCGTGCGCACGCCGGCTACCTGAAGAGCTCCCCTGCCCGGCCCAAAGCCGTGAGGTGAGCGCTGTGACTTTTCCAGTTCTCACGTCAGACAAAGTGCGCAGGTCCATCACGTCTGAACTCAACAACTGTTCGACTGATAGCGCTAACCTGATCGCTTTGGGACAGGTGCCGCAATGGACTCGTGGCCTCGCGAAAAGAAGGCGACCCTGCAGTGACGGCGTTAGGCGATGAAACGAAAACACGGGGCGCGCCACCCTGGCCACGCCCCGCGTGCTTCGTCCTTGCAGTGCTTACTGCGTGCGGAAGTTCGGGTTGTTGTCCGTCTCGTCGTCCGGCAAGGGATAGCAGCTTCCGTTACTGATTGGCGGGAATCCTGCTTTGAAGTACGGGGCCCCCGGCACCGGCATGTGCAACGTGTTGTTCGGATTGCGACGGAAATCGCCGAGCTTGCGACCCTCGAGGAAGAAATCGAGTGACTTCTGATACAACAGCTCGGTCAGCACGCTGGTCGCGTCCGTGGGGCCCGTGTAGGCGGGTTGGCCGTTGGCCAGGCGACGCGCCGTGATGAGCGCGAGCTGCTCAGCCGTTCCCTGGGCTTCAGCGGCGATGTAGTCTGCTTCCAGCTTGGACGCGACGCGAATCGGCGTCGTGAACGCCGGATACTTGTCCTGAATGAAGAACGCCCCGCTCGCTGGATCCTGCGGCGTTAGGGTGTGTTGCCCCGGCGCCTTGAACTTGATGCGCGGGTCAGTGATGCGATACGCCGGCGCGATCGAGATGGAGCCACGATCAAGCGTGAACTGCCACAGGCGATTGCCCAGGCGGTTCCGCTGCGCCAAGTCGTCGATGTACGGCAGGTTGAACACAAAGTTCGCTGGAACAGCCTGCGCGTCCGC
>JBQTIF010000157.1:0-19899 GCA_052388395.1 Gemmatimonadaceae bacterium | reverse complement strand
TATCAATTGGGTAATATTGCGTATGTGCCGTTCGTCATTCCCGGAACGGAAGAGCTGGCGGATGCGATGGAGCCTTTTATTAGCGAGCACGACGTGTTCCTCTATTCGAACCATGGTGCGACAACGGTGGGAGCTACGCTGAGCGTCGCACATCAACGCATGGAGAGTTTGGAGCACGGCGCGCGTATTGTCTGGGCAGCGCGTGCGCTCGGCGAGGTGCGCACTTTGCCGGCGCGCGCTGTGGAGACGTTGCAGGCGGCTCGCCGCGAGGCGGCGCACGCCAGCAAAACACCTAACGATTCTCGGAGTGGGCCATGACCGAGAGTGGTCACATGGACGCATTGACGGCGCTTCTCGAAGAGCGCAAGCAATACGAAACGTGGATTGCGCAGCTGGATGCGCGGCGCGGCAGCGCGCCAGGGCATGTGCTCGAGCGCGTCCGCGGCGATTACGCGGCACGGCTCGGTCAGGTCACCGAGCAGCTCGTGCAGCGGGCCCCGGAGTTACGCAGCTCGGCGCACGAACTGGCCGTTCGGCTTGCCGGGCTCGAGCGTGACGAGGGAGAGAAGCGCGATGAGCGGGCCGAATACGAACTCCGCGCCGGAGTAGGTGAGTACGCCCCTGAGGTAGCGCAGTCGTCGTTTGCGCGCTGCGATGAGGCGATCGCGCGGCTCGCATCGGAGCGCCACGCGATCGAGGCGGAGCTCAACCGCATGCGCGGCGTGCTGGCGGCGATCGACGTAGCCGCAGCGGCTTTGGGGGCCGCGCCGGCACCCAGCGCGGCGCCCGTCGCGGAGCCGCCACGCGAGCGTCCCGCGATGGACGAGCTCGCGTTCTTGAAATCACTGGGCCCGGACCCGCGCCTAACGCCAGCGTTGGCGACGCCGCACATCCCCGCTCCGGCGCCGGCTCCCGCCGTCGATGAGGCAGCACCTAACGAGGATTTGACGCAGGGAGTGTCGCCGGCGTTCGGGGCGGCGCGGCGTCCGACGATGGCTGAGGAGCGCCGCAGCGCCGCGGGTATCGCGACCAGCACGTTGACGCCGGGCGCCATACCGCAAATCCTCAAGGACATGCCGACGGAGCAAGTTAAAACACTCCGTTGTCAGGAGTGTGGCACGATGAACTATCCGACGGAGTGGTATTGCGAGCGTTGCGGGGGCGAGCTGGCTGCGATGTAAGCGCCTAACGGTGCCAACGCGTGCCAACGACAAAACAACTGCGTGCAGTGTTCAGCGTTAGAAGTTAAGGGTGAAGAGATCGATCGTCCCCTTAACTCTTTACGCTCTTTGCTTTTTACGTCTCAGGAGTTCTTGGCCAGCCGGGCGATGCGCCGCTTCTGCCGCGCTGCTGTGTTTTTGTGAATGAGGCCTTTGCGGGCCGCCCGATCTAAGCGCGCCGCCGCCTCACGACGCGTCGCTTCATCGGCTCCCGTTGTCCCAGCCTTCTTGAGCGCGGTGCGCAATGCAGCGCGCTGAGCGCGGTTGCGGATGGTGGCCGCTCGGGCCTTGCGCATGTTTTTCTTGCCCGATCGAATTCGCGGCACGCCTACACTCCAAAACAGTCAGTCGTTAAGCACAAAAAGTGAGCGGGGAATGCTAGGCTTGCCCGTAAGGCATGTCAAGGCAGGACACAGCTTTACTGCGCTTTTCCCCGTCGCTAGTTTGCGCATCGGTCGGCGCACCGACGCTCGCGTTGCGAGTCCACCCTAGCCCGCCGTTCAGCCGCCATTGGACAAAGTCCAGTACTTCGCGCTGGCAGTGCCAGTACTGCTGTTCTCCATGGTTGCGCACGAATATGCGCATGGCTACGCGGCTCTCAAACAAGGCGACCCCACGGCGTATCAACTCGGGCGCCTAACGTGGAATCCGCTGAAGCATATCGACCCCTTCATGACGATCATCCTTCCGATCATCACGATCTGGTCCGGCGGTTTCATCTTTGGCGGTGCGAAGCCGGTCCCCGTCGTCCCACGCAACTACAGGAACTTCAAGCGCGGCGATATCATCGTCTCGCTCGCTGGTATCGCGACCAACCTCCTGCTCGCCTTGATCTTCACGGCGCTGATACCGCTGATCGGAATGCTCGGCAATGTGATCCCTGCCCTAACGATGCCACTATCGATCGTGCAGGTGATGTTCTTGCTCGGTGTGAACATCAATTTGATGCTCGCTTTGTTCAACCTCCTCCCACTTCCGCCCCTCGACGGCTCGCACGTGATGAAGTACTTGCTGCCGCCTGCGTGGTCGCTGCGGTATCAGCAGTTAGGCATGTACGGCATTTTCGTGTTACTCATTCTTTTCGCGACCGGCATCGGCAACGATCTGTTCAGGCGCTGGATGTGGCCCGCCACATCGCTCTTCGCGCTCGCTGAGGGCGCTGTCGCTCCCTTTCTCCTCCCGGCATCATGGATGGGCGGATGATTCACACGAACGGCGCTACGGCGCGCGCGCTGGTGGACGACGATCCGGCTCCCTTCGTCGTCGAGCTGAGCGAGTACTCGGGACCGCTCGACCTCTTGCTCACGCTGATCCGTGACGAGAAGGTCGATATCTACGATATCCCCATCGCGCGCATCGCCGAGCAGTTTCTGCAACGGATTCGCTCGTTAGGCCTCGACCAGGCCGCCGACTACCTGGAGATGGCTGCGCGTCTACTGCGCATCAAGGCGCAGCTCCTCCTCCCGCGCAGCGGCTCCGAGGATGAGTGGGAAGATCCCCGCGCCGAACTTGTACGCCGTCTCCTCGAGTATCAGCAGATTCGTGAGATCGTGGATCACCTGGAGCGGCTCGCTGATGAGCGCCGGCGTCGCTTTGCTCGCTCGTATCTTCCTGAGCTTCCGGCGCCGCCGCAAGCACCGCTCGCGCTCTCACTCGTCGAGCTCCTGGCCGCCGTCGATCGCGTCCTGCGCGCTACTCAGTCGCCCGATCTGCACGACGTCATGCCGCGTCCACTCGATGTCGATGGCGCTATTGCCACTGTGCGTGGCATCCTCTCGCTGCGCGAGCGAGTGCCCTGGCGAGATGTCGTCCCTGCTGAACCCGAACGCTGGCAGATCCTGTCGGTTCTGCTGGCCTTGCTCGAGATGGCGCGCCGCGGCGAGCTCTCCCTCGAGCAACTAGCCCCTTTCTCCAACGTCTGGATCTCACGTGAGCCCGCTGGCGAAGCTGCTTGAAGCCGCTCTGTTTGCGAGCGCTCGACCCATCCCGGTCGACGAGCTTGCAGACCTGGACTCCGACGCCTCGCCGGCCGCCGTACGTGCCGCGCTCGAAGAGATTCGCGAGACGTACGAGGTAGAAGGACATGGCGTCGAGCTTGCCGAGTTAGGCGACGGCTGGCAGATCCTAACGCGATCGGAGTACGCTGAGGTAATCGAGCGGGCGCAGCTGGCCGTGCGGCCGCACCGCCTGTCCGGCGCAGCGCTCGAAACGCTCGCCATCGTCGCGTATCGCCAACCGATTGGTCGAGCTGAGATCGAAGGGATCCGCGGCGTGAACGTCGGAAGCATCCTGAAGTCGCTCCACGAACGTGGCCTCATCGAAGTCGTGGGGCGCGCCGAGGGCCTGGGACGGCCGCTGCTCTACGGCACAACGTCTCTCTTTCTCGAGCACTTCGCGCTGCGGCATCTCGAAGAACTGCCGCGCGCCGACGAGCTGGCCATCGCGCTCAAGACGGAGCCGAATCCGGTCGCATGAGCCCTGGGATGCGGATCCAGCGCGCGCTCGCGCGCGCCGGCATCGCATCGAGACGGAAAGCGGAGGCGCTCGTTTCTGCGGGACGCGTGTTCGTCAACGACGCGGTGGCGCAGATCGGGCAGGTCGTCGACCCCGAGCATGATCGCCTAACGGTTGACGGCACGGCGATCGACATTCAGGCCGGCGAAGCCGTCTGGTTTGCCCTCAACAAACCCACCGGAACGATGACGACCAAGCGCGACACGCGTGGGCGCCCGACGGTCTTCGCGCACGTTCCCGATGTACCAGGCCTAACGTATGTAGGTCGCTTGGACTACGACACCGAAGGTCTGCTCCTCATGACAACGGATGGCACGGCAGCGCATGCACTCACGCATCCGAGCCGTGAGGTCGAGCGCGTATACGAGGCGACGGTCACGGGCGACGCACCGCGCGCTGCGAAACAGGCGCTGCAGGGCGTGGCGCTCGATGACGGCCCGGTGCGTCTCGTTTCCGCCCGTGCGCGGCGTGAGCCGGGAAGCGATCGTTGGATCTTCGAGGTCGCGCTCACAGAAGGGCGCAAACGCGAAGTGCGGCGACTGTGTAAAGCCCTGGGGCTCTACGTCAAAGGGCTCAAGCGCACGCGGTTTGGACCGATCCGGCTCGACGCGTTGCCTGTTGGCGAATACCGTGAGCTCTCCGCACGCGAGCGGTTTGCGATTCAGAAGGTCGTGGAACAGCGGGAGGATGGGAGAAGCGTGAGTAAGGGATAACGGCCGGGAACATCGGGAGCGGGCGGGAGATTTGCGGGTATGACGCGAAAGCTGCGCGTATTGGACTAACCTCTTGCGTGTCGGAGAAACCGCTGTGGCGACCACAGTAGCGTCGACGAATCAGGCTGACATCGCACTGGTGCATGCTGTGATGCGTCAGGTCGGGAAACGTGTTGTGGGCCAGGAATACATGGTCGAGCGCCTCCTGGTCAGCATTCTCACCGGCGGTCACGTCCTGTTGGAGGGCGTTCCGGGATTGGCCAAGACACTCACGGTGCGCACGCTCGCCGAGACGATCAACACCACCTTTCAACGCATTCAGTTCACACCCGATCTGCTCCCTGCGGACGTGTTAGGCACGCAGGTCTTCGAACAAGCGAAAGGGACATTCAGCGTCAAGAAGGGGCCCATCTTCGCCAATATCGTGCTGGCGGATGAGATCAACCGCGCTCCCGCCAAGGTCCAGGCAGCGCTGCTCGAAGCGATGCAAGAGAAGCAAGTCACGTTAGGCGGTCAAACCTTTCGTCTCGAGGAGCCCTTCCTCGTACTCGCCACGCAGAACCCCATCGAGCAGGAAGGGACGTATCCGCTCCCCGAGGCACAGGTCGACCGCTTCATGCTCAAGCTGCACGTGGACTATCCGTCGCGCGACGAAGAGAAAGAGATCATGCGCCGCATGGCGAGCGGTATTCCCATTCCCATCGACGTTGTCGCTTCACCACACGCGATTCTCGACGCGCGCCGGCGCATCGCGGAGCTGTACATGGACGAACGCGTAGTCGACTACATCGTCGAGATCGTGACGGCGACGCGACGCCCCGCCGAAGCCAACCTCAAAGATCTGACGCCGTTGATCGAGTTCGGCGCTTCTCCGCGCGCCACCATCGCCTTGGCACAGAGCGCGCGGGCGCACGCCTTTCTACGCGGCCGAACCTATGTGACTCCGGACGATGTGAAGGCGATGGCGCCGGACGTGCTGCGCCATCGCGTCCTAACGACATATGAAGCCGAAGCTGAAGACGTGACATCCGATGACATCGTCAAGCGCATCCTCGGCGCGGTCGAGAGTCCGTGACGACAGCCGTTAGGTCAGAGGTCCAAGGTCAGAGGTCAGTGCGACCTTTTGAATCCTCTGTCGCCGCGCGACAGCGACTCACGTTAGGCGTTCCCAGCGAAGTCCTGCGCCAGGTACGGCTCATCGAGCTGCGCACCCGCGGCCTGGTTAACTCCGTCTTTGCTGGGGAGTATCGCTCGGTCTTTAAGGGCCAGGGGATGGAGTTCGCGGAGGTACGCGAATATCAGCCCGGCGACGAGGTACGCACTATCGATTGGAACGTCTCAGCCCGAACCGGGCGCACGTACGTCAAGCGCTATGTGGAAGAGCGTGAGCTGACCGTTATGCTCGCCGTCGATTGCTCGGGGTCTGAGTACTTTGGAACCGCGCGACGATTCAAACAGGAGCTGGCGGCGGAAGTCGCTGCGTTGCTCACGATGTCTGCGGTGCGGAACAACGATCGGGTCGGCGTGTTGCTGTTCAGCGATCGGGTCGAGCACGTCGTTCCGCCACGCAAAGGCCGTCGTCACGGCCTGCGAGTGATCCGCGACATCCTGGTGCACGAGCCTGAGGGGCGGGGGACTGACATCGCCGGGGCGCTGGAGTACCTGCGCGGGATGCTCACCTCGCGCCACGCGATCGTCTTCTTGCTATCGGATTTGCAGGAAGAAGGGCTGGAGCGCTCGCTCAAGCTGACGTCGCAGCGGCACGATCTCGTCGTTGCGACGATCGAGGATCCGCGTGAGGCGGATCTGCCTAACGTCGGCTTAGCGCGATTCGTCGACCCGGAAACCGGAGCGACAATCGAGCTCGATACCGGGGATTCGCGCGTGCGCAACGTCTTCCGCGACGCAGCGTCCAGGGAGCGTGTCGCGCGACGCAAGATGCTGCGCCGGCTCGCCATCGACGAAATCCCGCTACGCACCAACGCGCCGTATGTCGAAGCGTTGCTGCGATTCTTCAGCGCGCGCGAGCGACGCCGCGGCCGGCGGAGACGGCGGTGAGCGCCGGCTGGCTGCTCGTTGCGGCCCTCGTCGCGCAGAACGCGCAAGACCTTCGCGTCCAGCGCGCCGTCGTCGTGCAGCCTGAAACAGTCACTGTCGGCGACGCCTTTCGCGTCGTCGTCCGTATCCGTGCTCCGCGTGGCGCAGACATCGGCTTTCCCGACGCTCCGGATTCGTCAGGCGCCGTCGAGGCAATTGACCCGGTGCAGATCACGACAGGCGCCGACACCGCGGCGACCGATCAGACTGCTGTGTATCGCCTCGCGGCGTGGGACGTTGGGCCGCTCGCCGTGCCGCTCGGCAGCGTGCGCGTTGCGTTCGGCGGTCGCGTTCAGGAGGTCTCGTTAGGCGGTGTCTCCGTTTTCGTGCGCAGCGTGCTCCCGGCGGACTCTGCGCTTCACGTTCCCAAACCCGCGCGCGGTGTCCTTCCAGTGCCGTCACCGTGGTGGTGGTGGCTGTTGATCGCTCTTGCAGTGGCGTTGATCATCGCGCTGATCTGGTGGTGGTTGCGCCGCCGGCGCCGCCTGCGGCTCATCGCTCCGGTCGATCCGTACGAGGAGGCCCTCGCGGCCTTCGAGCGCGTTGAGTCCCTTGGCTTGGTGGCTGCCGGCGAACGGGGGCGGTACGTAGCGCTCATGGTCGAAGTGATGCGCGAGTATCTCTCGCGTCTCGATGAGCGTGCGGATCTCGCGCTAACGACGTCCGAACTGCTCGCAGCCATCCGTGACGTGTCCGTGTTCCCAGCTAACCGACTCGCCGGGCTTCTCGTGGAAGCGGACTTGATCAAGTTCGCGCGACGCGCGGTAGTCCCGACGGAAGCGACACAGCTTGGTAAAGAAGCGCGCGCCGTGGTGGAGCAGATCCATGCCACGCAGCAAGCACCTGAAACCCCAGCGACCCCAGCGCAGGCGGCTGCATGACGTTCGACTGGGTCTGGTTCCTGCCCGTAGCCATGTTGTTAGGCGTCGGCGTTGTGCTGGCACTAGTGCTGGAGGTGCGCCGCCGCCGTCGTGGTCTGCTAACGTTCGCCGAAGGTCAGCTGTTGCCGCGGCTCGTCCCTGACGTTGCACTCAAAGCCGGTCATTGGCGTGCGCTGCGTTTGGGGAGCGCGGTTGCGCTGGCAGGCGTGGCACTCGCGGGTCCACGCTGGGGGGTCGAGCAACGCGCCGTACGTGGCCAGGGAATCGACGTCGTTCTTGCCCTCGACGCCTCGCTCTCGATGCTCGCGCAGGACGAACGTCCGAGCCGCCTCGAACGCCTCAAGCAAGAGGTGCGCAGGCTGTGGGCGCTCTCGCCCGCCGATCGCTTCGCGATTCTTGCATTCGCTGGACGCAGTTACATCCTCACGCCTCTTACAGGTGACGACGGAGCGCTGGAGCTCTTTCTTGACAACCTCGATCCGTCGATCGTCGGACAGGCCGGAAGCTCGCTTTCTCGTACTGTCAGTCAGGCCGTCGATTTGCTGCTTGCCACCGAGTCAGCCGGCGACAAAGCGATTGTGGTAATGAGCGACGGTGAAGCATTCGAGCCGAGTGACGAAGTGACGGCGGCGGCACAGCGCGCTGCAAGTAACGGCATTACGATAGTCAGCGTCGGTTTCGGCACGCAGGAGGGGGCGACAATTCCGGTTCGAGAAGGCGACCGCATAACGATGAAGCGCGACGAGGCAGGGAACATCGTGACGACTCGCTATCAGGCCGAGCTGCTCGCAGCGCTGGCTGCTGGCACGAGAGGGACGTTCGTAGAAGCCGCGGCAAGCGACAAGGCATCCCGCGTGCGGCAAGCCCTGTCGTCGCTGCGCGCGAGTGCGCGGACTATTCAGGCCGGTCGAACTCGTACGGCGCGCTTCCAGCTGCTGCTGATTCCGGCGCTGCTACTTGTGGCGCTCGACACGTGGTTGCGCGAACGCCGCCGTGCACCGATTCGCGCGCGGGCGCGCGCGCTTGCCAGCGCCGCCGCGGTGCTGGTGTTCCTCGCTGGCTGCCGCCTCCCGTCTCGTTACGCATCCGAGGCGGCAAAGGCATACGAAGCCGGCGATGCCGCCCGCGCCGCATCGCTATACCGCTTTGCGCTCGACCGCGCGCCGGCGTCGGCCACGCTCGCCTATGACTACGGCACAGCGCTGGTGACGATGGACTCGCTGGCAGCCGCCGCAGAACCGCTCGAACGTAGCATGCGTGCTCGCGATGAGGAGCTGCGCTACCGATCGCTGTTCAACCTGGGCCTCGTGCACCTCAAACGCGGCCTCCCCCTCCCTGGAGCGCCTGCCGCCGATAGCACTCGTCAGGCGCTCGAGTCTGCTCTGGAGCTGTACAAGCGGGCGCTGCGCATGCGCGCTGACGAGTTCGACGCGAAGTGGAACTATGAACTGGCGCTGCGCAAGGAGGAGCAATCAGGCGGTGGTGGTGGCGGAGGTGGCGGTGGTGGGGGGGGGGGAGAACGCCCCGAAGATCAGCCGGCGAGTCAGCGCCCTGCCGGCGGGCTTGGGGAACAGCAGGCGGAACAGCTGCTCAACAGCGCGGCACGCGAGGAGCGGCAAGTACAAGGGAAGCAGCAGCAGAATCGGCCGAAGCCGCCTAACGTGGGCAAAGACTGGTGAGGCTCCTTTCGCGCGGATTCCTGGTACTTGGCGCGGCGCTGTCTCAGGGTGCCGCGGCACAGACGCCAACCGTCGTTGTGCAGGCGCCCGTCGACCCGGCGCTCGATGTCACGTTTCATGCGATGCTGCTGCCGCGCGAGATCTTCGTAGGTCAGCAGGCACTGTACCAAGTCGGCGTTTTCATCGCTGAGGATGCGCGCGCACGGCTACGACGTAACCCCGAGTTCGTCCCGCCCGAATTGCGCGCAATGCTCGGTTATGACCTGGCCGCGCCATCTGCGTTCGCGCGCGTGGCCGGTGCACGACGTTATGAAGTCCACGTCTTCCAACGTGCGATCTTCCCTCTAGTCGCTGGCCGCCACGCTGTTGCACCGGCGCGCCTGAGCTATTCGCTGCCGCTATCGACGTCCTTCTTCAGCCGCGAGGAGAGCAAGACACTGCGGTCGGAAAGCCTCGCCGTGATCGCTCGCGACCCGCCGGCCTCTACCGAGCGCCCGCAGGACTATGCAGGTGCCGTCGGCGTGCTCACTGTCGAACGACGTGCGGACGCTGATCCTGTCGCAGTCGGTAAACCTTTCGTGCTCACAGTCGCAGTGCGGGGAGTAGGGAATCTGGCATTGGTCCCACGCCCCGCCCTTCGCCTAACGTGGGCGCAGCTGGTCAACGGTCCCGAGCGTGTGCAGATCGATAGTTCCGGTTCGCTTGTTCGTGGCGTGAAAGAGTTCGATTTCATCGTGACTCCGGCTACGCCCGGCGCGCAGCGCATTCCGGCCGTGCGCTATCCGCATTTCGATCCGTATGCAGCGCGCTACGCTATTGCATCAGCTCCCGAGCTTGGCGTTACCGTCGAGCAGGGGACTCTCGTCGTGGCGACAGAAGCGGCTGGTGACACGCCGCTGCCGCTCACCATACGAACGGCGTATCGCGGCGCTCTGGCAGCGCCAATCTCGACGCATGCCGCGTACTGGTTCGCGCTCGCGCTCATTCCGATGCCGGCCGCGGGAGTAGCTCTTGTTAGGCGATCGCGCCGACGCCGCGTGCGCCAAGCAGGGGCGGCGCTGCGTCACATCGCTGGCGCAAGCGCGGGTGACAGCGCGCATGTGCGACGCGCGCTGACCATCGCTCTCAGCGAGCGTTTGCAAATGGACGCTGCCACGCTCACCGACCCACGCCGCATTGTGCGCGCACTGCGCCGCCGCGGCGTAACGCGAGAGGCGTCAGAGCGAGCCGCACAACTTCACGCGGAGCTTGACGCCGCGGTATTCGGTGGCGGCGCACGCATCGCCGACCCAGGGCTGGCCTCGCGCGCCGCCGATGTTTTTTCTGCCATCGATCGCGAGGCGACACATCGCCGCGTGCCGTTGCGGAGAGCGACCGCGGCGTCCGCGATGGTTCTGGTTCTGGCGGCATCACTTGCGTGGGCGATGCAACACAGTTCCACCGATGCGGAAACGTTCGCGCGTGGAGTCGCGCTTTATGAGGCAGGAGCCTTCGGCTCCGCACAGCGCGTCTTCACAGCCCTTGCGCAAGGTGAGCCGCGCGCAGCCGACGCATGGGCCAATGCGGGCGCCAGCGCTTGGCAGGCACACGACACAGCAGCGGCTGCCGTCGCGTGGCAACGTGCACTGCGACTCGATCCGCTCGATGGCGAAACTCGACAGCGGATGGATGTCCTTCCGTCGTTTCGCAGCGGGTTGATTGGCGATGTACCGCCGATTCCGGTTTCGTTTATTGCGTGGCTCGGTGTATTCGCATGGTTCATGGTTTGCACGCTGCAACCGATTGGCCGACACTGGTCACGCGTCGCGGCAGGGAGCGCATTGGTAGTGGCAGCGGCCGCGCTTGTTGTTGGAATGCGCCTCAATGAGATAGCGCGCGGTGAGCAGACGGCAGTCGTTATTGTGCCCGAGCGGCTGCGCAGCGCTCCCGCGTTAGGCGCCGACTTGGCAGAAGAAGTCATGCTTGGTGAAACGGTTCGCACCCCGACGGCGCGTACGACGTGGACGCTTGTCCGCCTGAACGACGGGCGTGAAGGGTGGCTCCCCACGGAGCGACTCGTTTCGCTCGAGCTGCGTGACTGAGGTGCCCAGCACGACGACCGTGCGAGAGCGCGAGGTCACGGCGGCGCCCGGACGAATCGCCGTACTTCCGTCGACAGTCGCCGATCAGATAGCCGCCGGTGAAGTCGTCGAGCGACCGGCGTCGGCGCTGAAAGAGCTACTCGAAAACGCACTCGACGCCGCGGCCTCGCGCATAGACATCGAGATCGAAGATGGGGGGCTCGCGAGCATACGCGTGAGCGACGACGGCTGCGGCATGACGCGTGACGACGCGCGGCTCGCTATCGAGCGTCACGCCACATCCAAGATCCGCAACGTCGCCGACCTCGTAGGTGTGGCGACCTTCGGATTTCGCGGCGAAGCGCTGCCGTCCATTGCGTCAGTCTCGCGCTTCGAGCTGGTGACCGCTCCTAACGAGGGACCCGGCACTCGCTTGCGGGTCGCCGGTGGCGCGCTCGAGACCACCGAAGAGGCGGTACGGCAACCTGGCACCACAGTCACTGTTCGCGATCTCTTTTACAACGTGCCGGCGCGCCGCAAATTCCTGCGCAGCGCCCGTAGCGAATGGCGCGCGATCGTCGATGTCCTAACGAGCGTCGCCCTCGCTCGTCGCGACATCCATTTCACAGTCGTGCATCAAGCGCGCCAGGTCATCGACCTCCCCCCTGCTGCGCGGCTACGTGCGCGCCTCGTCACGCTGTGGGGGAGTCGCGCCGCCGAGCGCTTCGTCGATGTCAGCGACATCCATGGTGCCGTGCTGGTTACTGGCCTGGTTGAGCGACCGGCCGACGTTGGAACTGCCACTCGCCGCGCAGCGCTCTTTGTGAACGGCCGCCCGGTGCGCGACGCCGGCATGATCCGCGCAGCGGAGACCGCGTACCGCAGCGCGCTTCCATCCGGCGTTAGGCCGTCGCTCATCCTCGAGTTGACACTTCCTGGCGATTTCGTGGATGTCAACGTGCACCCGGCGAAAGCCGAGGTTCGCTTTCGCGATCGCTGGAACCTCGAGCGCGTGGTGGAAACCGCGGTCCGGCGCGCATTGGGCACTGAGGATAGCGCGGCCGCATTTACCTACTGGCGGTCTCCCGGCCACGCGCCGGCGTCACCAGCGGGCACTCCTCCTAACGAGCACGCCGGCACGTTCGATTCACGGGACAGTGCTATCGACACATTGCCGCTCCCGGCAGCGCCATCAGACGATGACACGCTATTTGCCGCCGCATCAGCCACGCCGGTTGAGCAGGTGCGTGCACTGGCCAGCGCTTCGGAGCTAGAAGTCGCACAATTGCGTCGCACGTATCTCGTGTATGAGCACGACGAGGGCGTCGTTCTCGTCGATCAGCACAGCGCTCACGAGCGTGTTCTGTACGAACGGCTCATGCGCGCGTTCGAGCGCGGAGACCTTCCCTCGCAGCGCTTGCTGTTCCCGGTAACGCTGCACCTCGGTGCCGAAGAGCAAGAAGCCCTCGAGGAGCATCGCAGCGCTCTGGAAAGAATCGGCTTCGAGATCGAGGACTTCGGCGGACAGAGCATTGTCGCGCACAGCGTTCCTACGCTGCACTCGCGTTTTGATGCGATGCGCTGCCTGCGCGAGACGCTCGCGAGTCTGACGGGTGACCGGGGCGCCGCTGCGCATGGACGCCACGAGCGACTGGTGGCGACGCTGGCTTGCCGCGCGGCGATCAAGGCCGGCGACGCGATGCAACTCGGTGAACGACGCGCGCTGCTGGCCGACCTCGCGCGCACCTCGCTCGCTGCGCATGACGTGCATGGCCGGTCTGCGATCGTGCGACTGTCGTGGGCTGAGTTGGAGCGCCGGTTTGGGCGACGTTAGGCTCCGAATCATCGTCGGACCGACGGCCGCCGGAAAGTCCAGACTAGCCCTCGCGCTCGCGCAGTCCGTGGGCGCCACGATCATCAGCGCAGATTCACGCCAGGTGTATCGCGGATTCGATATCGGGACTGCAAAGCCATCACCTAACGAGCTGGCGCTGGTTCCGCACGTCGGCATCGATATCGTTGAGCCAAAGGCGCGCTTTTCCGCCGCCAGTTTCGCATCGATCGCGCGGACGGCCATCGATCAGGCCAGGCGCGACCGGCGTGAGGTTTTGGTCGTCGGTGGCACAGGGTTCTATGTGCGGGCACTCGTGCAACCGCTCTTTTCCGAACCAGAGCTTGACCCTGTGCGACGCGAACACGTTGCCGGTTATTTGGCTGGCCTCACAACTACGGAGCTGCGTCGCTGGTGCGAACGCATCGATCCGCCGCGCAGCACGCTCGGTCGCACGCAACTTCTTCGCGCGCTTGAAGTCGCTTTGCTAACAGGGCGGCGTCTGAGTGAGCTCTTTGTCGCCGACCCCAGTGTCGCCCCCATAACGCCGCAATATTTGGTGGTCGACCCGGGAGCGACGCTGCACGAAGCGATCGAGCGCCGCGTAGATGAGATGATCAAGGCGGGCTGGCTCGACGAAGTGCGTCGCCTGTCGCAGAGTGTGCCTGCGACGGCTCCGGCTTGGAAGGCTACCGGATATGACACGCTCCGTCGTTATGTTGTGGGGGGCTCGGCCGCAGATCTGTCAGCGGCTCGTGCGGAGGTCCTTGCCGCAACACGGCAGTACGCCAAGCGGCAGCGGACGTGGTTCCGTCATCAACTTCACGGTGACATGCTGCGAATCAACCCTAACGACAGTAGTGCGCAGGAGTGGGCACTCGCGTGGTGGCACTCGGGAGCCCAAGTCGCATGAATGTCGGCATTACTTGCTACCCAACGTACGGCGGCTCCGGAGCCGTCGCGACGGAACTAGGCATCGCGCTCGCATCACGCGGGCACGAAGTCCATTTCATCACCTACCGGCAGCCGTTTCGTCTCCCGCGCTTCCTGCCGCGCGTGTACCTGCATGAAGTCGATGTCGGTAAGTACCCCCTCTTCGAGTACCCGCCGTACGACCTGGCGCTCGCTGTGCGCATGCACGAAGTCGTGCGCACGCACAAGCTCGACCTGCTACACGTGCACTATGCGATTCCGCACGCGACGAGTGCGTGGATCGCGAAAGAGATGCTGCGCAAAGACGGCGATGACATCACGGTCATCACAACGCTCCATGGCACGGATATCACGATCGTTGGTCAGGACCGCTCGTTCTATCCCATCACGCGCTTCTCGATTGAAAAGTCAGACCGAATTACGGCGGTTTCCGACTTTCTCAAGCGCGAGACGATCGCCGCGTTCGGATGCACGGGCTGCGACGTCGAAGTGATTCACAATTTCGTGGACGGCGAGGTGTACCGCCGCAGCCGTTATCCGTCGCAGCTACGCGAGGTCGCCGGCGATAAGAAAGTGCTGATGCACGTCTCCAACTTCCGAGCGATCAAGCGCATTCGCGACGTCGTCCGCATCTTCGCCGAAGTTCAACGCCAGATACCAAGCGTTCTCGTTATGGTGGGCGACGGGCCGGATCGCCCTGACGCGGAAGAAGAGGCGCGCGAGCAGGGCCTAACGGACGTGGTGCACTTCCTCGGAAAGATTGACGCGGTGGCGCCGCTACTCGCCTCGGCCGACCTTTTCTTGTTGCCGAGCAAGTTCGAATCGTTCGGGCTGAGCGCGCTCGAGGCGTTGGCGTGCGGCGTCCCCGTCGTGGGAACGAATGTCGGCGGCCTGCCTGAGGTCGTTCGCGAAGGTGTGACTGGAATGCTACGCCCGGTGGGCGATCTGGACAGCATGGTGCGAGCAGCGCTGGAGATCCTTGGAGACAGTGCCCGTTGGCGGGCGATGAGCGAGGCAGCGGCGGCGGATGCGCGGGAGCGGTTCTCGCGCGATCAGGTCGTTGCTCAATATGAGGCGCTCTACGTCGACGCGGTGCCCAGCGCAGCGATGCCCCCTGCCGGCCAGCCCCCTGCCTAACGCATGACCGTTTTTCGGGCGGTTGTCCTCGGCGTGCTGCAGGGGCTCGCCGAGTTCCTTCCAATCAGTTCGTCCGCGCACCTCGCCCTCGCACCATGGGTTTTCGGCTGGCAAGACCCAGGGCTCGCCTTCGACGTCGCGCTGCACGTGGGCACGCTGGTTGCCGTTTTATGGTACTTTCGCCGCGATTGGCTCGCGTTAGGTCGGTCTGCCCTCGATATCGTTCGGCGACGCGCGGTAACCACGCCTGACGAGTGGCGCGTTGTTTTTCTGGTGGTAGGGACGATACCGGGAGCGATCGCGGGCGTTCTGCTGGAGGAAGCCGCTGAAACAACACTGCGAACGCCGGCGCTGATCGCCGTCATGCTCATGATTATGGGGATCGTGCTCTGGGCGGCCGATAAGTTCGCGCGCGCGGACCGGCCGCTTGCCACAATGGGCTGGCGCGACGCCCTGCTGGTTGGGATCGCTCAGGCGTTCGCCCTCGTTCCCGGTGTGTCGCGATCGGGGGCGACAATGACAGCCGCGCGACTGTTCCGGTTCGATAGACGCAGCGCGGCCGTCTTCAGCTTCTTGCTCAGTATGCCGATCACTGCTGCGGCGGCAATCGTGAAAGTGCCGGACGCTATCGCCGCCGGCGGCTTTTCCGCGCCGCTGATTGCCGGCGTGCTTGCCGCTGCCCTCAGCTCCTGGCTCGCGATCGCCGTGTTGCTGCGCTACCTGGCGCAGCATACGTTCGGGGTCTTTGCGCTCTACCGCCTGGCGTTAGGCATCGTGATTCTCGCACTCGTGGCTGCGCGTGCTTGACGTTCTCGAGGGGAGGTCGCCGGAAGAACTCGCGCGCGAGCTGGCCGTGCCGGCAGTGCACCTCTACGCAGAAGTGGGGTCCACGATGGACGTCGCGGCGACGTTAGGCGACCGCGCTGCTCCAGCCGGGACATTAGTCATCGCCGACGCGCAGCTCGCTGGTCGTGGTCGCGGGGGAAAACGCTGGACCTCGGGACTCGGAAGCGGCTTGTGGCTCACGTTGCTCGAGCGCCCCAACGATGCGGTTGCGTTCCCAGTGCTTCCACTGCGTGTTGGGTTGCGCATGGCGCGAGTGCTCGAGCGTTGGACGGCTTCAGCGATTCAGCTCAAATGGCCCAATGATCTCTACGTCGGCGGGGGAAAGCTCGCCGGCATCCTTATCGAAGCGCGCTGGCGCGAGCAGCGGCTCGACTGGGTTGCGCTAGGCATCGGCATCAACGTGAGACCGCCGCAAGGCGTTCCTGCGGCGGCACACCTAACGAGCGACACGACGCGTTTCGAAGTGTTGGCTGAGCTGATACCAGCGATCCGCGCCGCGGCTTCGGCTCGTGGTCCATTGACGCCGCAGGAGCTGGATGCGTACGCCGCGCGCGACCTTGCCCGTGGCAGGCGTTGCCTCACGCCAGCCCCTGGCGTCGTACTGGGGATCGCGGAGGGCGGGGAACTGCTCGTCGAAACGGCCACCGGCCGCGCGCAATATCTTTCAGGCTCACTGGAGCTGGAACCGTAATGCAGGTTAAGACCTTAAGAGCTAACAGCTAAGACCTATGCTTCTGGTCTTCGACGTCGGGAACACAGAAACCACTATTGGCTGCTTCGACGCTGAGGAGTTGCGCGCTCACTGGCGTACAACAACCAACGTAGAACGGACACCCGACGAGTTGGCCCTGTTAATCGCCGGCCTGCTCGAGACGCGCGGGATAGCGGCCGCTGACATGCGCGGCGTCTGCATCGGCTCGGTCGTCCCGATGCTTACAGCGCCTCTCGTCGAAGCGTGTCAACGCCTAACGGGCGTCCGACCGATAGTTGTCGATGGGCGTTCGGCCCTGCCCATTACCCTGGACGTCGTTGAACCACAAACGGTCGGTGCCGATCGCATCATCAATACGCTCGCAGCGAGCCGGCTTTTCGCCCGGGATACGATCGTCGTCGACCTCGGTACAGCGACGACATTCGATTGCATTGCTAAGGACGGCGTCTTTCTCGGCGGGGTGATCGCTCCCGGGGTCCGGACGGCCATGGAGACCCTCGTGCGACGCACGTCCAAGCTCCCGCAGACGGAGCTCTACGCCCCGAGCGAGGTCATCGGCCGCCGGACAGAGGATTGCATTCGCTCAGGCGTTGTCTTCGGTTCGGCCGAAGCGATCGATGGTCTCGTTAGGCGCATCAAAGCCGAGTGGCCAGGGGATGACGAGCCGCTCGTCGTAGCGACCGGCGGCCTCGCTGAGGCAATCGCTCCGTTTTGTGATTCATTCGAGCGCGTCGTTCCTGAACTCACCCTTGTGGGTCTGCGGATGGCGCACGAGCTGTTGTCAGCCAGCCATCGCGAGTCCGCCGGCAGCGCCCCAGCGGCTAGCCAAGCTCGTCGATAAGTCGTTACTGCATAGCAGCTTCGATGACACAAAACGTTCCGCTCACCTGACTTGCCAAGGGACCCCGGACGTCGTTAGCTTGGGTGCCTGTTAGCACTCCGAACAGCAGAGTGCTAAGTACGGCACACATACCAACATCCACTAGGAGGCGTGAACGCTATGGCTACTAAAAGCGCGGCGTCCGTAAAGGTGAATCCGCTGGCCGACCGAGTCGTCGTCCGCGCGCTGGACGACGCCGAAACGATGCGCGGCGGTCTGTACATCCCGGACACAGCCAAAGAGAAGCCGCAACAGGGTGAGATCGTGGCGGTGGGCCCTGGCCGATTTGAAGATGGAAAGCGCGTCCCGATGGACGTGAAGGCGGGAGACAAGGTGCTCTACGGCAAATACAGCGGCACCGAGGTCACCGTTGATGGCGAACAACTGCTCATTCTGCGCGAGTCCGACGTGCTCGCCGTCATCAACTAGCCGTCTACGTCACTCAAACATCCACCTAACGACATCATCTCCGATCAGGAGCACACGCAATGGCCGCAAAGGAACTCCATTTCAATTCTGAGGCGAGAGCTGCGCTGAAGCGCGGCGTCGACAAGCTCGCCGAAGCTGTCAAGGTCACGCTCGGCCCGAAGGGTCGTAACGTCGTCATCGAAAAGAAGTTTGGCGCCCCGACCGTCACGAAGGACGGTGTCACTGTTGCCAAGGAAATCGAGCTGGCTGATTCGCTCGAGAACTTGGGCGCGCAGATGGTGAAGGAAGTCGCGACAAAGACGTCCGACATCGCTGGCGACGGCACCACGACTGCCACGGTGCTCGCTCAGGCGATCTTCCGCGAAGGGCTCAAGAACGTCACAGCCGGAGCCAATCCCATGCCGCTCAAGCGCGGCATCGACCGCGCCGTAAGCGCGGTCGTCGACGAGCTCAAGAAGATTTCCGTCCCGACTGCTGGTAAGAAGGAAATCGCACAGGTAGCCTCGATCTCGGCGAATAACGACAAGGAGATTGGTGATCTGATCGCCGATGCCATGGAGAAGGTCGGCAAAGATGGCGTGATCACTGTTGAAGAGGCGCGCGGCATCGAGACGACGCTCGAGACAGTCGACGGTATGCAGTTCGACCGCGGCTACATCTCGCCTTACTTCGTCACCGATCCGGACAAGATGGAAGCTGTGACCGAGGATGCGTTGATCCTCATCCACGACAAGAAGATCTCCGCCATGAAGGATCTTCTCCCCGTGCTCGAGAAGGTCGCGCAGTTCGGCAAACCGCTACTCATCATCGCCGAAGACGTAGAGGGCGAAGCGCTGGCTACGCTGGTCGTGAACAAGCTGCGTGGGACACTCAAGGTCTGCGCGGTCAAGGCGCCTGGCTTCGGCGATCGTCGCAAGGCGATGCTGCAGGACATTGCGATCCTAACGAATGGTCAGGTGATCTCGGAGGAAGTCGGCTTCAAGCTGGAGAACGCCGTCATCTCGGACCTCGGCAAGGCCAAGCGCATCGTTGTCGACAAGGACAACACGACGATCATCGACGGCGCTGGTGAGACCGACAAGATCAAGGGTCGCATCAAGGAAATCGACGCTGCGATCGAGAAGGCGACGTCGGACTACGACAAAGAGAAGCTGCAGGAGCGCAAGGCGAAGCTCGCCGGCGGTGTCGCAGTCGTGAACGTTGGCGCGGCGACGGAGAGCGAGATGAAGGAGAAGAAGGCTCGCGTCGAAGATGCGCTGCACGCGACGCGCGCTGCTGTTGAGGAAGGGATCGTGCCGGGAGGTGGCGTCGCGTTCCTCCGTGCTCAGCGATCGCTCAAGACCCTTAAGCTCGATGATTCAGACGAACAGATCGGTGTGGAGATCGTGCGTCGCTCGCTGGAAGAGCCGATCCGCATGATCGCGCAGAACGCCGGCGCCGAGGGTTCGATTGTCGTCGAGAAGGTGCGTTCGTCGAAGGACGACGCGTTCGGCTACAACGCGCTCACGGATGCGTATGAAAACCTGACGCAGGCCGGCGTGATTGATCCGACCAAGGTCGCTCGCACGGCGCTGCAGAACGCCGCGTCGATCGCGGGCCTGCTCCTGACGACCGAGTGCGTCGTGGTGGAGCGCAAGGAAGACAAGCCGGCGGCGCCTGCTGGTGGCGGCCCGGGAGCCGGAATGGGTGGCATGTACTAGGACTTAAGGGCTTAGAGGACTTAAGGCCTCAAGGGCGGCCCGGGAGAGATCCCGGGCCGTCTCGTTTTGGTGACAGAAATCCGTTCATCTGGACAGTTCGGGACAATTGGGCGACATACGGTGCGTGGCATGGCCTGTGCGTTACCAGGCCATCAACAGGAGGACTTCATGCGCTCACTCGTTGTCGGTCTCGCTCTGGTGACTCTCGCCGCCTGCTCAAGGGGCCAGCCCCCGGCGATCGAGCCGGCCCGGATGCAGGCGACGGGC